>JAHBYL010000021.1 GCA_019635955.1 Parvibaculum sp.
CGAAGTGGATCCGGTGAAGCGCCGCATCTCGCTCGGCCTCAAGCATTGCATGGACAACCCCTGGACGACCTTCGCCGAGCGCTTCCCGCCCGGCACCGTCGTCGAAGGCGAGATCAAGAACATCACCGAATTCGGCCTCTTCGTCGGTCTCGACGCGGATGTCGACGGCATGGTGCATATGTCCGATCTCGACTGGAACCGTGCTGGCGAAGAAGCCATGCAGGACTACCAGAAGGGCCAGGTGGTCAAGGCCGTCGTGCTCGATGTGGACACCGAGAAAGAACGCATCTCGCTCGGCATCAAGCAGCTCGGCGGCGATCCGATGGAATCGCTCGGCGAGATGCGCAAGGGCGCCGTCGTCACCTGCACGGTGACGGGTGTGACCGATAACGGCCTCGAAGTGACGGTCGGCGAAGACAACATGCCGTCCTTCATCCGTCGCGCCGAACTCGCGCGTGACCGTGCCGACCAGCGCCCCGAGCGTTTCGCCGTGGGCGACAAGGTCGATGCGCGCGTGACGCAGTTCGACCGCACCGCCCGCAAGATCCAGCTCTCGATCAAGGCGCTGGAAATCGCGGAAGAGAAGGAAGCGGTCGCCCAGTACGGCTCGTCCGACTCGGGCGCCTCGCTCGGCGACATTCTGGGTGCGGCCCTCAACAAGGCCAATTCCGACGACAAATGATCCGGCCTCAGGTCCGGATTTGCCAAACGGGGCGGCTTCGGCCGCCCCGTTTTCGTTTCGGCGCCGATAAGCTGCCGCAGCGAAACCGTTTACAGAATTTCCTGCGGCGTTAAGCTCCCGGTCCTGACCGGATAGCTGGAGGAAACCCCGTGCCGCTCGACGCCGATACTCTTGCCGACCGGCGGCGCCTGAAGCGCCGTCTGTTTCTCTGGCGTGCGGGCGCCGTTGCCGCGCTCGTCCTTGCGCTGATCGTCCTCACTGCCGATCGCGGCATGCCCTTCAAGCAGACCCATATCGCGCGCGTGACGATTGGCGGCATCATCGTCGACGACCGCTATCAGCAGGACATGCTGGAAAAGATCGCCAAGGACAGCAGCGTCAAGGCGGTCATCCTCTCGATCGACAGTCCTGGCGGCACGACGACGGGCGCCGAGGCGCTTTATGAGTCCGTGCGCGCCGTGGCACAGGAAAAGCCGGTGGTGGCGGTGCTCGGCACGGTGGCCGCTTCGGGCGGCTATATCGCCGCCCTTTCCGCCGACCATATCGTGGCGCGTGGCAACACAATCACCGGTTCGATCGGCGTGCTCTTCCAGTGGACCCAACTCGAGGAACTGCTCGGCAATATCGGCGTCGAGATGAAGGAGATCAAATCCTCGCCGCTCAAGGCCGAGCCCAGCCCCTTCCACAAGGCCGATCCCCGCGCCATCAAGGCGACGCAGGACATGATCGATACGTCCTATGCCTGGTTCCTGCGGCTCGTCTCGGAGCGGCGGGGCATGGACGAGGCGACGACGCGGCAAGTGGGCGACGGGCGGGTCTATACCGGCTGGCAGGCGGTCGAGAACGGGCTTGTCGACGGGCTCGGCGGCGAGGACGCCGCTCTTGCCTGGCTCGCCAGCGAGCATGGCGTGGATGCCTCGCTCCCCGTGACCGATTGGGAACCGACCTACCCGGTGCGTGGATTTGCGGGCTTCATGGGCCGGGCGGCAGGCGAGGCGGCGCTCTTTACCATTGAGGGTCTGGCCGGAAAAACGCAGCAGGCAAAAAGACTTACACTTGACGGTCTGACAAGCGTTTGGCAACCTGACCGCTAACACGACAAGGTTCCCGCCGCTTCCGGCCGGTG
This sequence comes from Parvibaculum sp., assembly GCA_019635955.1. Lineage (GTDB taxonomy): Bacteria > Pseudomonadota > Alphaproteobacteria > Parvibaculales > Parvibaculaceae > Parvibaculum. The sequence goes on from JAHBYL010000021.1 coordinate 1,809, forward strand.
GCGGGCAACAAAATGAGGCGCAGCCGGGGGACGCAGGAACATGATCAAATCGGAACTTGTCGCCCGTCTCGCGCAAGCCAATCCCCATCTCTATCAGCGCGACGTGGAACGGATCGTCAGCACGGTCTTCGACGAGATTTCCGCCGCGCTCGCCCGGGGCGACCGGGTGGAATTGCGTGGTTTCGGCGCCTTTTCGGTGAAGAGCCGGCCTGCGCGCACGGGACGGAACCCGCGGACCGGCGAGCCCGTTCATGTCGAGGAAAAGTCGGTGCCCTTTTTCAAGACGGGCAAGGAACTGCGCGAGCGCCTCAATAACGCCGACATTTCCGACGACAAGCTGATGAGCCATGATGGCGACGACGGCGACGAGGACTGATCGCCGACTGCCGCCCTCGCCGGACCGTTCTGGACAAGGCCGACCAAGTTGAAACTCCTGCGCTGGATCATCCTGCCGCCCGTCATCGTCCTTGTGATGGCGCTCGCCATTGCCAACAGGGGGGCCGTGACCTTCAGCCTCGACCCCTTCGACACGGCTGCGCCCGCGCTCGGCTTCGAGGTGCCGCTTTTTGCGGTCATCCTCGGTTCCGTTTTTCTCGGCATCCTGATCGGCGGCATGGGCGCCTGGGCGCAGGCCCGGCGCAAGAAATCCGCAAAAGCCGCGGAAATCCGCGATGCGGGCGCCCATCTTCCGGCGCTCCGCGGCGAGAGCTAGAAACTTATCCCCGGTCTGCGCCGATCTGTTATAAGGCGCGGAAACCACCCTCCGCCCCTATCCGGGCCCCAGGGAAGGCGATATGGCATGACCTCCAGGAACCCCATCTTCTGCGCCCTCGACACGACCGAACTCGGCCGGGCCATCGCGCTTGCCCGCGACCTCGAGGGCCGCGTCGGCGGGCTCAAGCTCGGCATGGAGTTCTTCAACGCGCTCGGGCCGTCCGGCTATCACGCGGTTGCGGAAGCGGGCCTGCCGATCTTCCTGGACCTGAAGCTCCACGACATTCCGAACACGGTAGCGGGCGGCATCCGCGCGGTGCTGCCGCTGAAGCCCGCCATCGTCAATGTTCATGCCGCGGGCGGCAAGGCGATGATGCGGGCCGCCGCCGAGGCCGCGAAAGAGGCTGGCGACACCCGCCCCCTCGTCATCGCCGTCACCATGCTGACAAGCCTCGATGCCTCGGACCTTGCCGATACCGGCGTTACGGGCACGCCCTCAGACCACGTACGCCGGCTGGCGGGCCTTGCGGCCGAAGCGGGCCTCGACGGCGTCGTCTGTTCGGCCCATGAAATCGAGATGCTGAAGCGCGACCTCGGGCGGGAGTTCAAGCTGATCGTGCCGGGCATCCGCCCCGCCGGCAGCGAACTCGGCGACCAGAAGCGCGTGATGACGCCGGCTGAAGCGCTGGCGCTCGGCGCCGATGTGCTCGTCATCGGCCGACCGATCACCGGCGCGGGGAGCCCGGCGGCGGCGGCCGATGAGATCGCCCGCTCGCTGGCGGCCTGACAAGCCCATGACGGTGCGCGTCAAAATCTGCGGTCTTTCGACGCCCGAAACGGTGGATGCGGCGGTGGCGGCAGGCGCCGACTATCTCGGCTTTACCTTCGTGGCAAAGAGCCCGCGCTTCGTCAGCTTCGACAAGGCCGGGCCGCTTGCCGCCCGTGTGCCCTCCTCGGTGCTCAAGGTGGCGCTCAGCGTGGATGCCGACGACACGGCCTTCGATGCGATGGTGCAGGCGATCCGCCCGGACATCCTGCAGCTCCATGGCGCGGAGACGCCGGAACGGCTCATGGAACTCAAGCGCCGCTACGGCATCACCCTGATGAAAGCCATCGGCGTCGCCGAGCCGGGCGATCCGGAAGCAGGCGATATTTACCGAGATTCCGCCGATTTGTTGCTGTTCGATGCCAAACCACCTAAATCTATGACGGGCGCGCTGCCCGGCGGAAACGGCCTTGTTTTCGACTGGTCGCTGATCGCCGGACACAGGCCCGACATGCCCTGGATGCTGTCGGGCGGCCTCACCGCGGAGAATGTTGCCGAGGCGATCCGGATCACCGGCGCGGAAGCCGTGGATGTTTCCTCCGGTGTCGAAAGCGCGCCGGGGCAGAAATCGTCCGACCTGATCGAAGCCTTCATCAAGGCGGCGAAAGCCGCCTGAGAGGGCAGAGCGAAAGAGAGTTGTCTTGAGCCTGAGCAAACCAAACACGTTGAGAAGCGGCCCTGACGAGCGCGGGCGGTTCGGCATTTTCGGCGGGCGCTTCGTCGCCGAGACGCTGATGCCGCTGGTGCTCGATCTCGAAAAGGCCTATGCGGCGGCGAAGGCCGATCCCGCCTTCCAGGCCGAGATCGACTTCATGCAGCGCGACTATGTCGGCCGGCCGAGCCCGCTCTATCTCGCCGAGCGGCTTACCGAACATTTCGGTGGTGCCAAGGTTTATCTGAAACGCGACGAGCTGAACCATACGGGCAGCCACAAGATCAACAACTGCCTCGGGCAGATCCTGCTTGCGCGGCGCATGGGCAAGACGCGCATCATCGCGGAGACGGGCGCCGGCCAGCATGGCGTGGCGACGGCGACGGTTTGCGCGCGCTTCGGCCTGCCCTGCGTCATCTATATGGGCGCGACCGATATAGAGCGGCAGAAGCCCAATGTCTTCCGCATGAAGCTGCTGGGCGCCGAAGTTATCCCCGTTACGTCCGGCACGGGTACACTCAAGGACGCGATGAACGAGGCGCTGCGCGACTGGGTGACGAATGTCGAAAACACCTATTACCTGATCGGCACCGTCGCGGGCCCGCATCCCTATCCTGCCATGGTGCGCGACTTCCAGTCCGTCATCGGCAACGAGACGAAGGTGCAGATGATGGAACGCGAAGGACGGCTGCCGGATTCGATCGTCGCCTGTATCGGCGGCGGCTCGAATGCGATGGGCCTCTTCCATCCCTTCCTCGACGACACGTCCGTGAAAATCTACGGCGTGGAAGCGGCCGGCAAGGGCATCGAGACGGGCGAGCATTGCGCCTCGCTCAAGGGCGGCACGCCCGGCGTGCTTCACGGCAACCGCACCTATCTGCTGCAGGACGATGACGGGCAGATCAAGGACGGGCATTCGATTTCGGCGGGGCTCGACTATCCGGGCATCGGGCCGGAACATGCCTGGCTCCATGAAACGGGCCGTGCGGAATATGTTTCCGCGACGGACAAGGAAGCACTCGAAGCCTTTCAGCTCTGCTCGAAGCTCGAGGGCATCATCCCCGCGCTCGAACCGGCACATGCGCTCGCCTTCGTGTCGAAGATCGCGCCGAAGCTGCCGAAGGATCACCTGATGGTGATGAACATGTGCGGGCGCGGCGACAAGGACGTGTTCTCCGTCGCCCACTATCTGGGGGTGAAGCTGTGACCACGCGGCTCGACAGGCGCTTCACGAAGCTGAAAGCGGAAGGCCGCGCCGCCTTCGTGACCTTCATCACAGCCGGCGACCCAGATTTCGATACCTCGTTCGAGGTGTTGAAGGGTCTGCCCGCGGCGGGTGCCGATGTGATCGAACTCGGCATGCCTTTCACCGATCCGATGGCCGACGGGCCGGCGATCCAGGCCTCGTCGCAGCGCGCTCTCCGGAACGGCGCGACGATGAAGAAGACGCTCGAACTGGTCCGCCGCTTCCGCGAAGGCGACAATGAAACGCCGATCGTGCTGATGGGTTACTACAACCCAATCTATCATATGGGCGTCGACACGTTCCTCACGCTAGCCTGCGAGGCGGGCGTGGACGGGCTCATCGTCGTCGACCTGCCGCCGGAAGAAGACGACGAGCTTTGCGAACCGGCGATGCGGGCGGGACTCAACTTCATTCGCCTTGCGACGCCGACGACCGACGACCGGCGCCTGCCGGCCGTTCTCGCGAACACATCGGGCTTCGTCTATTACGTCTCGATCACCGGCATTACGGGCTCGGCGAGCCCGGAGGCACGCAATGTCGCCGAGGCCGTGGCGCGCATCAAGCGGCACACGCCGCTCCCCGTTGCGGTCGGCTTCGGCATCAAGACACCGGCGCAGGCGGCCGATATCGCCCGCACGGCGGATGGCGCGGTTGTGGGCTCGGCGATCGTCGATGCGATCTCAAAGGAACTCGACAGCAATGGCAAGGCGAAGCCCGGCGCCGCGGAACGCGTGCTCGGCTTTGTGCGCATGCTTGCGGATGGCGTCCACAAGGCGCGCGCGGCAGCGGCGGAATAAGGGAGAGAGGGCATGAACTGGATCAATAACGTCGTCCGTCCGAAGATCCAGCGGGTCTTCAAGAAGAAGGAAGAGACGCCGGACAATCTCTGGCACAAATGCCCTTCCTGCGGCGAGATGATCTTCCACCGCGATCTCGACGCGGCGCAGCGCGTCTGCCCGGCCTGCGACCATCACCTGCGCATCGGCACCAAGGAACGCTTCGCAGCGCTGTTCGACAATGGCGAGTATCAGACGGTGGATGTGGGCGGCGTGGTCGCCGATCCGCTGAAGTTCCGCGACCAGAAGAAATATCCCGACCGTCTGAAGGAAGCGCGCAACAAGACCGGCGCAGAGGACGCCGTGACCGTTGCGCATGGTCCGCTTGATGGCGTCGAGACGGTGATTGCCGTCGAGGACTTCGCCTTCATGGGCGGCTCGCTCGGCATGGCGGCGGGCGAAGCGATCATCAAGGGCGCGGAGACGGCGCTCGAGAAGAAGGCGCCCTTCATTCTCTTCACGGCGGCAGGCGGCGCGCGCATGCAGGAAGGCATCCTCTCGCTGATGCAGATGCCGCGCACGACCGTGGCTCTGCAGCTTCTGCGCGAAGCAAGCCTTCCCTTCATCGTGGTCCTCACCGACCCGACGACGGGCGGCGTGCTCGCCTCCTACGCAATGCTTGGCGATGTCCATATTGCCGAGCCGAAGGCGCTTATCGGCTTTTCGGGCCGCCGCGTCATCGAACAGACGATCCGCGAAAAACTGCCGGAAGATTTCCAGTCGGCCGAGTTCCAGTTCGATCATGGCATGATCGACATGATCGTTCATCGCCACAAGATGAAGGAAACCCTGTCGCGCCTTGTCCGGCTTCTGACGCATCGCCCGCGCAGCACGAAGCAGCAAAGCGCAAATGTGCCCGCGACCATGGCGGCACCGTCCGCATCGTGAGCGAAGGGACGCTTGCCCGCAGCGATGTCATTCTCGAGCGGCTGACGAAGCTTCATCCGAAGCTGATCGATCTTTCGCTCGACCGCACCTGGCGGCTTCTTGCGGCGCTCGGCCATCCGGAAAGAAAGCTCCCGCCGGTCTTCCATATTGCGGGGACGAACGGCAAGGGCTCCGTTTCCGCCATGCTGCGGGCGATGCTCGAAGCGGGTGGTTATGCCGTTCACTCCTACACCTCGCCGCATCTGGTGCGCTTTCACGAGCGCATCCGGCTTGCCGGGCGGCCCCAAAGCGCCTTTATCGGAGAAGAGGAGCTTGCGGGCCTGCTCGATGAATGCGAGCGCGCCAATGCCGGCGAACCCATCACCTTTTTCGAGATCACGACGGCGGCGGCCCTGCTCGCCTTTTCGCGGCACCCCGCCGACGCGCTGATCCTCGAAGTCGGCATGGGCGGACGGCTCGACACGACGAATGTGGTGGAGAAGCCCGCCGTCAGCATCATCACGCCGGTCGATCTCGACCATCAGGCTTTTCTCGGCGACACGCTGACGCTGATCGCGGGCGAAAAGGCAGGCATTCTGAAGCGTGGCGTGCCGGGAGTGATCGGCCCGCAGCATGATGAAGCACGCGTTGCCATCGAAATGGCGGCGGAGCGCGCAGGCACGCCGCTTTTCATTCATGGACAGGATTTCTCCGCGCATGAAGAGGCGGGCGCGCTCGTCTATCAGGATGAGCAGGGGCTGCTTGACCTGCCGCTACCGAGGCTCTCGGGCCGTCACCAGATCGGCAATGCAAGCATCGCCATTTGCGCGCTCCGGCGCGCGGGCATCCTGCCGCTCGACCGCGACGCAATCGCCCATGGGCTCACCCATGCGGAATGGCCGGCGCGAATGCAGCGGCTTTCGCGCGGGGCCCTGTTCGAGCATCTGCCGGAGGCCTGCGAAGTCTGGCTCGATGGCGGACACAATCCGGCAGCGGGGCGCGCCGTTGCCGAAACCATGGCCGATATTGCCCAGCACGATCCCGCCGCCGCTCCACGGCCGCTGCTGATGCTCACCGGCATGCTGGAGACGAAAGACGCGACCGGCTACTTCGCCGCCTTTCGCGGGCTTGCCGCGCACGTGGAAACGGTGACGATCCCGGGCGCCGAAGCGAGCCTCCCCGCCGGGCGGCTCTGCGAGATGGCGTGCAATGCTGGCCTCAGCGCGAATGCCGCTTCCTCGATCGAGGAAGCCCTCGGCCGGCTCGTCATCGCCGCGGGGCGCGCGGCGCCGCGCATACTGATCTGCGGCTCGCTCTATCTCGCCGGACACATTCTCAAAGAGAACGGCTGACAGAAACCCGCACAAAGAAAAAGGCCGGTCAAGCGACCGGCCTTCTCTTCGGGTTGCGCTCTTCTCAGAGCGAGCTGTCGATCCATTCGACTATCTTGCCCTTGGGCAACGCACCGACCTTCGTCGCCGCGACCTGACCGTCCTTGAAGATCATCAGGGTGGGGATGCCGCGCACGCCATACTTGGTTGGCGTGTTCGGATTCTCGTCGATGTTGATCTTGGCGATGGTCAGCTTGCCGCCGTAATCCTTCGCGATTTCCTCGAGCGCGGGGCCGATCTGCTTGCAGGGGCCGCACCATTCCGCCCAGAAATCCACAAGGACCGGGCCGCTGGCATCGAGCACGTCGGATTCGAACGAGGCATCGGTCACTTTGCTGGTTGTCATGCTTTCTTCCTTTCAAGCCCGGCCACCGGAAATCCGGGGCGAGCCGCGCGAAAACGCGCAAGTCACACACGTGGTTTCGTTAGGTTCAATCTAGGAACGCCCCCCCGGGAGGTCAAGGCTGCCGCTTTGCCGCAGGGGCTCAGGCTTTCAACGCATTCTCCAGCATTTCCGCGGGCAATTGCATGAGATGCGCGGTTTCCGTCCAGAGCAGGGCGCAGCGAATCGTGCGCCCGGGATAGATATTCGCGAGCAGCGCCCGGTAAGCCGCCATCTGCGCGACATAGGCGGGCGCCACGCCGCCAGGTTCGGCCGGCGGCGGGCGGTTCGTCTTGTAGTCCACGATCGTGACGGTTTTCTCACCGATGCAGAGGCGGTCGATCTGGCCTCCGACGAGAAGGGGTTTCCCGCGGAACTCGATCATGCCCGTGACCGGCACTTCGGCGCGGCTGCCCGGCGCGAAGACATCGGCGAGCCTCTCGTCCTCCAGCACCTTGAAGACGGATTGTTCGATTTCATGCTGCGCCTTCTCATCCAGTCCGTGGGCGGACAATGAAAGGAAACGGCGGGCCGCTTGGCGGCGGGCGGCGGGTTCGATATCCGGCAGGGTTTCGAGCAGGCGATGAATGAGGCTGCCGCGACGGAAGCGCGAGGCGGCATCCTCCGTCACGGGCGACGAAGGCGCGGGCTCCGCCATGTCTTCGGGCGGGAGGCGCGACGGGGCGAGCGGGCGCGAGAGCGTGGGTTCACGGGGCGCATCCATCTGCGCCCAGGCTGGCAGCGGCGCGGGCTCCGCCTGCGCATCCGTCGGCGGCGCCTCGACGGTACGCTGCTGTCTGCCTTCGATCCGCCAGAGGCGGCGCCCATCCTCAAGCGCGATTTCCTGCGCCTGCGGAACCAGCGCCTCGCAGATCATCTCGTACCAGCACTCGGGCGACGGAGGGTTATAGCCGCGATAGCCGGCGACATAGAGCCGGTCGCGGGCGCGCGTCATGGCGACGTAGAGAAGACGGCGATATTCCGCTGCCTGCATTTCGCGCAGACGCTCACGGACGGCGGCGCTCAACTCGTCCTCATCCTTTTTGCGCACCGGCCAGAGGAGGAGCTTCGGCCCGTCTTCCTCAAGCGGCGGCAGGGCGAGCAAGGCCGGATCATGCGCGCCGCCTGGCGCCGCGCAGGTATCCGGCATGAAGACGATCTCCGCCTCCAGGCCCTTCGCGCCATGCACCGTCATCACGCGGACTTCGTTGCGGCCCCGATCCATGTCGCGCTTGATTTCGGCGGCGCCGCGCTCGACCCAGTGCAGGAAGGCTTCAAGCGAGGGCGCGTGATCGCGCTCGAATTCAAGTGCAAGGGAGAGAAACTCGTCGATCGGATCGGCGGCATCGGGACCGAGGCGCGCGAGCAGACGCTTGCGGCCCTCCTCCCCCGCCAGCAGATGCGCGAAGAACTCATAGGGCGGTTCGAAATCCGCACGGTCGAGCAGGCGGGAAAGAAGTGCTTCCGCCTCCGCATAGCGCGGGTTCTGTGCCGCTTGTTCTCTCAACGTCCGCCAGAGCGAAGTCTTGCGATCATAGGCAAGATCATAGAGTTCTTTATCCGTGAGGCCACAGAAGGGGCCCTTCAACACGGTGGCGAGGGTGAGGTCGTCTTCCGGCAGCAGCACGAAGCGGCCGAGCGCCACGAGATCCATCACCGCCATCTGCTCGGTCAGCATCATGCGGTCCGCACCGGCAACGGCAATGTCGAGTTTCTTCAGGTGGCGCACCATCTCGCCGACAAAGGCATTGCGGCGGCGGACGAGAATGAGAATATCGCCCGGCTCTATCGGCCTGCCCTTGCCTGCCAGCATTTCCTTCGCATCGAGCCAACCGCGAATAGTGGCGGCAATGCGGGCGGCGAGACGCGCCATGGGCGCTTCGCCCGTCACGTAATCGAGCGGCGCATCCCAGGGGTCCGGCTCCTCGCCTTCATCCGGTTCCTCGAGGTCCCAGATTTCGACAAGCCCGGCATCGAGCGCGCGATGGGCGAGATGGGGATCGACATCGCCCGACGCCGTGAGACCCGCCCTTGCGCGCTCCAGTTCGAAAACGCGGTCGACCGCGGCAAGCACTTCCGGTACGGAGCGGAAGGAGCGAGTGAGCGGCACATAGTCCCAGCCGAGGGAAGCCGCCTTCACATGCTTTTCGAAATAGCGCTTCATCGCGTCGAAGCGCTGCGGGTCCGCGCCCTGGAAGGAGAAGATCGACTGTTTCTCGTCGCCGACGGCGAAGATCGTCCGGACCGTGTCGCGCGCGCCCTCGCCCGACAGAAACTCGTCTGCGATGCGCGCCACGACATCCCATTGTTCGGGGCTCGTGTCCTGTGCCTCATCCACGAGAATATGGTCGATGCCGCCATCGAGCTTGTAGAGCACCCAGGGCGCCATGGCGCTTGTCGTCAGCAGGGCGCGGCTCTTCTCGATCAGATCGTCATAGTCGAGCAGCGCGCGGTCGCGTTTCGCTCCGGAGAAGGCATCGAGGATAGCAACGGCGATGGTGACGATCGCTTCCGTCGCCTCGGCAACGCGAATGGCGCGCAGGCGCGAGACGAGGCGATGAACGCGCGATTGTTCCTCTTCCAGAGCTCGGACCGCATCCGGATTTTCCTCGGCAAGCTTCTTGGTGATGAGGCGAGCGCGGGGCTGCATGTCCTTGGTCAGGAAGATCGAGAGATAATCATCCACCGCGCCCGAGCGATCCGTAAGAGCGAGAATGGCGGCAAGCGCGTTCGCGCGTTCGATATCGGTTTTCGTGCCGCTGCCGAGCACCTTGGCGGCATGGCGCATGTTACCATCGGGCAGCGAGACGATCTCCGCGCGCAGCGCCGCGGCGCTCTCTCCTTCGCCTACGGACAAGGCTGCGCGAATGGCCTTGTGAATACCTTTGAGGCCGTCGAAGCGCGCAAGCATCTTCGCAAAATTACCGCGATTGCCGGTGATCTCGCCGATGAGCTTGCCGAAGGAGAGCTCATCGACGCGAGAGACGATATGAAGCAACGCCTGACCGAGCGGCGAGGCCGTATCCGCCATCGCATCGCGCAGAACCTCGTCGCGAATATCCGCCATCAATTCCGCGGCGCCGCGCTCATCCAGAATTTCGAATTGCGGCGGCACACCCGCCTCGAGCGGGAAGCGGCCGAGAAGACGCTCGCAAAAGGCATGGATCGTCTGGATCTTCAGGCCGCCGGGCGTTTCAACGGCGCGGGCAAAGAGGCGGCGCGCCGCCGCGCGCATCTCCGTGTCCGGCACCTTCCCGTCGATATCGGCAATGGCGGCGTCGAGTTCCCCGTCCGCCATGGTTGCCCATTGACCGAGCCGCGCATAAAGACGCGACGACATTTCGGCCGCCGCTGCCTTGGTGAAAGTGAGGCAGAGAATACGTTCGGGCGCGGTGCCGGCAAGAAGCAGGCGGGTGACGCGCGTCGTCAGTGCATGGGTCTTGCCCGAACCGGCATTGGCCGAGACCCAGACCGATGTCGCAGGGTGCGAAGCGCGGCGCTGCGCCTCATCGGTCGAGACATGCGTGTGGGCATTACTCATTCGCCTTCCTCCCCGGCGGAGGACCATTCCTTGACGCGAGCCAGATGATCGTAGTCGCCATAGCGGCCCCAGAACATGGGGCGCGGACGGGAGAGATAAGGTGTCTTCTCGCTTTCATACTGACGGAGCAGATCGACCAGCGCTTCGTAAATTCCCTCGGCGAGGTCGCCACCTGCATCGGCGACGACGCGCTCCTCGCCTGCCGTTTCGCCGCCCGTCAGGCGAAGATAGACAAGGCGGCCGGGGCGCGCGGGCGGGACGGGGGCGCCCTCTCTTGTGCGGAAGCCGCCGCGCGCCGCCATCGCCGCTTCAAGTGGCAACTGCGGCGTGAGGCCGCTTTCCACCTGATTTACGCTTGGCGGCGCGCCGGTCTTGTAGTCCACGATGTCGAGCGTGCCGTCGGTGCGCATGTCGATGCGGTCGGCCTTGCCCGTCAGGGTGACGGGTCGCGCGAGCTCGCCGATCACGATTTCTCCCTTCGCCTCGGCGATGGAGCGGAGAAGGCCAGCGCGGTTCTCGAGCTCGTAATCGACGATCCAGCGCGCGATACGTTCGAAGCGCGGCCACCAGAACGCGGCGACGCCAGGACGATCCATCGCGGCCGCGAAAACGCCGCGACCGATTTCGAGAAGACGGTCGAGCGCGTTATCCGGCAGCTTTTCGGGGAACTCCTCCACGAAACGCTCCAGCGCTTCATGCACGATCGTGCCGCGCTCCGCTGCGGCGATATCGGCATCGAGCGGATCAAGCACGGGCAGCTTCAGGATTTTCCTTGCATAGATCGCGTAAGGATCGCGGATCAGCGTTTCGATTTCGGTGACGGAGAATTTTTGAGGCCGCGCATCGAGCGGCGGTGCGGGGCGCGGACGGACGGGATCAAGGAGACGCGCCGGCGCGTCGAGCGCACGCGCCCAGTGGCACCATTCGGGAGGCCCGGACTTTTTCTCGTCCGTGCCTTCGATGATGCTTTCAAGACGCAGCCACCAGCGCGAGGCAACGGCGGGGGCTCCTTCCACCTTGAGCGCGCGGACGAGCACAGCCTCGCGCGCGGACGCGCCTTCCACAAAATCATGCGCCGAGAGGCCGATGCGGCGCTCCGGCGGCTCAAGCCCCATGGCCGCGCGCATGGGCCGGTTCAGCCAGGGATCGATATTGGCTTCGGCAGGCCAGGCACCTTCATTAAGCCCGCCAAGGATCACCCGGTCGGCATGTTGCAGGCGCGCTTCAAGAGGCCCCCAGATGAAGAGACGCGGGTGCCGGCCCCAGCGGGGACGGAGGACGCGGCCGGAAAGAAGTTCCTCGAAGAAGCGGGGATAGGCCGCTGGATCGAGCAGCCCGAAGGAGGGTGCGGCCTCGATCAGCTCACGGATGAAAGTGGCGGTCGCTTCTCCCGCTTCCCCCTGCCAGAGACGCGCGGCGCCTGCCTCCCCGGCGGATGCTGCAAGCGCCTCCGCGGCGGCGACATGCGCAAGGACGATTTCTTCCGCCGGTCGAGATGCCACCATACGGGCGATGAAGGGCGCGAGGCGTGCCTCCAGCCGGTCGAGAAGTTTATGGATGGCCGGAAGGCGGCTATCCGGCTTTCTGCCGTCAGGCCTTTCGCGGTTCAATTCGGCATCGAGCGCCTGCCGAAGGCCCGCCATGCCGGGCGCCGGACGCGGACCCCGCAGCAGCAATTCTTCCATGATGCGGATATGGGCGCGGAAGCGCGGCGTGTCTTCGCCTGCGCTCGCCAGAGGATGCTTGAGGCAGGCGAGGAGCGGCACGGGCGCGAAATCTTCCGCCACCATGCTCGCCACGAGACGCAGGAAAGCGGCGGGCGGCGTCTGGCCGAGAGGCTCACCGCCCGAATCGTCCACTTCGATATTCCAGCGGCGAAGCTCCATCGCAACACGGCGGGCAAGGCTGCGGTCCGGCGTGACGAGCGCGGCAGTCTTGCCCGGCGTTTCCAGCACCTCGCGCAGCAGGAGCGCGATGGCGCCCGCCTCATCGCGCTCTGCCGGTGCTTCGATCATCGACAGACCGCCCAAACCGCTTGCCGCTTCGCCTTTCAGGACCGCGAGGCGCGCGCGCCATTTGTCCGTCGTCTCGGCGGGGCGTAGCGCCTCAGAAAGGATGCGCGCGCGCACGGCGCTTGCAGGCTCTGCCTCCGCACCCGGCCAGAGCGCAACATCCGCGCGCTCGGCCCGAAGGCGGGAGAGAAGTTTCTTCATGCCATATTGCGGATGAGAGGCCGTGCCCGGACCGCCGATCGTTGCCCAACTTTCTTCATCGAGATCGAGATCGAGACCGGGCAGCACAACGGCGCCGAGCGGCAGATGCGCGACGGCATCGAGAAGATCGGCTGTCGCAGGGATCGAACCCGTCGAGCCTGCGGCGATGACGGGGGCGGCAGGCGGCTTCGCCTTCCAGGCTTCCGCCTGCGCGCGCAGGAGAAGATTGCGGCGCTCGGCCTGCTCCATGAAGCCGAGGCTCGTGAGTTCTTCCGGCCAACGCGCGGTCAGCACTTTCAGGAAATCGAGCGTCACCTGCCAGTGGTCGGCGAATTCCTGCGGCACGAGCGTTTCGAGCCTTGCGAAGTCGGCACCTTCCGTCAGCACCATGTCGAGAAAGCGGCCAAGATCGCCCGCCAGCCCGAGCGCACGCACTTCATCCGCGCCGCCTTCGACGGCGATCAGGCGGGCGAGGCGGAGCTGGCGCTCCATGGGCGGCATGGGCGGCGGGAGCGTGAGCGCCTCGGCGCCGAGACCTGACGGATCGAGGACAAGTTCTTCCTCATCGACATCGCCGAGCGCACGGATCGAGGGAAGAATGAGTGCACGGCCCTGCCCCGCGCGCAGAAAAGCTTCGCCGAGTCCGCGCACGGCACGGCGCGTCGGCAGGAGGATCGTCATGTCGGCAAGGTCGAAGCGGCCCGCAAACCGCCCGCCCAGCGAGGGATCGGCAAGGAGCGCCGAGGCCAGCCGCTTGAGAAACGGCGCGCCGGGCGGCATGGAGAAGATCGTCGGGGAATCGGCCCTCATGGGCCCATTCTAGAGCAGATCGCGCAGGAAGGCTTCGGCCTCCGCCAGATCGTCCGGCGCGCCGACATGCATCCAGACACCGCCCATGCGCTGGCCGAAGATGCGGCCCTGCTCTATCAGCCGATCCCAGATGAGGTTAGTCGAGAAGGGGCCTGCCGGGCCTTCGGCGAAGAGTTCCGGCTTCACGATCTGGACGCCCGCGAACATGAAGGGGACGGTGGTTGCCGGTTCGCGGCGGCTGAGGCGGCCTTCGGCATCCATGTTGAAATCGCCCTTGCCGACATAGCCGATGGTGCGGGAGGCATCTGCGATCATCAGCAGCGCGTCCATCCGCTCCGGGTCCCAGGCGGCAATGAGATTGCCGAGATTGGAGCCGAGGCCCTCGATCCAGACGGAGTCGGAATTGAAGGTGATGATCGGATCCGCGCCGAGAAGCGGCAGGGCCTTTTTTGTGCCGCCGCCCGTGTCGAGCAACTCGGCGCGCTCGTCGGAGAGGACGATGCGAGGTTCGCCGCGCGAGGCGAGGTGAGCCTCCAGCATGTCGGCCAGATAGTGGACGTTCACCACCGCTTCCTCGATACCCGCTTCGGCCAGACGGTCGAGCACATGGTCGATGAGGGGCTTACCCATGAAGGGCACGAGCGGCTTCGGCATCTTGTCCGTCAGCGGGCGCATGCGCGTGCCCTTGCCAGCGGCCATGACCATTGCCTTGCGGACGCTACTCATCTCAGGCCTTCTTCTGGAGATTGGCGTCGAGCCAGCGCGCGAGATCGCGGAGCGCGGGATGAGCGAGATTGCGATGGAGGTAATCCATGGTACGGGGCATATGCGCCATATATTGCGGCTTGCCGTCGCGCTTCAAGAGGCGCGGCCAGAGGCCGATGAGGCGCAGCGCGCGTTCCGCACCGAGGACCGCATAGGACGCGCGAAACTCTTCCTCGTCGAAATTCGCGAGGTCCGATTTCGCGCGCTCGACATAGAGCGCGAGCATCGCCTCTTCCCGCGCCACCGGCACATCGCGGCGCGCATCCTGCAGGAAGGAGACGACGTCATAGGCACGGGAGCCGATCAGCGCGTCCTGATAGTCGATAAGGCCGACACGCGCCGCACCTGCCCGCTCGCCCAGCCAGAGCATGTTGGGCGAATGATAGTCGCGCAGGAAGAGCGTATGCACGCCGGCATCGATCTGCGGGCGAAGTTCCGTCCAGAGCCCGTGATAATCCTCGCGCATGGCGGGCGAGGCTTCCGTTTCAAAAACCACGGGAAAATACCAGTCGAGCAGCACGTCGAGTTCGGCACGGAAAACGCTGTCGTCGAAATGCGGCATCTCATACGCGGTGCCGTCGCCGACCGGGAGCGAGGCGGGCGCCTCGACCGATTGCAGGCGGATGAGGGTTTCTATGCCGGCGCGGTAGAGATCGTCGAGATGTTCGCCGGCGGGCCCCGCGCCCTTCTCGATCAGCGCGCCATAAACATTGTCGCCGAGATCTTCGAGGAGCAGCAGGCCGCGATCGAGATCGCTCGCGATGATCTGCGGCGCGGCGAGGCCGAGACGGCGCAGATGCTCGCCCACAGCGACGAAGGGACGGACATCTTCGGCAAGATGCGCGATACGGCTATAGGCGGCGCGGCCCGGCACCACCGGCGCATCGGGACCGGACGGCCAGTCCATCAGCACGGCGGGACGGCCCGAAAGCGACAGGCGCTCATAACGCCGCGAGGAGGCATCGCCCGCAAGCGGACGGCGCTCGGCCCTTTCCCAGCCCGCGGCTTTCAGGAAATCGCGGATCGTTTCTTCGCGTGGCGTCAAAGCGAAAGCCCCTCGAGACGCGCGGCCCAGCTTCCCCGGCCTTCAAGCCGCGCGCGACGCAAGCCTTCTGGCATGAGAGAGAGCGAAATGTCGAGACTGTCGGGCGAGAGGCGGCGGATTCCGGCTTCGGCGCGCTCCGGCCATTCGACCAGGACGGCGCCTTCATCGGCGATTTCGGCGAGGCCGAGCTCGCGCAGTTCCGATGCATCCCCGATCCGGTAGAGATCGACATGGGCGATCAGAAGGTCCGGGCTCTCATAGGTCTGGACAAGGGTGAAGGTGGGGGACGGCACATCTTCCTCGATGCCGTGGGCGGCGAGGTGCGACTGGATAACGGCCCGGGCAAGCGCCGTTTTCCCGGCGCCGAGGTCGCCCCTGAGCAATATGAGGTCGCCGATACGAAGGCGCGCGGCAAGCGCCTGCCCGAGGGCGCGGGTCGCCGCTTCGTCCTTCAGGTCGAGGGTCAGAATCGTGCCGGTTTCCGCGCTCATGCGCGTTTGTAGCGCGGCGGGGCGCCGAGCGGAACCACTTGGCCCGGCGCCCTGCCCCTCTTGTGTCAGGCGGTCTTGCGGGCCGCCTCGGCCACGGGATGGAGCAGGCGGAAGGAGACCGCCAGCCGGTTCCATGTATTGATCATGCCGATGGCGACGGTGAGGTCGACAAGCTCCTTGTCGGAGAATTCGGCGCGGGCCGCTTCCCAGGCCTTGTCGGGCACATTGTCGACCGCAAGCAGGGTGACGGCCTCGGTCCATTCCAGCGCCGCGCGCTCGCGGGCCGTGTAAAGCGGCGACTCGCGCCAGGCATTGAGGAGGTAAAGCCGGGCCTCGCTTTCGCCGGCCTCCCGTGCCTCGCGGGTATGCATCTCGAGGCAATAGGCACAGCCATTGATCTGTGAGGCGCGGGTCTTCACCAGCTCGAGCAGGGAATGTTCAATGCCGCAGCGGTCCACGTAAGCCTGGAGGCCGAGAAGGGGCTTGTAGGCTTCGGAAGATACCTTGTAGGGATCGAGACGGGGGGTGAGGCTCATGGGGGTACTCCATTCACGAGGGGGGGATGCTCTCCCCATCAAGACGAGAGGGAGCGGCAATTTGTGACCGCCCTGCCCGCCACAAAAAAGTTGACGCAAGCGTCATTTTTTGGCGTGGTATGCTTCTCGCGCGGCGATCTGCCGCGAGACGGGGCAAGCCAAATCCGCGGATTTCGGGTATAAAAAAGCGGTGTTTGCGTAGTTTTACTCCGCAATAATGGGCGGTAAGGTCCGCGGCGCGGAGACGCGACCGGGCAAGGGAGGAAGATGGCGGACGACATCATCATTATCGGTGCGGGCCAGGCGGCGGCGCAGGCCGTGCAGAGCCTCCGTGCGGAGGGCTTCACCGGTCCGATCAAGCTCATCGGCGACGAGCCCTATGCGCCCTATCAGCGGCCGCCGCTCAGCAAGAAATATCTCGCCGGCGAGATCGGCTATGACCGCGTCGAGCTGAAGGCGCAGGATTTCTATGCGGATGCGGGCGTGGAAACGCTGTGGAGCACCCGCGTGACGGAAATCGACCGCCGCGAGAAACGCATCCTCACCGGCGATGGCCGCGAATTTCCCTACGGCAAGCTTCTCATCGCAACGGGAAGCCGCGTGCGCGAGATCAACGTGCCGGGCTTCGACCTCGACGGCGTGCACTACCTGCGCAATATTGCCGATGTGGAAGCGATCCAGGCGCATTTCAAACCGGGCGCGAAAATGGTCGTGGTGGGCGGCGGCTATATCGGCCTCGAGGTTGCCGCCGTCGCCGCGAAGCGCGGCATCGACGTCACCGTGCTCGAGACGGCGGACCGCGTGATGGCGCGCGTCGTCGACCCCATCGTCTCGCATTTCTACGAGCGCGTGCACCGCGCCGAAGGCGTGAAGATCGAGACGGGCGTGACGGTTTCGGGCTTCGAGGGCACGGACAAGGTGACGGCCGTGACCTCCGGCGAGGGCAAGAGCTTCCCCTGCGATTTCGTCGTTGTCGGCATCGGCATTCTTCCGAATACGGAGCTTGCCATGGAAGCGGGGCTTAGCGTCGAAAACGGCATCGTGGTGGACGAGTTCTGCCGCACATCCGATCCCGATATCTGCGCGGCGGGCGACTGCACCAGCCATCCGAACGGCGTATACGGGCGGAGCCTCCGGCTTGAAAGCGTGCAGAACGCGATCGAGCAGGGCAAGACGGCGGCGGCGACGCTGGCCGGCAAGGAGAAGCCCTATAACCAGGTGCCGTGGTTCTGGTCGGACCAGTACGACCTGAAGCTGCAGATCGTGGGCCTGTCCGCGGGCTACAATCAGGCGGTGGTGCGGGGCGACCCGGAAGCGGGGCGCAGCTTTGCCGTGTTCTATCTGAAGGATGGCGTGCTGATCGCGGTCGATGCCGTGAACCGCGCGCCGGAATTCATGATGGCGAAGATACTCACCCAGAAACAGGCGGTGCTCGACCCGAAGCGCATCGCCGACGAGACGATCCCCGTGAAGGAAATCGCCGGCTGATCAAGCCGCGCGAACGAGACAAACCGAAGGCAACAAACAAGAAAGTAGCGTGGAGGCGCGACCATGGCGAAGGTGACTTATATCGAGCATGACGGCAAGGAACACACGATCGACGTGGCGAACGGGCTGACGCTGATGGAAGCGGCGGTGAAGAACGCCGTGCCGGGCATCGACGGCGATTGCGGCGGCGCCTGCGCCTGCGCGACCTGCATGGTCTATGTGCCGGAAGAGTGGCTCGCGAAGCTGCCGGAAGTCGAGACGATGGAAGAAACGATGCTCGATTTCTGCGAGCGCCGCGAAGACAATTCGCGCCTCTCCTGCCAGATCGTCGCGAGCGACGCCATCGACGGCATCAGGCTACAGATGCCGGAGAGCCAGCATTAGGTTTTCACGCAGAAGTGCAAAGAAATCAGAACGGCGCCTTTAGGGGCGCCGTTTTTTGTTTTGGCCGGCACAAATAGCAAGTCCGTTCTGATTATGCCAATAATAACGGATGCCTCGATTCAGGATCACGTCCTGATTCTGGCTTTTCCAATTGCGCTTTCTTAGCAAGATGGGGAGTCATGATCATGTCAATATCCGCTGAATACTACGATGAACACGAGGTCGTCGCTCGTGGGCTCGGAAAGTGGTCTGATGTTGACATTCCAAAAGCGGGATGGAGTAGCGAACGTGTTTTTGACCTAGGCAAAGGCACCTATCGCACCTGCGAAATGTGCGAAACAGTTCAAATTCGTTTTGTGCATGTGATGGTACATAAAATCGGCCTTCGACTAGAGGCAGGATGTATATGTGCGGGCCACATGGCCGAGGACATCGTTGGAGCCCGCGCCCGCGATGACGGCATTCAACGTGCTGCCAACCGGGTTTCCCGGAGAGCTGCTGCACTAGACAAAGCCCGCAGACAACTCGAACGAATTAAGCGCAGCACAAACTCGCTCTCAGAGACGCAGGAATCCACGTCGACTCTGGAACGACTAAGACGGTTGGCTATCCGTCGATGTGATGCTGCGAAGGCAGATGCGCTTCGCCACGATTGCTATGCTTCTGAAGTCGCTCAGTATCATATTTTCTTGCGCGATATAGATGCGGCGATCACCGCTCTGAACGAACAGGTCACGTCAACCCTGAGAGCACTGCATCAGGCAAAATTGGAAGAAGATATAAATTCTCCAAAGTGGCGGCGCACAGACAGCGGATTCGGCTACACGTCCATTGATGGAGATCGGGCACAGGTTTTTTCGATACGCGGACAATATCACGCAATGTACAAGCTGAAAGGTGCAGACAAACCAGTTTGGTCGCAGCGTAAATTTAGAAGCGCCGACGAGGCGCAAGAAATAGTTTTGGCGGTAATTGGTCAGCAATTGAGGAAGGCGGGTCGTTTACCAAAAAGGCGAGACAGTAAATGACACTAGCCCAGCCCGCTCACACACAAGCGGAGAAGCGGTTTGGATGATCTGGGTAAGCCTACCAAAACGAACCAGGAAAGCTTGCATAACACTCATATCACCTGCAGCGTCACGCCTGCGAGGATCGCGTAGCGGCCAAGTTTCGCGATTGTGACGAGGGCGAGGAAGCTCCAGAGGGGTTCGCGCATGACGCCGGCGGCGACGGTGAGCGGATCGCCGATGACGGGCGCCCAGCTCAAGAGCAACGACCAGCGGCCATACCGTGCGTACCAGCCGCTGGCGCGGGCAAGCGATGCGGGGCTTGCCGGGAACCAGCGGCGCTCCTGAAAGCGGAGCGCTGCGCGGCCGAGCACATAATTCACGAGCGAGCCGAGCACATTGCCGATGCCTGCGACGATGACGAGGGCCAGCGCCGGATGCTCGCCCGCGACGAGGAGACCGGCGAGCACGGCTTCCGACTGCGCGGGGAGAAGCGTCGCGGCGATGAAGGCCGCGAGGAAGAGCGCGGCGTAGGCTGACAATCCAGTCATGCGAGGCCCGGCAATGAAGACGACCGGGCTTTCATAAGGCCTGCGGGAGAGCGAGGGAAGGCCGCGCGGTTCAGGCGGAGGGCGGAACCACCAGCACGTCGCAGGTGATGTTCCGCAGCACGGCGTCGGCGACGCTGCCGAGGAGGAGCCGTTCGACGGCGTTGAGGCCACGGGCGCCGATGACGACAAGGTCTGCGGGGAGGGCATCGACCCACTGCGCGATCGCCGTGCAGGCATCTGTATCCACGACCGCCACCTTGTCGGGCCGGCGGCCGAGGCGCGCTTCCGGCATCTCGACGGAGACGGCGCTCATGAGCTTCGATACATCCGTCTCCACCTGCTTCGCAACGCTGTCGGCATCAAGACCGACATATTGCATCTGCGCCTTGGCGACATTCCGGTAGCTGTGCACCAGACAGAGGGGCAGATTATCGAGAAGCCCGAGCGCGCGGGCCGCATCGACCGCGTGGCGCGAGCCTTCCGAAAAATCGATACCGATCACCGCGCCCTTGTGCGGGCCCGCGGCTGCGGCCGATACCATGAGCACCGGCTTGCCGCCCGTTCTGATCACGCGTTCGGCAGTCGTGCCGGTGAAGATATCGCGAAGGGCCTGTCTGCGATGCGCGCCGAGCACGACGAGATCGGCCGCTTCACGCGCCGCCGCATCGGCGATCGCCACGAAGGGATCGCCCCGCACGACAAGCGGGCGGGCGCGCGGCTGCAGGGCTTCCGGCAGGGCGCGACACATGGCACCGAGGCGTTCCTCAGCGAGATTGACAAAGGTCGCGACATCGGAGGCCGGCTGATCGTCGTCCACAACATGGAGCAGAACGAGAGCAGCCTCGAAACGGGTGGCAAGCTCCACCGCGCGTGCGAGCGCGACATCGGAACGGGCCGAGAAATCGGTGGCGAAAAGAATTGTCCGGATCATGCCCGCGCCTCTCCTAACCCGTAAATTTCGGACATCCGCGCAATTGGATGTAAACTGAATTTCTCCCATTGCGCATCCCTGTGCAACCGCCCCTTCCGGAGAAACAAGCGATCCAGCCTATGGCCGCCGAACTCAGCAATATTCTCAGGGGAACGAGCGAGGCGCTGCGCGACATATTGCCCATTGTGGCGATTATCGCCGCTTTCCAGATTCTTGTGATCGGGGAGCCGATGGCGGCGTTCGGGACGAAGCTTACCGGGCTCGGCCTGATCGCGCTCGGACTTGCGCTTCTGCTTCGCGGTATTGCGCTCGTGTTGCTGCCTGCCGGGCAGGGAATGGCGGTGGACCTCGCGCGGCGGGGCAAGCTCGCCCTGCTTCTTGCTTTCGCTTTTGCGCTTGGCTTCGGCAGCACGGTGGCGGAGCCTGCTCTCTTCGCCGTTGCGGCGGAGGCCGGGCGGGCCGCCTCTCTCGAGGGGCTGATCGGCTCGAGCGCGGAAGCGCAGGAGGCCTTCGCATCGTCCCTGCGATATGGCATTGCGGCGGGCGTCGGCCTTGGCATCGCCTTCGGCGCGTTGCGCATCGTTCTGGGCTGGCCGGTGACGCCTGTCATTCTCGGCGGATATGGCGTGGCGGCCATTCTCGCGCTGATCGGCGCCTCGCCTCTCTCAGCGCTCGCGCTCGACGCGGGAACGGCCGCCACATCGGTGCTGAACATTCCGCTCATCATGGCGCTCGGCATCGGGCTTGCCTCGACCATTGGCGGGCGCACGCCTCTCGTGGACGGCTTCGGGCTGGTGGCGCTTGCGAGCCTGATGCCGATGATCGTCATCATGGCGAGCGAGCTGTTGCTATGATGGCGAACCTCGCAGCGGATATTTTGAACGCGCTCGGCCTGGTCCTGATCGATCTCGCGGCTATCGCGCTGACGCTCGGGCTCTATTTCGCCGTCTTTGTCCGCCGCCTGCCCGTCGCGCCCGGCCCTCTTGTTCTTGGCAGCATCTACATCATCGCCGGACTTACGCTGCTGCGGACCGGGCTCGATATATCGCTCATACCCGCCGGGCTGGAAATTGCCTCGCGTCTCGCCGGGGCGATGCGCGACGGCGCGAAGGGCGCGGGGCTCACCCATCTCATGCTTTTTGCCGGGCTTGCCGGATTTGCAGTAGCGCTTATCGAACCGGCGCTGACCATCATGGCGCGGCGGGCGGAGACCGCATCGGGCGGCGCCATTCCCGAACTGCCGTTTCGCTTCGTCGTTGCATCCGGCGTCGGCGCCGGGCTTGCACTCGGCGTGCTTCGCATCCATTCAGGCCTTGCCTTCGACATTTTCTTTGCCGCACTGGTCGTGCTCATTGCGCTTCTTTCATGGGGCGCGCCGAAGCTCATCAGGCCTATCGCCTATGACAGCGGCGCGGTGGCGACATCCGTCGTCGTGGTGCCGCTCGTCGCTGCAATCGGCATCGGGATCGCATCGGCTTTGCCGGATCGCTCGGCGCTTGCCGATGGCTTCGGCATGGTAACCGGCGCCTTGCTGCTGCCGGTCTGCACCGTTCTGCTTTACGCGAGAATACAGGCATGGCGGGCCGCACAGCCGCAACAGGGAGGAACCCGTTATGGAGTTTAAGTTGATCATGGCGATCGTCACCGATGATCGCTCCGAACGCGTGGTGCAAGCGGCACGCAAGGCCGGCGCGACAGGCGTCACCATCATTTCCGGTGCGCGCGGCGAAGGGCTCGTGCCGCACAAGACATTTCTCGGGCTTGACCTTCTCGGTCCGTGCGACGCTGTGGTGATCGTCGCCGAGCATCAGTTCGCGGCGGCGATCATGGAAGCCATTGCCGTGAGTGGGGAGTTCGACACATCGCCGGGCGCCGGAATCGCGATTCAGGTTCCCATCGAAGCGGCGGCCGGGCTTCAATCGCAGATCAGGGCGCTGCGGGACATGAAAGAGAAGAATTGATGAAGAAATGCAAATGGCCGGTTCAAGCCCGGCCATGACGCATTTTGTTTTCCTCTCCTAGTCCGCGGCCTGGGCGAACTGGTCGGAGACCGGCTTCAGGTCGTGCAGCTTGAAGGGGAGCTGGCGGATGCGCGTGCCGGTAGCGGCGTAGACCGCGTTTGCGACGGCGGCGGAGATGACGGGCGTCGAGGGCTCGCCGAGGCCGCCCAGCGCCTCCCCGCTGTCGATGAAGTGGACATCGATTGCCGGACATTCGGCGAGCTTCACCATTTCGTAGTCGGTGAAGTTCGTCTGGGCGACGCCGCCGCCTTCGATGCCGATCTCGCCATAGAGCGCGGCGGTGAGGCCATAGACGATGCCGCTTTCGACCTGCTGCGCGGCGGTGTCCGGATGGATCACCTCGCCGCAATCGACGGCGGCGACGACGCGATGAACGCGGGGACTGCCGCCCTCGATCGAGACTTCGGCGACTTCCGCGACGATGGAGCCGAAGCTCTGCTGCACGGCGATCCCATGGACATGGCCCTGCGGCAGCGGGCGGCCCCAGCCGGCCTTTTCGGCGGCGAGTTTCAGCACGGCGGCGTGGCGCGGCTTGTCCTTGAGCATGGCGAGGCGGAATTCGAGCGGGTCGTGCCCGCCGCGATGTGCGAGCTCGTCGATGAAGCTTTCCGAGAAGAAAGTGTGCTGCGTATGCGCGACCGAGCGCCAAGGGCCGCGCGGCACCGGGTTTTCAATGTCGATATAGCGGATCGACTGATGTGGCACGGCGTAAGGAATATGCGGCGCCTCGCCCGGCTCGTCCTTGTGGATGTAGCGGTTCTCGTAAGCGACGGGGAAGCCATCCGCATCGACCACGGCGCGGATGCGCGCGGTGACGGCCGGGCGATAGGCATCGTGCTGGATATCGTCTTCGCGGGTGTAGATGAGCTTCACCGGCGCATCGACTTCCCTTGCGATCATGGCGGCCCAGTCGATCTCGCTCGGGAAATCGAAGAAGCCGGCGCGGATCGGGATGCGCCGCCCGAAGCCGCCGCCAAGCAGAAGCGGATGGAGCGTGACATTGTCGAAGGGAATGCCCGTTACATCGGCAATGCGGGCGCGGGCGCCGAGCGCATCCTGACAGCCGACCCAGACATCGGCCTTGCCATCGCGGATCCAGACCGTGCAGTTCACCGGCTCCATGCAGGCATGGGCGAGATAGGGCACGCGATATTCGGCGCTGACGATTTCCGCGCCGGGCGCGGCGAAGGCGGTCGCCGCATCGCCGACTTCCTTGTCCGTCTCGCTCTGGCCCGCATCGAGAGCGGCATCATGCGCGGCGAAGATCGTGTCCGAGGTGATGTTTGCCTTGTCGCCCGCGTCGAACTCGACGTCGAGGGCGAGTGCCGCTTCTTTCGCGCGCCAGTAATTGTCGGCGATGACGGCGATGCCGGCGGGGAACTCGACGACTTTCTTCACGCCGCGGCGGGCGAGAATATCGCTTGCGTCATAGGGCAGGATCTTCGAGCCGAAGACGGGGGCGAGGCGGACCGCCGCATAGAGCATGCCGGGCGCCTGCGCATCGACGCCATAGACGGCGCTGCCATCGACCTTGCCGGGAATATCGAAGCGGGGGCGGGCCGTGCCGATGATCTTCCATTCGGCTTTGGACTTGAGCGCGGGGCGCGCGGAGGGCGAATAGTTCGCGGCTTCGGCGGCAAGCTCGCCATAGGTCGCGCTTTCGCCGTTCGGGCCGGTGACCATGCTCATCGATGCCAAGCAATCGGATGCGGCGACGCCCCACCGGGCGGCGGCGGCTTTCACCAGCATTTCCTTCGCGGCAGCGCCCGTTACGCGCATGCCATGCTGGCCGGTATAGCGCACCGCCATGGAGCCGCCGGTGATCTGCATGTTCATGAATTTCGCAACCTGGTGCCAGGCGGCGGCGGTGAGCCCCTTCAGCATGGGCGGCACGTCCTCGTTTGCGAGGAAGCGGTTGCCGAGCGCTTCGTTCGCGAAAGCGCGTTCGGCGGGAGCCTGCTCCGCAGTCACGAGCGACCAGTCGGCGTCGAGTTCTTCCGCCGCCATCATGGCGAGTGCGGTGATGGTTCCCTGCCCCATGTCGGAATGCGGCACATAGACGGTGACGCGATTATCCGGCGCGATCTTGAGCCAGGCGGTGACGAAACGCTCGCCCTCGCCTGCCGCGGCAGCTTCCGCCTGTTCGCGGCGCGAGGGGCCGGAGGCCGCGAAGCCGATGCCGAGGAGAAGGCCGCCGCCGGCGGCGGCACCACCCGCAATGAGGAACTGGCGGCGCGTGGGCTTCTTGATTTCGATTGCCATGATGCTCTCTCCCCTCAGGCCGATGTCACGTCGCGGATGGCGGCACGGATGCGCGGATAGGTGCCGCAGCGGCAGATATTGGTGATCGCGGCGTCGATATCTTCGTCCGTTGGCTGAGGATTCTCTGCGAGCAGTGCCGAGACCGCCATCAGCATGCCGGACTGGCAGTAGCCGCATTGCGGCACCTGACGGGCGACCCAGGCGGCCTGCAATGCAGAAAGTTCGCCCTCGCCCGCGCCACGCGCGGCGGCAAGGCCTTCGATGGTGGTGATCTCCGCGCCATCGACCATTTCGACCGGCGTGACGCAGCTGCGCATCGCCATGCCATCGACATGGACCGTGCAGGCGCCGCAGGCCGCGACGCCGCAGCCGAACTTGGTGCCGGTGAGGCCGATCTCGTCGCGCAGCGCCCAGAGGAGCGGCATTTCCGGCTCGACATCGAGCTCGTGGCGCTTGCCGTTGACAGTGAAGGAAATGGACATGAGAAGCGGCCTCGTCTGGCTGGAGGGCTGGGGCGAACGTCCGGAATGACCAAAAGTACCATTTTGGTCATTGGGTCGCCAGCGCGAATTTCCCGCTCACGGCTTCGTGAAGTGTCCGCGAAGGGTTTTCCGGCGGCGCGAATGGTCTAGTTTGTTCCGCAGCGATGACAGTTTTCCGACGGAGAGACCCCATGAAATTCAAGCAGATCGCCCCGCTTGCGGCCCTTTTCGCACTCGCCTCGCTGCCCGCCATGGCAGAGGTGCAGGCGACGGCGGCCGGCACGTTCCGGACGGCCGATCGCAACGAGGCGGGAACGGCCGATCTTACCGAGGGGCCGAATGGCGTTCTGCTCAGGATCGAGGTGGAGGGGCTTGAGCCCGGCTGGCACGGGATTCACTTCCATGCGGTGGGCGATTGTTCGGATGAAGGCTTCAAGAAGTCCGGCGCGCATACGCACCACGAAGCGGAGAAGCCGCCGCATGGGCTTCTCAATCCCGAAGGGCCGGACGATGGCGACCTGCCGAACATCCATGCCGATGAAAACGGCGTCGCGAAGGCGGAGCTTTATTCGCCCTTCGTGACGCTGACGGGAGCCGAGGGCCGGGCCAATCTTCTCGACGAGGATGGCGCGGCGATCGTCATTCACGAGGGGCAGGACGATCACATGAGCCAGCCGATCGGCGGCGCGGGCGACCGCGTGGCCTGCGCTGTCATCGAAAAGGCGGAGTAGCTCCCGCGCGCTTTCCCGGCCTCCGCTCTCCCGGGCCTATCTGTCGAGCTCGGGATAGTGGCGGAAGATACCGCTCTCGTTGAAAGGCTGGCGGCGCTCGCTTTCGAGATAGCGGGCAATCCGCGGCCGCGCACGCACCGAGGCGTGGAGGGCCGCGACGAGAGGGCGATTTCTCAGCAGGCGGGCCGATGCTTTCGGGAAGGCGTAGCGCAGCCCGTCCACCGTGTGGAAGAGCGAGAGGTCGGCATAAGTGAGCGAACGGCCGATGAGATGCGGCTTCGTCTTCGTCGCGCCGTTCGCATCCATCACCGCTTCGAACCAGTCGAGAAATTTCGGCATGCGGGCGCCGCGGAAATCCTCCGCGCGGCGCACCGCCTCCTTCTTCTGATCCTCGTAATAGAGCCCGACGCCGACCGGATGATGGACGTCATGTGCCTCGGCCACGAAGTCGGTGATGGTGAGTTCGATCTGGTGCGTCCAGAGCGCGCCCGCCTCGGACTTCGGTGCGAGTCCCAGGCGGGGACCGAGGTAGAAAAGGATCGCCGCGACCTGGCCGACCACCACGCGACCATCGCGCAGGAAAGGCGGCGCGAAGGAGGGGCGGCTGTTCCGGCCCGACTCCATCAATTCCATCATCTCGTCCATGCCACCCGCGCGCTCGCGGGCGACATCGACATAGGGGGCACCTGCCTCCTCAAGCGCGAGGCGGATAAATTCGCCCCGGCCGGGAATGCCCGGCCAATAGAAGAGTTCGTAGGGCTTCCGGCGGGTGGGGGACATGATGGCGCCTCCTTTCGGAAGCGAGGTAGACCCTCATCCGCTGGCGGAAAGGCAAGAATTTCATGGAGTTGAGGCCATAGCGCATTTTTGGATTGATAAATGATGATATTTTGATTATTTAATGCTGCAGAAGATATGAGGCGGCCGCTCCATGGGGGAGTGGCGCCCTCCGGAGGACCGGACATGACAGACGAAACGCAGCAGGCGGGCGCGGAAGCCCCGCGCGCAACCCGCTACAAGGTGGGCGTGGGCGAGGATTTTCCATTGCTCGAGCAGGACCGGCATGGCCGGGTGGATTTCAGCGCCGAATGGCAGTGCGGCTATGGCCGCGACAGGCGGGATGCGCGGGCGGCGCATCGCGGCGAGAGATGGGAAGAGTTTGGCGGCTACAGGCTGCCGCGGCTTTTCTATGTGCTGGCCGCCGTCGCCGTATTCGTGGCGTTGATATCGGCGGCGGTGAGCTATCCGCTGGCGACGCTCGGCGTGGTGGCGGTGCTCCTGCTTCTTGCGGGCGGCCCGCGGCGGCGGCGCAGCTTCGACTATCGCGACTGGGATGGCCCGCGGCGCGGCCGGGGAGATGCAGCATGAGCGGCGAGCGTATCGAAGAGACCGGCGAGGAACCGAAGCGCGGCCGGCGCGGACACCGCCACAGCCGGCGGCATGGCCGCTGCGGCCCGGAAGAACGCGAGACGACGCGCGTGCAGCTCGAATTGCCGCCCCAGGCGATGGAGCGGCTGCAGCAGCTCAAGGAAAAGACGGAGGCCGCTTCCTATGCCGAAGTCATCCGCAATGCGCTGAGGCTCTACGAGGCGCTTATCGCGGAGGCGGAGCGCGGCGCAGAATTCCAGGTGAAGGAGCCGGACGGCACGAGCGTGCCTTACAGGATTTTCCTCTAGCCGACGGATCAACCCACTTCGAGCTTCGTCACCGTGAGGTCGCCGGCGAGCCCGCGCGAGGGCGGGGCAGCGCGGACAGGGAGGTGGCAGGTGACACGCGTGCCGACGCCCGGCGCGCTTTCGAGCGTCACCCAGCCGCCATGCAGTTCCACAAAGGAGCGCACGAGCGAGAGGCCAAGGCCCGCGCCGCGGTGGCGGTCGGAGCCGCCATGCGCCTCGAAGCGGTCGAAGACATTGCCCTGATGTTCCGGCTTGATGCCGATCCCTGTGTCCTCGACATAGAGTTCGATGGACGCCTCGCGGCGAAGCGCGCCGACAACGATCGCATCCCCCGGCGAGGTGAAGGCCAGCGCATTCGAAAGCAGGTTGATCATGATCTGCTTGATGCGCTTCTCGTCGGCGCGGACGATGCCGATATCCTTCGGGCATTCGATCCTGAGCGTCACCTTGTTCTTCTGCGCCGGGCGCTGGGCGAACTCCTCCGCCGCATAGACGACTTCCGTGAGCTCGACATCGGAGAGGTCGAGCGTCATGGCGCCCGCCTCGATCACCGCGAGGTCGAGAATGTCGTTCACGACGTCGATCAGCGTTTCCGAGCTTTCGAGAATGCCCTGCATATATTCATGCTGACGCGGGCTCAGCGGCCCGAACATTTCCGTTTCGAGAATTTCGCCGAAGCCCAGGATATTGGTGAGCGGCGTGCGAAGCTGATAGGAAACGTGGCTGATGAATTCGGATTTCAGCCGGTCCGCCGTTTCGAGCGCATCGTTCCTGTCGCGCAGCGCCTGCTCCATGCGCGTCGAATCCGTGACATCGACATAGGTCATCAGCGTCGCGCCGTCGGGCAGCGGCACCATGGCGTAGTCCACCACCGAACCGTCCGGCCGGTCGAGGCGGCCCGTCTGCTGTGTGCGGATGCCGGACATGCCGGTAATGCCGTTCTTCAGCGCTTCCCATTCGCTCTCGTCGTCCATCAGCGGGCGGCAGAGCGCGATCAGATCGTTGACATGGGGCTCGCCGCCGAGCTTGTCCGGATCGAGCGCCCAGATATTCGCATAGGCCGGGTTGAAGAGTTTGAGGCGGCCGTCGGACCCGAAAACGGCGACACCTTCATAGAGATGGTCGATCGTTTCGCGCTGCACGCGGGCCAGCGTGTTGTAGGAGCTTTCGAGATTGAGCCGCTCGGTGACGTTTTCATAGAGATAGATGACGCCGCCGAACGGATGCGCCTGGGCGAGTACCTTGACCGTGCGGCCATCCGGCAGGTGCCAATATTCCTCGAGCGGCTCCGTCGAGGTGTAGATTTCCATCCGCGTCTGCTTCCATGCAGGGAAGTTCGCCTGCTCCGGCAGGCGGCGGCGCGCGCGCAGCTCGTCCAGCACCTCGCCATCGGAGGGACCCTGATCGAGCCATTGGGGATCGAGACCCCAAAGCGCGTCATAGGCGCGGTTGTGAAAGGCAAGGCGCTTGTCAGGCCCGCAGATCGCCACCGCGGTCGTGACGCGGTCGAGCGTTGCGGCATGGCTGTCGATATGGCGACGGAGCTCCGCTTCCGCATCGTCGAGATCCGATACGTCGATCGCAATGCCCGCAATGCCATCCGAGAGGCGCTGCTCGACCACATCGAGGGCGCGGCGCGCGCCTTCCATGATGGCGTGGCTGCGCTCGCGTGCGCGATCCCGGTCGAAGAGGGCGCGGCGAAGCGCGCCCTGCACTTCCTCGCCCAGAAGTTCGATGCCGCGCGTAACGGCGGCTTCCGGCGAGTCCGCATCGACGGCGCGGGCATAGGCGGCATTCACCCAGACGAGATTGCCGTCTCCATCGCGCCGCCAGGCGGGGAACGGCGCTTCCATGAGATGTTCCTTGAAGCGGTCGCGCGCCCTTTCGGCCTGACGGAGCCTTTCCTTGAGGCGCGAGACCTCGGCACGCTCGCCCGTTACGTCGCGCAGCCAGAGAACGGCGAGCGCGCCGGCGGGGCGGCCTTCCGCCTCGAAAGTGCGGCCATCGATGGACTGCACGTGAAGCGAGAAACGGGCGCCGCGCGTGCGCAGCCGCTGCACCGCCGTATTCAGGCGGCCGGCGTTCTCCGGCTCGAGGCGCGAAAGGAGATAATTGAAGTCGAGATCGCCGGAGGAGGGATCGACCAGCGTCGCAGTGGAACCGACGATCCGCGGGCGCGCCTGGAAGGTGCCGGGGGCGGCGCGGAGCGTTTCCGGCGTCCAGATGAAGACGGCGTCGGGCTCGGCTGCGAGGATGGCCTCCGCCGCATCGAGGCGTGCCTCGAGCGCGGTGAGGCTTGCCTCTCGCTCCAGCGCCTTGCGGCGGGCGAGGCGCGCGGCGCGAAGGCCGGTGATCGCGGCGAGGACGCCAGCGAATGCGATACCGATGGCAATGGCAAAAGTGGCGGCGAAGGCTGGATCGGCAGCGGCTTCGGCCGGGAAACCGGCGGCCGCAAGAGAGTCGATCACGCCTTTCGGCGTCTCGACGGCAAGAGCCGGCAGAGGCATCAGGGCAGCAGCAGCGGCACCCGCCATCAGGCGGGTGGCCAGCATGGGCCGACCTTTCCGGCCGGACGCCCTGCCCGGCATGCCCTGTTTCGCCGCCCTCATCACGCGCACAACCCCTTCGGCGCCGAGCCTTGCGGCACGGCGCAAATCACCTGTCCCCGGGGGAGCATACACTACGGGGAAGTCATGGGTGAAATTCGCGGCAGGCCCGGCCGGCGGCCGAGATTCACTTTTAAGCCGGTTATACCAATGAAAAAGCCCGGCGTTTCCGCCGGGCTTTCCGATTTTCCTCGAGTGCCTCTCAGTAGCGGTAGGTATCCGGCTTGTAGGGGCCCTCGGCGGCGACGCCGATATAGTCGGCCTGCTTCTTGTTCAGCTTTTCGAGCTTCACGCCGATCTTTTCGAGGTGGAGACGGGCGACCTTCTCGTCCAGCGACTTCGGCAGGACATAGACCTTCTTGTCGTACTCGCCGGGCTTCGTCCAGAGCTCGATCTGGGCGAGCGTCTGGTTGGTGAAGGAGGCCGACATGACGAAGCTCGGATGACCGGTGCCGCAGCCGAGATTCACGAGGCGGCCCTCGGCGAGCAGGATGATGCGCTTGCCGTCCTGGAACTCGATCTCGTCCACCTGCGGCTTCACATTGTGCCACTTGAGGTTTCGCAGGCCGCCGATCTGAATCTCGCTGTCGAAATGACCGATATTGCAGACGATGGCGCGATGCTTCATCTGGCGCATGTGGTCGACGGTAATGACGTCCACATTGCCCGTCGTCGTAACGAAGATGTCGCCGCGCGGCGCAGCATCGTCCATGGTCGTTACTTCATAGCCTTCCATCGCGGCCTGAAGCGCGCAGATCGGATCGATCTCGGTGACGATGACGCGGCAGCCCGCCTGACGGAGCGAGGCGGCAGAGCCCTTGCCCACATCGCCGAAGCCCGCGACGACGCCGACCTTGCCCGACATCATCACGTCGGTTGCGCGGCGGATGCCGTCGACCAGCGATTCACGGCAGCCATAGAGATTGTCGAACTTCGACTTCGTCACGCTGTCGTTGACGTTGATTGCCGGCCAGAGCAGCGTGCCCTTCTTCTGCATTTCATAAAGACGGTGGACGCCGGTGGTGGTTTCTTCCGTCACGCCCTTCACGGCTTTCGCGACCTGGCTGTACCAACCCGGCTTGTGCTTCAGGCGGCGCTTGATCGCGGCGAAGAGGATTTCCTCTTCTTCATTGCCCGGGGATTCGAGAAACGCCGTGTCGCCCTCCTCGGCGCGCTTGCCGAGATGGATGAGGAGCGTCGCGTCGCCACCGTCATCGAGGATCATGTTCGGCGTGCCGCCATCGGCCCATTCGAAGATGCGGTGGGTATATTCCCAGTAATCCTCGAGGCTCTCGCCCTTGATGGCGAAGACGGGAATGCCGCGGGCAGCGATCGCCGCGGCCGCGTGGTCCTGCGTCGAATAGATGTTGCACGAGGCCCAGCGGATGTCGGCGCCGAGATCGGCGAGCGTCTCGATGAGCACGGCCGTCTGGATCGTCATGTGGAGGGAACCGGCGATGCGCGCGCCCTTGAGCGGCTTCTTCGGACCGTATTCCTCGCGCGTGGCCATCAGGCCCGGCATTTCGGTTTCCGCGATATCGATTTCCTTGCGGCCCCAATCGGCGAGATTGATGTCCTTGATCGCGTAATCGTGGGTATCTGTTTTTGCGGCCTGGCTCATAGGGCTGTCGCGCTCCTCTCGTAAAGTCGGGTTCGGAAATCTGGCCGCGCTCCAGGTGAGGCGGCGGGCCGGCGCGCAACGGCTTGTTGCGCCAGCCGGCGCTGGCGTCGTGAGGCCTTATAACAAGCGGGGCCGGAGGCAGCAAGGCCGATATAAAGAAATCTTTATATCTTTCTTTCCCGCGTTCCAGATGGCCCGGCAGTTTCCCGGAATTGGCCCCGGACTTCTTACCTCGGGGGTTATCGACCCGCGGAAGGGCGGCATCGGATGCTGCGGCGCGCTCGAGCCCGGGCGCCCTTGCCACCCCGAACTGAAAGATGCTCGCCATGAATCTACGCAAGATCAGAACAGAAGCCGATGCTGCCGCATATCTGGAGGCGTGGAACCGACACGACCCGGCCGGCATTCTCGACTTCCACACCCCCGACACGATTTTCACCTCCGCCGCCTTCGGGCGGCGGGCGGCCGGACGGCTGGAAGTGCTGCAATCCCTCGAAACCGTATTCACCGTCTGGCCAGACCTGAAGCTCTCCCGCCGCCGCCAGCATCTCTCCGCCACCCTCATGGTTTTCGAGGGCATACTGGAAGGCACGCTGATGCATCCTCTGCCGCTGGATGGCGAGGTTTTGCAGCCTTCCGGCCGGAAGGTCGCCTTTGAAGTGGTCGATATCTTCACGCTCGAAGATGGGTCGATACGCGAGAAGATCACCTATATCGACAAACTGAGCTACCGCAGGCAGATGCTCGGCGACGAGGCCGCAGCGAGAGCTGCCGAATGATGCGAATGCCGGCCCTCTTTCGAGGGCCGGCACCGGTTGCCCGTCCGTAGATCATCCGGCTGCAGGCAAGCGGCGGTAGCCCAGCTTTTCTTCCCATTTGCGGCGGACGGTTTCTTCCGATGCGCCGAACAGCGTGTAGATCGGCGAGATCAACGGGCGCACCGCTTCGACATCGATCCGCGCGGCGGCCCGTATCGGATATTGCTCGCCATGCCCTTCGCCGAGCAGCGCGATCAGGGCGGGGTCCTGCGAGATCGTGGCGCGGCCCCCGGAACCTGTAGCCGCGACGCAGGAATGGATCGAGGACATTGATTTCGATCGCGGGGTTTTGCGCGAGATTGCGCATCGTCCCCGGCGATGCAATGTCGGCGAAGGCGAGCGCTGATTCACCGATGACTTTCAGCGTCCCTTTCGGGCTGAGGTTCGGGCTGCCATCGGGATTGACGGTCGCGACATAGGCAATCCCTGTCTCCTCGATCATCTTGCATGCTTCGGCGGGTAATTTTTCCAGAGGCCCCGTCATCGCGCCGTCTCCGAGCCTGCGGGCAGGTCCTTTCCGACGAGGTCGCGAAACAGCACGGTATCGAAGTACACCATGTTCTCGACGATGCGGCCGTCGCGAAAGCGCAGTCTGTCGATGCCGGTCATCTCGAAAGGGCCTTTCGAACCGGTGCCGCGGCTTCGCCAGCGGATGAAGGCAAGATCGCCATTGATCGCATGTTCGATCACCTCAAGCTTCACATCGGGCATGAGGGCGATCACGCTGCGCAAATAGGCGTTATAAGCGTCGACGCCCTGCAGCGTGACACCGTTCGGCCAGCGCCCGACGACATCGGACGCGAGGCGGCTGCCGGGACCGCCGGGATTGGGATCGGACCAGAAGGCGGCGAAATGTGTTTCCGGCGACCAACCGGACGCCGTCGCGGTTTGCTGCGACATGATCTGTCTCCTCGGAGAATTGAACGAACTACCCGCTCGGGGCCGAGGAACCTTCCCGCCCGGGGCAGCGACCGTCGATTACCCGGCACGTAGCGAGGAGCAAGGTTTGCTTTCAACGGTCAGCTGTCCGGTTTCTTTTCCGGGATTGGTTCCGTTCTTCTTACGCCGAAGGTCATGGACGGGCGGCGGGTAGCGATGTCATATGCCCGCATTGTCAGTTCTGAAATGAGACTTCCCATGACTCACCCCCTCGACCTTGCAACACAGTTGACGCCCAG
Source organism: Parvibaculum sp. (assembly GCA_019635955.1). Lineage (GTDB taxonomy): Bacteria > Pseudomonadota > Alphaproteobacteria > Parvibaculales > Parvibaculaceae > Parvibaculum. The sequence goes on from JAHBYL010000021.1 coordinate 35,880, forward strand.
GGGCGATGGCCTGTTCGAAGGCCGGACCTCGCCGGACTACTGGAACATGATGGGCCCCTTCGGGGGAACGACGGCGGCGACGCTTCTGCGCGCTGCGCTGGAGGCGCCTGCGCGGCTCGGCGACCCGGTGGCGCTGACGGTGAATTTCTGCGCGCCGATCGCGGAAGGCATATTCGAGATCGAACTCATCGAGGCGCGCACCAACCGCTCGACGCAGCACTGGATGATCGTCATGCGGCAGGGGGAGGCGATCGTCGCGACGGCGAGCGCCGTCTTCGCCGCGCGGCGCGAAGGCTTCGAGCATCAGCCCGCAACGCTGCCCGTGCTCCCGCCCGCGGAGAGCCTGAAGCCGATGCGGACCGAGGGCCGCAATGCCTGGCTGCAGCGCTATGAGTTCCGCTTCGCCGAGGGGGAAATCCGTTTCGAGCCCAAGGCGGACGGCACGCCCGGCAGCGCCTATTCCTCGCTCTATATCCGCGACCTGCCGGAGCGCGAACTCGACTTCATCGCGCTTGCGGGATTGAGCGATACGTTCCTTGTGCGGATTTTCCAGGTGCTCGGCACGCTGTTGCCGGCGGGCACGGTGTCGCTCACCACCTATTTCCATACCGACGCGGCGGGGCTTGCGGCGCAGGGTACGAAGCCGCTGATCGGCGTCGCCGATGCCCGGGTTTTCCGGAAAGGCTATTTCGAGCAGACGGCGGAGCTCTGGGGCATGGACGGAACGCTGCTCGCGACGAGCGTGCAGACCGTATACTACAAGGCCTGAGCTAGTCCCGCTCGCCGAAGCCGTCATCGACAAGGGCGGCAAGCGCCTCGAGCGCGGCTTCGGCCTCCGGCCCTTCGGCCTCGATCAGGATGCAGCAGCCCGGCGCGGCGGCGAGCATCATCAATCCCATGATGGAGGTGCCGGGCACCGTCTGCCCTTCGCGGGAGACGCGAATATCGGCGTCGAACTTTTCCGCCGTCTGGACGAATTTCGCCGAGGCGCGGGCATGAAGGCCGCGCGTGTTCACGATATTGACGAGACGGCTTGCAGGACGCGGGCCGTCGTTCTCGACCCGAACCGTCACGCGCCGTCACCTGCCAATACGCGGCTCGCGATGGAGATGTATTTGCGGCCGGATTCCTGCGCCTGGTCGACCGCGTCGCCGAGCGAGGCGCTGTCGCGGACGGAGGCGAGCTTGATGAGCATGGGGAGGTTGACCCCGGCAATCACCTCGACGCGCGCCTTGTCCATGACCGAGATGGCGAGGTTAGAGGGCGTGCCGCCGAACATGTCGGTGAGGAGGATCACGCCCTCACCGGAATCGGAACTGGCGACCGCCTTCAGGATGTCCTTGCGGCGCTGCTCCATATCGTCGTCCGGCCCGATGCAGATCGAGGCGACCTGAGCCTGCGGTCCGACGACATGCTCCATCGCCGCGACGAACTGACTGGCCAGCTGACCATGCGTTACGAGTACCAAACCGATCATCCGACGACCTCAATGCCGCAAATTCCGGCAGCCCGGCGCCACATTGCCCCTGAGCCGCCCACGCCCCCGCGAAGGGGCGTATCGTGACCCCAATCGCGCGCATAAAACAAGTGTTGCGATGCAACAATCGGCAGTTCACCGGCGCTTTCGCCCAATTTAGATGCAACGAAACGGCGGGCGGTCAACCGCCGGGGCCAAAACGGCCGTCTTGCCCAGGAAATCCGGCATCCGGCAGGACTTCAAGCGCGAGGCGGAGCTTGACCGGCGCCGTGCCGTCGAAAGCATGCAGCGCCACCACGGGCAGCCGGACGCCGAGAACGCTTTCATAGCGCGGCTCGGCGAGGCGCGGCACGGAGACCCGGGCAACCAGGTCGCAGATGAGCGCGACGGGGGCCTCATCGACCGCCGGCATTGCCAGGAGACCGAGTCCCCGCAATTCGACAAGGCCAGCGAGAGCGGCAGGGGCGCTGGCAACGAGCTTTCCATCCGCCTCGCGCAACCCCACCTGATCGTCCGCGACGAGGCGCGTCTCGCCGCTCGCATCCTCGCGGATGAGGCGGAAGGCGAGATCGGACTTGCCGGCACCCGAAGGCCCGCGCAGCAAGACGGCACGCGCTCCGAGCGCGACGCAGGTGCCGTGAAGATAAAGGGGAGCGGCGCTCATCGGCTTTCCGCGACCGCCGCCGGCAACTCGACGGTGAAACGCGCGCCCGCAACGCGTCCATCGGGCCCCATCCGGTTTCCGGCGCGGATGGTGCCGCCATGCGCCTCCACGATCTGGCGCGAAATTGCGAGGCCGAGGCCCGAATGTTCGCCGAAACTGTCGGGGCGGTCGGTATGGAACCGGTCGAAGATACGTTCGAAATTTTCCGGGGCGATGCCGGGACCTTCGTCCTCGACGCGGACAACGACAAGGCCCGGCTCGCGCAGGGCGATCACGCGGACCACGCCGCCCGGCGGGCTGAAGGAAAGCGCATTGTCGATCAAATTGCGCATGACCTGACCGAGCCGCGTGTCGAAACCCTTCACGACCATCTTTTCCCGGCCGGGCGCGCCCGCGTCGATCTCGAGCTTTACCCGCACCGGGCCCGAAGCGCCCGTCTCGTTGAAGAGATCGCAGACCGTTTCGAGAAGCGTGGCGACATTCACATCCTCACGCTCGGCGCGGGAAAGTTCGGCATCGAGACGCGAGGCATTGGAAATATCGCTGATGAGGCGGTCGATGCGGCGGACATCCTCCTGAATGATCTGCATGAGCCGCTCCTTCTGTGCGCCATCCTTCGCCAGTGCGAAGGTTTCGATAGCGCTGCGCAGCGAAGTCAGCGGGTTCTTGATTTCATGCGCGACATCGGCGGCAAAGCTCTCGATCGCATCGATACGTTGATAGAGCGCATTCGTCATGTCGCGGAAGGCGCCGGAAAGTTCGCCGATCTCGTCGCGGCGTTCCGTGAAATCCGGGATCTGCACGCGGGCATTCTTGCCGCGGCGCACGGTTTCGGCCGCTTGCGCGAGGCGGCGGACGGGCTCCGCAATCGTGCCGGCAAGCAGAACGGAAAGGAGGATGTTGACGCTCAGCGCGACGAGAAAGACCTGCAGGATGGCGATGCGCTCCGCGCGGACGATGCGGTCGATATCGCCGCCGCGCGTGGAGAGCATGAGGGCGCCAAGCACCGCCCGGTAACGCTGGATCGGCACGGCGACGGAGATGATGAGTTCGCCGCGCTCGTTCACCCGCTCCATGCTCCAGGCTTCGCCCTGAAGCGCGTGGCGCACTTCGTCATACATGAGTCCGTTCTGACTGCCGGCCTCCCGGAAGCGCTCGAGGTTGCGGCCCGGCAGCAAGGCGAAGCCCCACTGCGAAAGGCGCGCGAAAAAGCCCCATTCCTCGGTGCCTTCCGGCGGTGGAAGCTCGAAGGCGACGACCTGGCCCGAGGCTGTGAGCTGACGGGAATCAAGCACCAGCCAGCCTTCCTTGCCATAGAGCCGCGCGCGGGTGCGCGTGGGCAGCACGAGACGGCGCAGGATGGGCGCCGCCGTTTCCGGGTTGATCGGCAGGACGGCCGCGGTGCCGGATACAGGTCCGGAATCGGGCGGCGGCGCGAGAATGGCGCCTGCCACGAGCGGGTCGATCAAGGGCGCATCGGGCGAGGTCGTCGCACCTTCTTCGATGGCGCCGGCGATGATTTCGGCCTGGGTCAGCAGGCTCTGACGGCGCGCATCGATGAGACCTTCGCGAAACTGGTTCAGATAGAGAATGCCGGACAGAAGGACGAAAAGCGCGGCGACGTTGAAGGCGACGATGCGCCGGGTGAGGGTTGAAAAACGGCCGCGCGCGAGGAAGCCGCGAAAGGAGACGAGAAAGCGCATGACCGCCACGCGCAGGCGCACTCCCGCAGAGGGCGGCGAAGAGGCGCGGCCCCGCGATGCGGGTTCTCCTTCCGCAGCCTCGCGCGCCTCGTCATCCGTCAGGCTTGCCATTCACACCCTGCAGTGGCGGCCGCAGCGAAGCCGGGCCGCCGGCGCTCCTTCACATCTCGCGATAGCGATAGCCGACGCCGTAGAGCGTTTCGATGGCGTCGAAATTGTCGTCGACTTCCTTGAACTTCTTGCGCAGACGCTTGATGTGACTGTCGATGGTGCGGTCGTCCACATAGACCTGATCGTCATAGGCGGCGTCCATCAGAGAATCGCGGCTTTTCACATAGCCGGGGCGTTGGGCAAGGGCCTGCAGGATCAGGAATTCGGTAACGGTGAGCACGACCTGCTTGCTATCCCAGGTGCAGGTATGGCGCTCGGGATCGAGCACGAGCTTGCCGCGCTCGAGGACCTGCTGGACGGCGGCGCCATCCGCTGGCGCGCTTTCGCCGCGCGGCGCGGCGCGGCGCAGGACGGCCTTCACCCGCTCCACCAGAAGACGCTGCGAGAAAGGCTTACGGATATAGTCGTCGGCGCCCATCTTGAGGCCGAAGAGCTCGTCGATCTCGTCATCCTTCGAGGTGAGAAAGATCACCGGCAGATCGGATTTCTGACGCAGACGGCGCAGCAATTCCATGCCGTCCATACGGGGCATCTTGATGTCGAAGACGGCGACATCGGGCGGATTGGCCGACAGCCCGGCAAGGGCGGCAGCGCCATCCGTATAGGTCTGAACGTGGTAGCCCTCGGCCTCGAGCGCGATGCTCACCGAGGTCAGGATATTCCGGTCGTCATCGACCAGAGCAATGGTCGGCATTTGCCCCTGTCCCTTTTGGCCCAACTGGCCCTTGCGATCACTCCCGTCCTGGACCTCTTGCATGGCATACCCCGCTCGCAGAACGCCACCCAGCGCGGCGACGAGGCTTAGGCATGCTTTTGGCCCAAAATGTGGCGGCAGTATAAGGGGTTGAACCCGAAGGCGCCATGGCGCCGGATCGGCGCGATTCAGCCATTTGACAGGCGCGGCGAAGGCCGCCAAGAGTGAGGCAAAGCCGCGGCGCGGATCGCGGTCAGGGCTCCCGGGGGAACAAGAGATGCTCAAGAAAATCCTGATCGGCGCAGGCGCCGCATTGCTGCTGCTCATTGCAATCATCCTGGGTCGGACGGCGATGATTCCGGCGGCGGACCTCGCCGCGGCCGGCGCGCCTGCCAGCATCGATGCGGAAGGGGCGGCGGAGCGGCTGGCAGAGGCGATCCGGTTTCCGACGATCTCGCATCAGCGCGGCGCAGATGCCGCGGAGCTCGCCAGTTCCGAGGCCGCCTTTACCGGCTTCCGCGACTGGATGGACGCGACCTACCCTTCGTTCCGGCAGGCAACGTCGCGAGAGATTTTCGGCGGGCACACGCTTCTCTATCGCTGGGAGGGCGAAGATACCGCGCTCGACCCGGTGCTGCTGATGTCGCATATCGATGTCGTGCCGATTGCTCCGGGGACGGAGGATGATTGGGAATACCCACCCTTCTCCGGCGCGGTTGCGGAGGGCTATGTCTGGGGGCGCGGCGCGATCGACAACAAGGGCTCGCTGATCGCGATGGTGGAAGCAGCCGAGCTTCTCATCAAGCGCGGCTTCCGCCCGCAGCGCACCATCCTTTTCGCCTTCGGCCATGACGAGGAAGTAGGCGGCGGCGAAGGCAACAAGGCCATTGCGACAGCGCTTCAGGAGCGCGGTATCCGCCTTCACTGGGTGAAGGACGAAGGCGGCGTGATCGGTCATGGGCTGCTGCCGGGCATTTCCGTGCCTGTGGCGACCGTCGGCGTCGCCGAAAAGGGCTCGATTTCGCTCGACATCATCGCCTATTCGAAGGGCGGCCATTCCTCCATGCCTTCGCCCGCGGCGCAGACCGCCATCGGCAAGCTCGCGATAGCGCTTGAGCGGATCGGCGACCGGCCCTTCACGTCGCGCGTCGATGGCGCGACACGCAGCATGATCGAGAGGCTGGCGCCGGCCGTTCCGTTCCTGCAGCGAGCGGTTTACGCCAATCTCTGGCTGTTCGAGCCGGTGGTGAGGAACGTGATGGAGGGGAGCCCATCCGCCGCGGCGCAGCTCCAGACGACCATCGCGCCGACGATCATCGAAGGCGGCAACAAGGAGAACGTACTGCCGCAGCAGGCGCGGGCCGTGGTCAATTTCCGTATTCACCCGCGCGACACCGCGGACGGCATCGTTGCCCATGTGAAGCAGGCGATCGGCGATCCGGAGATCAGCGTCGAGCCCATGGCGGGGATAAGGGAAGCTTCCGCCGTCTCCAGTATCGAGGGCGAGGGCTATCGCCTGATCACGCAGGCGATCGGCGAGAATTTTCCGGGCACGATCTCGGTTCCCTATCTTGTGGTTGGGGGCACCGATTCCCGCCACTACCTGCCGCTGACCGACAATGTGTTCCGCTTCATTCCGATCCATATGGGGCCGGAGGACACGGCCCGGTTCCATGGCACCAATGAGCGGGTTTCCGTCTCCAATATGGGTGAGGCGGTTGCCTTTTATGTGCGGCTCATGGAGATGATGGACGAGACCGACCGGGCGCGCTGAGGCTTTCTGCCCAAATCTGCGGCAGGACTGCCCCCTCTTAACCATAGGGAGGCGGCGAAACCCGCCCGGCGCCCCGCCAATCCCACAAGCGGCGAAGGGGTGTTTGCGGCGCAACATGCCCGCCCCGTGGACGCGTTGCCGCAGCCGCTGCGAGCCGCTTGCAAAGCGGTTGCGCCGGACAGGGTCGGGAACTATGTTGGCGCCGAATTTCCGGGGACATTGGGGCCGGCCCGAGACGGGCGCTGGCCCCGCTTTTGCTTTTCGTCATCGTGGAGCCCTCTTACGGACTCTGCGGGCGGCGGGGCCCCGTGATAGACTTCCGGCCCAGCGCGGGCGGCAAACAGGGATTTGGCCAAAGCGGCCATGAGGAGCACGAGGAGAGA
>JAHBYL010000022.1 GCA_019635955.1 Parvibaculum sp.
TGGCGAAGCCATCAAGATCAAGGCCTCCAAGAAGGTTGCCTTCCGCGTCGCGAAGGACCTCAAGGAAGCCATCTAAGGCTCTCTGCAAGGCTTCTCGAAGTCTCGAAAGCCCGGCTCCGGGAGGAGCCGGGCTTTTGTTTTGTCGCGCATGCGGGTTGCCGTAGGCTATGGAACGAAACTTGGCCGGGAGAAAACCGATGCATTTCGCTATTTGGGGTCTGATGGTTCTCTTCGCGGCTGCACCGGTTCTGGCCGACGAGCCCGCGGACATCCCCTATACCTCGCTTGATGAAGCGTGGGCCGATCTAAGCGCAAAGCCGGGCGTGACGATTGAGGATCACGGAATCTGGCGCGTCATCTTCGACAGGCCGGAAATCACGGTCTGGACCTTCACCGCGCCCGGCAACCCGGCCCATCCGAGCATGGTCAAGCGCACGGCTTACGAAGAGGATGGTGCCTGGTACTCAATGTCATTCATAAGATGCAAAGCAGACAAGCCGACATGCGACAAGCTGCGCGACGATTTCGCAAAGCTGGACGAGCAAATCAAAGAAGACATAAGCCGAAGCAATAATAGGCCATAGCTGAATATGGCCACAATTTCCGGCTAGATGTTCGAAGATGCGCCTCGTTCTCGCCACGCTCACGCTTTGCCTTGCCGCCACGGTCGCCTCCGCCGCGCCCGTCTGCGCGGCGCGCGAGGCGGCCTCGCCCGCGCTCACCCGCCTGCAGGATGCGATGGAGAAGGGCCGCTTCGTCGCCTATCAGCCGACCGAACTCAAGGTCTGGGACGGCAATCCGGTAGAGGCAAGCGAGGTCTCGATCCGTGAGGATCTCGCCGCGCTCCGTCCCTGGTTCGATGGCCTCATCACCTATGGCGCGCATAGCGGCGCCGAACGCGTGCCCGCCATCGCGAAGGAGCTCGGCTTCCGCGCGGTCATCATCGGCGTCTGGAATCCGGAAGACGATCTCGAATTCGGCAAGGCGCTCCGCGCCTGGGAGGCGGAGCCCGATATCGTCACGGGCGTCTCCATCGGCAATGAGATGGTCTTCGGCCGCCGTGGCACGTGGGAGGGCTATGCAAAGGCCATCGATCGTTTCCGCGCCCGCGCACCGGGCCTTCCGCTCACGGTGACGGAGCCTTTCGCCATCTTCCTCGACGACCCCGGCGCACGCCCCGTCCTTGCCGAGCTCGATTTCCTCGCCGCGAACATCCACCCCGTTTTCGAGCCCTGGTTCGCCGACGCGCCGCCCTTCAACTGGGCGGATTTCGTGGTGAAGGCGAGCGAGCGCCTGTCGGACGAGGCCTTTTGCGGCCCCGTGCTGGTGAAGGAAACGGGCGTGCCTACCGCGCCGGAAGCCGAAGGCTTCACGAAGGAAAATCAGGCCGCCTTCTACAAGGAGTTGATGCGCCAGTTCCCGCCCGCGCGCATGCGCGCCTTCGCCTGGTTCTCCGCCTTCGATGCGCCCTGGCGCGTCTATGATGAAAGCCCCGTGCCGGGCGTCCACCCGGAAGAAGGCCATTGGGGCCTCTTCAGGGAAGACCGCACGCCGAAGCCGGTGATGGAGGCCGTGCCGAAGCTCTAGGCGCTCTGCCTATCCTGCCTGCTCGTCCAGCGGCACGCTCGCCGCCGCCTTTTTGAACGCAGGCCGTGCCGAAAGCCGCTCGTAATATTTCACCACGTTCGCAAAAGGCTCGAGGCTCACAAAGCCCTTGGCGAGATGCACGCTGTAGCCGACATTCGTGTCCACTGTGCTGAAGCCGCTTTTCAGCAGATAGTCGCGGTCCGCGAGATGCCGGTCCACCACCTCGAGCGCCTTTTCGAGGCGGCGCGATTCGAGCTTCTGCACCACGGGTGAGCGTTCCTCCCGCGCGATGAAGACCTTCTGCTGCACGAGGCTCGCGCCATGCACCGCCATGGTCTCGGCATAGTGCAGCCAGATCAGCCATTCCGTGCGCTCGGCATGTCCCACGGGCCGGTGGAGCTTTCCTTCCGGGTCGTAATGCTCGCCGAGATATTGAGCGATCGCGCCGGACTCGAACACGGAGACGCCATTGTCCACCAGGCAGGGCACGCGGCCGAGCGGCGAGATCGACAGATATTCCGGCGTCCGCAGCCCCTCCATGCTGAAGGTCAGCTCCTTCAGCTCGAACTCGATCCCCATTTCATGGAGCAGCCAGAGCGAGCGCATGGAGCGCGAGCCATTGCAGTGATAAAGCGTGAGCATTGCCGGTCCCTGTCGTTCGTTTTCGGCGAGCCTAGTGCATTTTGGGATGATTCCAGAGGAATTTTGCGGCCCCTTGTTCCCTCCGCCTCAGCGTCTAAACTCCCGCGGCCCGACAGAGAGACCAACCGATGACGCGCCTTTCATTCGCCCTTGCCGCGCTTCTTGCCTGCCTCGCGGCCCCTGCCGCAGCGGCGCCTGAGCGCGTCGTCTCGATCAATCTCTGTGCCGATATCGTCGCGGCCGATCTCGCCGCGCCCGGCACGCTCAAATCCGTCTTTCGCCTCGGCCGCGATCCGGAAGATTCGCCCGCCGCCGCGCTCATTGCGCACCTGCCGCCCAATGACGGCCGCATCGAGGATGTGCTGCCCTTCGCGCCCGATCTCGTGCTTGCGCATGAATGGACCTCGCCCTTCACGCTCGATCTTCTCGCCCGGATGGGCATTCCCTTCGTGCTGGTGCGCGATGCGCGCAGCTTCGACGACATAAGGGCGAATATCCGGCTCGTCGCCGCCGCCCTTCACCGGGAGGCGGAAGGCGAAGCACTCATCGCGCGCTTCGACGCCGAGATGGCGGCGGCGCGCCGCAATGCGGAAGAGGGGCCAGCCGCCATCCTCTATCAGGATCTCGGCAGTGCCGTCACGCCGGGCTCTATTCTCGGCCGCATCCTCGCCCATACCGGCTTCCGCAATGTCATCGAAAGCGATAATCCCGTGGGCCTCATCTATCCGGGCATCGAAGGCGTGATCGAGCTCCGCCCGCAACTTTTCGCGCTCGGCGTCTACCGCGCCGGCGCTCCCTCCCAGGCGAGCGCGCTTCTCGCCCATCCCGCGCTCCGTCTCTATCTTGCGCGCCACGCGCATGAAGTCCGCCTTCCCGCCCGCGACTGGACCTGCAGCACGCGCTATGTCGCCCGCACCGCCGCGCAACTTGCCGCCGCCTATGATGAGATGCGGATAGGGATCGAGGGAGCTGCCTCCATCCCTTCCACTCTCTCTTCGAGGGAGGGTCAAACCGCCAGAGGCGGTTTGGGGAGGGGGCTCTGATGCCGCAGCAGAAAAATGCCATCGCGGTCAATCTCTCCCTCGCCGCGCTTACGGCACTCCTCTTCATTGCCTCCATCTATGTCGGCCGCGGCGGCGAATTGCTGGCGGATAAATTCGCGCTCATTTCCGAAACGGATCCGGATATTGCACGCCTCGTCTTGACGGAAGTGCGCCTGCCGCGCGCGCTGCTCGGCCTTCTCGTCGGCGCGACGCTCGGCCTTTGCGGCGCGGCGCTTCAGGGGCTTCTGCGCAATCCGCTGGCCGAGCCGGGTCTTGTCGGCGCGTCGAGCGGCGCGGCGCTCGGCGCCGTGCTCGTCTTCTATTTCGGCTTCGCCACGGGCACGGCCATGCTCGTGCCTGTCGGCGGCGTTCTCGGCGCGCTCGCAGCACTCGGCATTCTCTACCTTCTCGCCGGCCGCAACCCGTCGATCGTCACCATCATTCTCGCCGGCGTCGCGATCTCCGCCTTTTGCGGCGCGCTCACCTCCCTGGCGCTCAATCTTTCGCCAAGTCCCTATGCCGCGCTCGAAATCGTTTTCTGGATGCTCGGCTCTCTCACCGATCGCAGCATGGCGCAGGTCTGGTTCGTCCTGCCTTTCATGGGTGTAGGCTGGCTCCTCGTCGCCTCCACATGGCGCGCGCTCGATGCATTGGCGCTTGGCGAGGACACGGCGGCAACGCTCGGCTTCTCCATGCGCTCTGTCACGCTCCGCGCCATCCTCGGCACCGGGCTTGCCGTCGGCGCCGCCGTGTCGGTCACAGGCGTCATCGGCTTTGTCGGCCTCGTCGTGCCCCATCTCATGCGCCCGCTTGTCGGCCCGCGTACCGCCTCGCTCCTGTTGCCATCGGCGCTTGGCGGCGCGGCGCTGGTCCTCGCCGCCGATCTCGTGGTGCGGCTCCCGGTCAACGGGCCGGAGCTGAAACTCGGCGTGGTGACGGCGCTTCTCGGCGCGCCCTTCTTCCTCTGGCTCATTCTCCGTGCCCGAAGGGAGGCTCCCTGATGCGCCTCGCGATTGAAAATCTCCACGCCTCGCTCGGGCAGGCGCGTGTCATTCGCGGCGTCTCCCTCTCGGTCGAGGGGCCGCGCTTCATCGGCCTGATCGGCCCGAATGGCGTTGGCAAGACCACGCTTGTGCGCGCCATTGCAGGGCTGATCCCCTTTGAAGGCGAGGTGATGCTCGATGGCCGCCCGCTTGCCGCGCTGAAGCCGCGTGAGCGGGCGCGGCACATGTCCTATCTCGCGCAAGGCGCCGGCAGCCACTGGCCGCTCGAGGTCTCCCGTCTCGTCGCGCTCGGCCGCCTGCCGCATCTCGCCCCCTTTGCCCGCCCGGCCGCGGCGGATGAAGCTGCCATCACGCGCGCCATGCATCTCGCAGGCGTCGAGGAATTCATCGGCCGCGATGTCCTCACTCTCTCGGGCGGCGAGCGCGCTCGCGTACTGCTCGCCCGTGCGCTTGCGGTCGAAGCGTCGCTCTTGCTGGTGGACGAACCCGTCGCCGCGCTCGATCCCTATCACCAGCTCCGCATCATGGAAGTGCTGCGCGCCTACGCTGATGACGGCCGCACCGTCATCGCCGTGCTGCATGATCTCACGCTCGCCGCGCGCCATTGCGACCGGCTGATCCTGCTCGACAATGGCAAGGTGAAGGCGGACGGCACGCCGTCGGACGTCCTCACGCCCGAAAACCTGCGCGAGACCTATCGCATCGAGGCGAGAATAGGCGAGGGTGCCGAGCCCTTTGTGCTGCCGATAAGGCGCTCGGAGTAACCTTACTCCGCTGCGCTCGCCGCCGCGCCGCGCCCCGAGAAATTCACGCGCTTCAGATACTCGATTCCGTCTTCGGCAATCGCGTCGCCCACCATCTCGTCGCCTTCCTTCCTGAGCTCGTCCATGTCGACATAGGTCGCATAGAAGCCCTTGGTGCGGTCGGTGATGATGCCGGCCTTGAGGAGCGTCTTGGTGAGCACGCGGAAGATATTGTTCTGGTTCGACATGGCCTTGCGGCGCTTGTCGTCCGTCCGGCTCTTCAGGACCTCGGAGAGCACTTCCTCCCAGTCGAGCCCGAACTGCGCATAGATGACTTTCTTCTGTTCCGGATTCGCAAGGTTGAAAAGCAGCGTCTGGAAGCATTCCGCCGCCCAGTCCTCGATGACGTTCCGTTCCTGTTGCGTAAGGTGCGGCACGGTGCGGTCCGCCCAGATCTTTCCGAACTTGTGGTGGAACGCCTCGTCCGTCATCACCAGCTGGCAGAGATGGCGCAGCAACGGATCGTTCGAATAGGTATAGAGCGAGGCGAAGGCGCCCATCGCGAGCCCTTCCACCAGCATCTGCATGCCGACGACCTTCTTGTAGACCTCCGGCGCGTTCACGATGTCGGTGAGGAGATTGCCGAGCGTCGGGCCGACGGGCAGCGGCTTCTTCCACCGCGCCTCGATATATTTCGCAAAGCCGGTCACATGCCGCGCCTCTTCGCGCGTCTGGTTCGCGGCATATTCTTGTGCACCGGGGTCCTTCAATATGTGGCAAAGGCTCGCGGAAAGGGCGAGCGCGCCCGCCTCGCCATGCAGGATGGAGGAGAGCATCCAGCGTGCGCTCTCGTTCGACAGCGCGATCTTCTCTTCTTCCGACAGCCGGTCGGCAATCGGCGTCTGCAGTTCGAGCACGAAATCCATCGGAATGACGGTCGTGCCCTTCATGTCGAAGGGCTGGTCGAAATCGATATATTTCTTGTCGAGCGGGTCCCAGAAATGGTCATGCGTCGCCGAGATGATCTTGTCGAAGGCGGTCGAGCGCTGCCCGTAGCGGTTCACATCCATCATCGCGGGAAAATCGTCCGGCGCGACGGCGTTATAGGCGCTGTCCTTGGTGATGTCGTTCGATGTCCGGGACGTCATGGGCTCCTCCTCCGCTGCGTTCCGCTCCTTGCCAACAATATAGTAAGGAGCGCGCGGATGAAAATGAACCATGTGGGCCATGTTCCGCCTCAGCGCGCCGCCGCCTTGAGCGCCTTTCTCAGCCGTCTGTGTGCCGCATCGCCATCGAGATAGGCCGGCCAGGCCTGATAGAGCAGCAGGTCCGGCACATCGAAGGGCAGGGGCGCGACATGGAGCCCTTGTCCGGCGGCAAATTGCTCCGCCAGCCGCTTCGGCAGCGTGGCGGCGACGCCCGTCCGCGCGACGAGCTGGGGCAGCGCCGCGAAATGGCAGAGTTCCACGGCGATGTCGCGCTGCCGCCCGCCCCGGTCGACCTGCTCATGGCTCGCACCGCGCACAGCCACATGCCGCAGAAGGGAGTAGCGCTCGTCGGTCAGCGGCTCCGCGCCATGCACCGGCGGAAGCAGGCAGACGAATTCGTCCCGCATCACCGGCTCGCTCACAATGTCGCGGGAGCGCGAGGGAAGCGGCGTCCATGCGAGATCGAGCCGCCCTTCCAGCAGGTCGATCTCGAGATCCACCGGCTCCCGCTGCGGCTCGAGCCTGATGTCGAAATCGTCGCCGCCTCTCGTCGCCGCCAGTGCGGCGGGAAGCGCCACCGCCTCGCCCACCTCGCCAAGCATGAGCGTGAAGCACCGCCTTGCCGTCTCCGGCGGCGCCACCGGCAGAACGCCGAGCGCCTGGGCGCTGCAGGCAAGCGCCTGCCGCACGGGGCCTGCCATGCGCTCCGCCCGCTCGGTCGGCGCGATGCCGTTCCCCGTCCGGATGAACAGCGGGTCGTCCACAAGGCGGCGCAATCGCGTCAGCGCATTGGAGAGCGCCGGCTGGGTCATCCCCAGTCGCAGCGCGGCCCGCGTGATGCTGCCCTCGGCCATCACGGCATCGAAGACGGTCAGCAGGTTGAGGTCGATCCGGCGTAAATTCATTTCATGAATACTTGGTCATTCCAAATATCAATTGGAAAAGAACCAGCTCCCGTGCCATCTGTTCAATGAAGGGAATCGAGACGTCCAGAAAAACGGCTTGTCGGGGGAAACATGATTTCGATGCCGGTCTCCATCCGTCCTTTGAATGGTGCCATGGGAGGCGAAATCGTCGCAGTCGATCCCTGCCTTCCCGCCGCCGCCGCGGCCCAGGCCTTGATGCGTGCATTGGCGGAATTCGGCCTGCTCGTCTGCCCGGAAGGGAGCCTGCCCCCGGCGGTGGAAGCGGGTCTGGCAAGCGCGCTGGCGGGGGAAGGCCGGTTCCATTGTGCGGCGACAGGCGGCCTCGCGCCCATTCACCTTGTCGAGAGGATGGACCCGGCATGGCGGAAGGAAAGACCTGCCTTGCTCTTCCTCCGCGCGGTTCGGGTGCCGCCGGAGGGCGGAGAAAGCATCTGGTCGTCCTTTCACGCTGCCTATCGGGGGCTCTCCGTCCCGATGCGCCACTACCTCGCGCCGCTTCATGCCGGCCATGGGCGGTATGAGGGACATGCGGAAGTGTGGCGTCCGTTGATTGCGCCCCATCCGGTGAGCGGCCTTGCCTGCCTCGATTTCAGTCCGGACTTCACCCGGCAGATTGCAGGCGTGCCGGAAGAGGAAGCGCGGCTGATCCTGAAGCTATTGCGCAACCATCTCTACACGCCGGAGAACCAGCTTCGTATTCCCTGGCGCGAAGGCATGTTCGTGATCTGGGACTGCCGCCTTGCGCATCATTATCCGGTCGGCGGCTTTGCAGCCCCGGGTTGGCGCCTCTCCGGCTTTTCCGCCCGCCCGGCATAGGACGCCTGATCCGCCCCCGCCGCTGCAGCGTATCCATGGGATGCGCATTCCACATCCGGCGAAGTCACGATGTCACTGAAGAAGCGGCCGCCCGCAGACGGGGCGCCTATCATCATGTGGTTCCGCCGCGATTTGAGGCTCGACGATAATCCGGCGCTCGATGCGGCTCTGCGTTCCGGCGCGCCGTTGCTGCCGCTCTTCATCCTCGATCCGGACGACATGCCGGGCGCCGCCTCGCGCTGGTGGCTTCACCACAGTCTCGCATCGCTCTCGGATGCCCTGCGAAAGCGCGGCGCGCCGCTCATCCTCCGCCGGGGCCGCCCGGCCGACATCCTCCCGCGCCTCGTCAACGAGACCGGCGCCACCGCGCTCTGCTGGAACCGCTGCTACGAGCCCCATGCCGTCGCCCGCGACAAGGCGTTGAAATCCGCGCTCGGGGAAAGCGGTATCGAGGTCCGCAGCTTCAACGGCTCGCTGCTGGCGGAGCCCTGGGAGGTGAAGACGGGCAACGGCGATCCCTACAAGGTTTTCACGCCCTTCTGGCGCGCTCTCTCGCAGCGCGATATTGCCTCGCCGCTTCCCGCGCCGAAAAAGGTTGCTGCAGCGCTGTGCCCATCCGACGCGCTGGATGATTGGAGCCTTCTTCCCGTGAAGCCTGACTGGGCAGGCGGCTTGCGCGAAACATGGCAACCGGGAGAGGAGGGCGCGCAGGCGCGCCTCGCCGCCTTTGTCGATCACGCCATGCCCGCCTATCGCGATGCGCGCGATCTGCCGGACCGCGAAGGCACATCGCGCCTCTCGCCGCATCTTCATTGGGGCGAGATCTCCCCGCGCCGCATCTGGCATGTCGCGCGCAATGCCGCCGAGGCGCATTCGGGAAGCGCCGCCGCCGCGGAACCTTTCCTGCGCGAAGTCGGCTGGCGCGATTTCGCCTTTCATCTCGTCTTCCACTGGCCGGTCATCGTCGGCGAAAACTGGAAAAGCGAGTTCGACGCCTTCCCCTGGGTGAAGGACGATGCGGCCTTTCACGCATGGACGAAGGGCGAGACGGGCTACCCGCTGGTCGATGCCGGCATGCGCGAGCTCTGGCAGACGGGCTGGATGCACAACCGTGTGCGCATGGTGGCCGCTTCCTTCCTTGTCAAGCATCTGCTGATCGACTGGCGGCGCGGCGCCGAATGGTTCGAGGATACGCTGGTCGATGCCGATCTCGCGGTGAACCGCGCAAGCTGGCAATGGGTGGCGGGCTCGGGCGCCGACGCCGCGCCCTGGTTCCGCATCTTCAATCCCGTGTTGCAGGGCGAGAAGTTCGATCCCGCGGGCGATTATGTCCGCCGCTATGTGCCGGAGTTGGCTGCGCTCGATGCGTGCTACATCCACCGCCCCTGGGAGGCGCCGTCCGATGTGCGCGCGAAAGCGGGTGTGACGCTCGGCAAGTCGTATCCGAAGCCGCTCGTCGATCATGGCGCAGCCCGCGCCCGCGCGCTCGCGGCTTACGAGGAAATCAGGAAGTAGCGCTCGCGCCTTCCTTCGCCCTTTTCGGCAGGCTCTTCGCGGTCAACGCCAGCGACAGCCTGTAGGGCAGCATCTGCAGCAGCCGGAGGATCAGGGAGAAGCGCCGCGGAAAGGTGATCTCGAAACGGTCCGACTGGAGCCCGCGATAGAAGGCATCCACCGCGTCATCGACTTCCATCAGGAACGGCATCGGAAATTCATTCTTGTCCGTGAGCGGCGTCTTCACGAAACCGGGATTGACGATCTGGAGCGCGATGCCGTCGAGCGCCAGATCGGGGCGCAGCGCCTCCGCCATGTTGATGAGCGCCGCCTTGCTGCCGCCATAGATCGCCGAAGTCGGCAATCCGAAATAGCCGGCAAGCGAGGCGACAACGGCAATGCGGCCCGCCTTCCGCGCGCGCATGCGCCCGATCAGCGCTTCGAGGCAGTTCACCGTGCCCATGAAATTGAGTTCGAAAACGGGGCGCGCCTTCTCGGCAGTCAATTCGCGCGCCAGCACCGGCTCATAGGTGCCCGCGCAGAGAACCGCCGTCGCAATCGGCCCCATCTCGCGCTCGATCTTGGCCACGGCGTTTTTCACATCTCCGGGGCTCGTCGTATCGAGCGGATAGACGGCAATCTCGCCCGCCGCTTCCTGGCGCAGCTTTTCAAGTTCTTCCGCCCGCCGCGCCGAAGCCGCCACGCGCCAGCCCTCTCGCGCCATGCGCAGCGCCAGCGCCCGGCCGATGCCGGAACTTGCGCCTGTAATCCAGACGATGTCGTTCATTGCAAGGCCAGCCTCTGTACACGCTCGCGGTCGAATCGTTCCACGTGATAATCGACATCCGCGCCGCGCGCGCGGAAGATCACGTTCAGCCATTCCATCTGCGGCGAATACCAGAGCTTCAACTTCAGATCGCCCGTCATCTCGTATTCGCTCACCGGGATGCGCGCACCATCGGCAATCGCCTCGCGCGTCGCGGTTTCCGTCACCTGCACATTGATGATGCGGCCGCGCTGCGTATCGAGAAGCTCTGTCTGCTCGATCGTTGCCGGGTTCCAGTAGCTCGTCGGGACGATGTTTTCCGGCGCGATGAACGTGCCGTTCTCCGAGCTCGTCACTTCGAATCCCTTGTCGGTCGCTCTGCCGCTCACGCTGAAGCGGCGTCCGTCATCATCCGTTTCCGTTTCGATGGCGACGAGTTTCCCGTCGCGCCATGTCTCTCGGTTCGTATGCGCATAGCGGAAAACGGTGATCGGACCGAAATTCACCGCCAGCTTGATGTCGATGGCGACATGAAGCGCATCGCCCTGCTGCGTGAACTGGATTGTGTGGGTGCCGATGGGTGTCCCGCCGCGCTCGACGCGGAACGACAGCGCCGGCGAGGGGGGAGCAGCCGGCGCTGCCGCGTCCGCGCCGGCGCTTGCGGCGGGAAGCACTATGGCAAGAGCTGCAACGATTTTGAGAAGCGAATTCACGTTGCGGGGGACCCTGCTTGAGGGGTTGAACCGCTGGCTCAGGTTCCAGCTCTCACCCCCTTGCTACGCGGCCTCCCGCGCGGCGGATCACCCGCCCGGATTACCGGGGCGTCAGGTGCCGGAACCGCGCCGCCAGCGCGAGGCTCGCCGCCACCGTCGCATTGAGCGATTCGACGGCGCCGGTGGTCCGGATGGCGAGCCGCTCGGCCTTGAGCCCCGGCGGCAGCCCCTGGCCTTCCTCGCCCAGCACCAGCCGCAGATTGGCGGGCCAGTCATAGGTCTCGATATCCGTCCCTTCGCCGTCGAGCGCCGCCATCGGCCCCTTCGCCGCGCGAAGCGCCTCCCAGTCCCCGCCCTTGAGAAAGGTCAGCGCGAATTGTGCGTTCGCACCGCCCCTGAGAGCCTTCGGATGAAAGGGATGCGCCGCTCCCTCCATCAGCACGATGCGGCTGGAGCCGAAGGCCGCCGCGCTGCGGAGCACGGCGCCGAGATTGGCAGGGTCGCCCAGCGCCAGAACCAGTTCGAGCCCCTTCGGCGCCGCCGCGAAATCCACCGCCGCGAAGTCCGGCACCTTTCCCACCAGCAGTGGAAAGCCGGTCCCGTTCGTGTCCAGCGCCTCGAAAACGGGCTTTGCCAGCACATAGCGTTCCACATGGGCGGGAAGCATGAGCCGGTTGAGTTCGCTCTCCGTCCGCGCCAGCGCCGCTGTGAAACGGGCCCCATGCGCCGCGAGAGCCTCCGGCACGGTCTTTCGCCCCGACAGCAGGAATTCCCCATGTTTGCGGATGCCGCGCGTCTCCGTCAGCGCGAGCCATTTCTTCGCCCGCGCATTTTGCGGGCTGTCGATGGCATGGGCACCGCTGTTCATATTTGGTCCTTTGGCGAATCCGTTTCTTCCCCGATCATAGAGAAAGAGACCAAAAGCGCGAACCAAGGCGCAGCAGAAGGGGGAGGGGAGAATGTTCGGGCAGATATTCATGACGGGTGACGGGCTCGATGGGCTCCGCATCGCGCTCGCGCTTGCCTCGCTCGCCGCCGCCATCGCCTATCAGCTGATCGAGCGCCAGCCGCCTTCCGCGCTCCGCACCGGCCTCAAGACGGCGTCGATCGGCCTTCTCGTGCCGCTGCCGCTTCTGGCCCTGGGGCAGGGGCCGGCCCTGCCGCTCCTGCTGCTTGCCGCTGCCTTCTTCTTCTCGAGCGCCGGGGATCTTTTCCTCGCCATGAAGGGAGACAGCCGCAATTTCATGCGCGGGCTCGGCGCCTTCCTCGTCAGCCACCTCTTCTATATCGCCGTCATGGTGCCGCTCGCCACGGGGCCGGACACGCTCGCCCTGAAAGCCGTCTCGCTTGCAGTGGGCCTTGCCGCGCTCGCCGTCTATTGGTCGATCGCATCGCGCCTCGGCTCGATGAAACTCCCCGTCGGCGCCTATCTCGCCGTCATCCTCGTCATGGTGCTCACTGCGCTCGCCATTCCGGAAGCCGCGCCCATCCTCGGCCTCGGCGCAGTGCTCTTCATGTTCTCCGACAGCATCATCGCGCTCGACAAGTTTCGCGGGCCGGTCCCATATCGGGGCCTTCTCGTCTGGACGACCTATTATGCCGGCCAGGTGCTGATGGCCCTGCCGCTTCTCATGCTGCTCACGAAATGAGCGCCATCCCGATAGGCGGCACCTGCGATCCACGTTTCGCGCGGCTCCGCGATGCCTTCACCGAAAATTTCACCGCGCGGGGCGAGCCGGGCGGCGCGATTGCGCTCATGGTCGATGGCCGCCTCGTCTGCGATCTCTGGGGCGGCTTCCGCGATGCCGCGCGCGAGCGCCCTTGGGCGCGCGAGACGCTGGTGAATTTCTTTTCCGTCGGCAAGGCCTTCACCGCCCTTGTCGCCCTGCGGCTTGTGGAGCGGGGCGCGCTCGATCTCGATGCCCCGGCCCACCGCCTCTGGCCGGAATTCGGGTGCAATGGCAAGGAGACAATCACGCTCCGCCACATGCTGTCGCATCAGGCGGGCCTCCCCGCGATCCGCGAAGACCTGCCCGATGGCGCCGCGCTCGACTGGAACCGCATGGCCGCGGCGCTCGCCGCCGAAACGCCCTGGTGGCAGCCCGGCGCCGCGCATGGCTATCACGTCAACACCTTCGGCTATCTCGTGGGCGAGCTTGTCCGCCGCGCGAGCGGACGCACCGTCGGGCAAGTCCTGCGCGACGGGGTCGCGGGTCCGCTCGGCGCTGATGTCCATATCGGCCTTCCGCCCACGGAGCATCACCGCGCCGCCGAATTCCTCTGGCCGCCCATCCTGCCGGAGCGCCCGCCGGGCGAGCTCGATGACGACACGCTGATGAAATGGAACACCTACTGGAACCCGCCGGGCATTTCCGGTTCCGGCTGGGTCAACCGCCCCGAATGGCGCGAGGCCGAGATCCCCTCGACCAATGGCCACGGCACGGCGCGCGGCATCGCCCGCGTCTATTCCGCGCTCGCCGCGGGCGGCCGCATCGACGGCGTCGATATTCTCTCGTCCGGCATGCTCGCCGCCGCCACGGAGCAGCAATCCTTCGGCCCCGACCGGATTCTGGAGCGCGAGAGCCGCTTCGCTCTCGGCTTCCAGCTCCCCCAGGCCGAACGGCCGCTCGGGCCGAACGCCGAAGCCTTCGGTCATTTCGGCGCCGGCGGCTCATTGGGCTTCTGCGACCCGGTTGCCCGCGTCGCCTTCGGTTATGTCACGAACGATATGGGGCCTCGCTGGCAGAACCCGCGCAACAAGGCCCTTCTCGCCGCAATCTACGAGTGTCTGTGAGCGAAGTGGTCTGTTGCAGAGGATTGAAAATTTAACACTTGAGCCGAAAATTCGTACTCAGAGTCCGTTGCGCGAATTCGAACGCACGACTACCGTTATCATTAAACACTTTCTAAAATGGGTGTTTGCAGGAGGATGGTGGGTGGCCACGCAGCATAGCCAGCAAAGCTTGGAGGAAGAGGCCCGCTTGAGATTTGAGGCCGCAGAAGAGACGCTTCGGTCTCAGATCGCTGCAATCAAAGATCAGTTAAAGTTACAAAAGCGAATGCCGCAGATACTGGCCTTTGAGGAAAATCAAGCTGACTGGGAGAAACATGCCCGCTCCCTTCAGTTGCTCGCAATTGCCGCGCCAGATGGTGGGTCGATATCAAAAGCCATTAGGTGGCAAGTCGGAGAAAAAGAACTGCAGCACCGACTGGAATCTTTGAGGATGATTTTCTACGAAACCTTTGATCGAAATGTGAAAGGGTAACCGGTGCTGGTATCGCATGCGTCGCGTATTCTCGCGATGCTGCCGCCCGTGCGGCGGGACATTGAGTTGGTGTCCCAGAAAATGAATTCCTTTCTTTCCGGTCCTGCATTCCATTCGGAGGTGAGTTCTTGCATATTCGAGGCGATTATCATTGCTGAGGATCGGCGGTTCAGAAACCATCAAGGAGTTGATGGGTTTGCAGTGATCCGCGCTGCCGTCCAGTACATTCTGAATGGCAGAGTTTCTGGCGCGAGTACTATCGAACAGCAGTTAGTAAGAACTTGGCGCAGGAGGTACGAGCTATCTATCCGACGAAAAATCTCTGAAATTGCGATTGCTTGCACTTTGTCTGCTAGGTACTCAAAGAATGAAATTGTGTCGGCATATGCTCATTGCGCATACTTCGGATGGCATGCTTCCGGAATTGGTGCTGTGAGTAAGCGACTCAACATCGATATTCAATCGGCGAGTCCGAGCGATGCTGCGACCATTGCTGCGATGCTCAAACTGCCTATGCCCCGCTTTCCAACAAGTAAATATTCAGAACGCTTGGCAATCAGGAAAAACTACATTCTGCTCCATATGAGCCGGTATGGTGGAAAGTATGCCAAGGATTTCTGAATGGGGCTTATCCCTTTCCGGGCAATATCCAGATCCCAAGGTCTGGCCCAGCTATAGTCCCAACTTCAAGTCTGACGCAGTTAGATTTGTTCGGTTGTGGCTCACGGAGGGCATCCCGTTCGCATTTCAGAAGTTTCCGATCATCTTTGAAGTTGGTCGAGAAGAGTTGGCGGAGCGGTTGGATATTTCCCCCAAAGCGGTGAATTTGATCGGAAGCGCTCGCATCGGTTATTCGTTCGCACCACAGAAATTCGGAGTGGAATTTGAAGCGGGAAAGTCCGACTTCGATTTTTTTATCGCTTCCGAGTCATTATTCAACCGGCTGAGGGAAGATGCTGAGCTTTGGATCAGTCGGTACCGTGCGGGACTAGCGATCCCGACGAAGGCGCACGAACTTAAATATTGGCCCGAAAACGCCGACACACTCGCAAAGAATATTCGATACGGCTTTGTTAGCAGTTGGATGCTGCCCCTCTATGCTCGTTACGAGCATTCGATCCTGCTGAGCGCCGCCCTTACAACATTCCGTGCGAATTTAAACGAGAGACTCCCGTCGGAGTACCGGGTGAAAAAAGACATCGGCGTTCGAATATACAAAAATGTAGACACGGCAATTTCAAAGATTGCTCACGATCTAACGTCTGCATGGCGTATGAGGCCTGAGGCGTAAGTCACCAACGATATGGGGCCTCGCTGGCAGAACCCGCGCAACAAGGCCCTTCTCGCTGCGATCTACGACTGTCTCTGACGCTCAGTTGCGCTTCAGCATCTCGTCCCGCGCCTGTTCCGCGCGCGAGGCGCCGATCGCCGTTTCCACATGCTTCTCTTCTTCCGGCGGCGGCAGCACGGCGGGGAGGCCCAGCGCATCGATCCAGAGTTCCCGCGTCCAGCCGGCGCTGTGATAGAGGTGGTGGTCCTCGTCATTGCCGATGATGTCGAGCGCCTCCTGCAGCGCTTCTTCCACCTTGCCCGTCGCGTTCTCGCAGGCATGCTCGATCAGCGTCCAGTTGAGGTGATCCTTCGTCTCCGCCAGCACCACGCATTCGCCGGCCACGAGCTGCGCCGCTTCCGGGTCGCCCGCCTTGAGCGCCATTTCCATCGCCTTCACGAGCGATGCGCCGAGATGCGCCACGACCACGCGCCCCGGCGTACTCTCCTCCGGGTCGAGCCCGAGCTTCTGGAACACGCCGAGCAGCGTCTTGTGGTGCTTGCGTGTTTCTTCCAGATAGCCTTCCCATTCCTCGTGCAGGTCTTCGTTGATCGCGCATTTCAGCGCCGTTTCGTAGACCTTGATGCCGCCGGCCTCCGTCTCGAGCGCCTGATAGAGCAATTCGTGAAGCTGATCCTTCTTGATTGCCTGTCCCATCTTGTCCTCCGGGGGTGCATGAGGCGCGCGAAATGCCGCGCGCCGTAGCGATGGAACGAAGTCCCCGCCTTGCTGTTCCCTCAAGACAAGCAGCCAATGGAGGAACCCATGCAGGACGAAAGGAACCCGTCGAAGGAACCCCTTGTTTATCCGGCAGGAAAGGCACGGCAGGGACAGATCGTGCTCAACACGCCCGCCCGCCGTTTCGTCTTCTTCGGCGGCCTTGTCGCCTTCGTCCTTCTTGCAATCGCGCTCCGCTTCTTCATTGCGCCCTGAACGCGAGGGGGAGGCGGGGCGAACGCAAACGCCCCGCGGGCGCGGGCCCACGGGGCGTCGGCGTGAAACCCTGGCACGAGCCTCACGCGCCCTGGCTATGTGCGCCGCCCGGCTGCGAGGCGCCGTAAAGCGCCCTGTCGGCGCTGCCATTCGCCCGCACGATATCGGCCAGCGACAGCATGCCCACGAGCCGCTTGTCGTGATTGATCACGACGACGCGCCTCAGCCGGTTGTCGCTCATGTTCTTCTGCACCTCGTCGATCTCCTGATCGTCGAAGCAATACCTGATCTCCGGCGTCATCACCTCGCGGATCTTCGTGTCCGGGCCCTTGCCCTCGGCAATGGCGCGAATGGCGATGTCCCGGTCGGTAATCATGCCGACGAGCTTGTCGTTCTCGCCCACCGGAATGGCGCCGGCGTCGATCTGGGCAAGCGTGCGCGCCGCATCGCGGATCGTGTCCTCCGGATTGCAGACCTGCACATCTTGCGTCATGGCTTCGCTCACTTTCATGGCGGCCTCCGTCTGTCTGGGGGTTGGAACCTGCCGCCTCGGTGCGGCAGATACCGGACTCAACGGAAGCTCCCCGCTTCTGTTCCGCCAAGTGACAGACGGCAGCCGGCATAATCGCCGCTCATTTATCGCGGGTGCTGGAAGGCCGGAAAGGGAGAAAAATGGTGCTGTGGGAGAGGATTGAACTCTCGACCTCTCCCTTACCAAGGGAGTGCTCTACCACTGAGCTACCACAGCATGCAGCGGGGCGGTGTGGCCCGCCCCGACCCGCGCCCGGGAGGCGCGGCAAGTCTCGCTCCGAATGGTAAATGAACCCTTGGGGCCCCGGCCGAAGCGGGGCTTTCCGAAGCGCGCGGAAAGTGCCATAGCAACCCCCCTCGCGCAAGGTGCCGCAACGCACTATCTTGCCCCCGAAGCGAAATCCCTATCCGAGAGAATTCCATGAAAAAATCAGGTTCCGGCTTCGATTCCCGCACCCCCGGCGGCAAGGGGGCGGATCGCGCCTCCCAGACCCAGGAAGCCAAAGCCCGTCAGGCCCGCCTCGCAGAGGCGCTGCGCGACAATCTCAAGAAGCGCAAGAGCCAGACCCGCGCCCGCAAGGACGCGAAATAGCCGGATTGGGCCCGCGAAAAAGCCCCGATCCGGCGCGAGAAGGGCCGCCTCGCGCCCTCCCTCGTGACTCGGGGGCGGAGGCCCCCTATAAACCGGCAAACGCCTGATCGGACACAAGTCATGGACAGCATCCACATTCGCGGCGGGCGCCGCCTCAAGGGCTCGATCCCGGTGAGCGGCGCGAAAAACGCCGCCCTGCCGCTGATGACGGCCGCCCTGCTGACGGATGAGCCGGTCAAGCTCACCAACATGCCGCGGCTCGCCGATGTGCGCACCCTCTCGAAGCTTCTCGGCGTCATCGGCGCCGATATTTCGATCGAGAGCGGCGCGGACGCCGATGTGATGACGCTCCATGCGAAGGACATCAAGTCCACCACCGCGCCCTATGAAATCGTCTCGCAGATCCGCGCGAGCTTCTGGGTGCTCGGCCCCCTCATGGCGCGCTGCCGCGAGGCGAAGGTGTCGCTGCCCGGCGGCTGCGCCATCGGCGCGCGCCCCGTCGATCTCTATATCAAGGGCCTGCAGAAGATGGGCGCAGAGATCGACCTTGTGGAAGGCTATGTCCATGCCTCGGCGCCGAAGGGCCTGAAAGGCGCGGTCATCCGCTCGCCCATCGTCTCCGTCGGCGCCACGCACACGCTGCTGATGGCGGCGACACTCGCCGAGGGCGAGACCGTGCTTGAAAATGCCGCCCGCGAGCCCGAGATTGGCGATGTCGCGCGCTGCCTCGTCGCCATGGGCGCGAAGATCGAAGGCATCGGCACCTCGACGCTCCGCATCGAAGGTGTGGAGAAACTGCACAGCGCCACCCACCGCGTCATTGCGGATCGCATCGAGGCCGGCACCTACGCCATCGCCGCCG
Organism: Parvibaculum sp.; assembly: GCA_019635955.1. Taxonomy (GTDB): domain Bacteria; phylum Pseudomonadota; class Alphaproteobacteria; order Parvibaculales; family Parvibaculaceae; genus Parvibaculum. Next base: position 18,457 of record JAHBYL010000022.1, read on the forward strand.
CCATGACGGGTGGCGAGGTCACGCTTGAGGGCGCGAACGCCGAGGATTTCGAAGCCGCCCTCTCCGTCCTTCGCGCCGCCGGCGCCGAGGTCGAAAGCGAGCAGGGCGCGGTCCGCATCGCGCGCAATGGCGAGCGGCTGCAGGCGGTTGATGTCGTGACCCAGGTCTTCCCCGGTTTCCCCACCGATCTTCAGGCTCAGTTCATGGCGCTGATGACGGTCGCCGAAGGCGAATCCGAAATCACCGAAACGATTTTCGAAAACCGCTTCATGCATGTTCAGGAGCTCGCCCGCTTCGGCGCCAACATCTCGCTCCATGGCGACAAGGCGCTGGTGCATGGCGTGGAAAAGCTGAAGGCCGCGCCCGTCATGGCAAGCGACCTTCGCGCCTCCGCCGCCCTCATCATCGCTGGCCTCGCCGCCGAGGGCGAAACCATCGTCAATCGCGTCTATCATCTCGATCGCGGCTTCGAGCGCATCGAGGCGAAGCTCGGTGCCTGCGGCGCCGAAATCTGGCGCGAAAAGGCAAAGTAAGACCCATGACGAAAGACCTTCGCCTTGTGGCCGAAGATGCCGCCGACCTCGAAGTGATTTCCGCCGCGCTGCAGGATGCGGTCCTGCAGGTGCGCGATCTCGCCTTCCTGCCGTCCACGCGCCGCTTCGCCTGCGTGGTGAACCGTTTTCGCTGGGAAGGCGAGGGTGCTGCCCGCCGCGCGAGCCATGAGCGCGTTCGCGCCGGCCTCCATTTCGAGAATGTGCTCGCCGCCCGCGCGCGCAATATCGCTCAAGGTCGCCCGGAAGGCGTGCTCAATCTTCTAGCCATCCGCTTCGACGAGATGAACCCGCCTTCGGGCCTCGTCACGCTGGTCTTTTCCGGCGGCGCCGAGCTCCGCCTTGAGGTCGAGGCGCTCGAAGCCCATCTCTCCGATCTCGGCCTTGTCTGGGAAACGCCCAGCAAGCCCGAACACGATCTGGACTGAACGAAATGCCCATTCGTCTGAACGCAAGGGACGCGAATTTCGAGGAGGCCTTCGCCGCGCTGCTCACGGGCAAGCGCGAGGCATCCGTCGATGTGAACGACACGGTCGCGAAGATCGTGGCGGATGTCCGCGCGCGCGGTGACGAAGCGCTGGTCGAATACACGCGTCGCTTCGACCGCCTTCCCGATCTGACGGTCGAAACGCTCGCCATCCCGCAAAAGGATCTCGATGCCGCCGCCGCGTCCTGCGAACCGAAGACGCTCGATGCGCTGAAGCTCGCCGCCGCCCGCATCGAGGCTTATCACATCCGCCAGCGGCCGGAAGATGCGCGCTTCACCGATGAGGCAGGCGTCGAGCTCGGCCACCGCTGGACGCCCGTCGGCGCTGTCGGCCTTTACGTGCCGGGCGGCACCGCGAATTATCCAAGCTCCGTCCTGATGAATGCGATCCCGGCGAAAGTCGCGGGCGTGAAGCGCATCGTCATGGTCGTGCCGACGCCGGGTGGCGTGGTGAACCCGCTGGTGCTTGCCGCCGCGAAACTTGCCGGTGTCAGCGAAGTCTACCGTGTCGGCGGCGCGCAGGCCGTTGCCGCGCTGGCTTATGGCACGAAGACGATTGCACCCGTCGACAAGATCGTCGGCCCCGGCAATGCCTTTGTCGCCGCCGCCAAGCGTCAGGTCTTCGGTCAGGTCGGCATCGACATGATCGCGGGCCCGTCTGAAATTCTCGTCGTCGCCGATGGCAAGAACGATCCCGAATGGATCGCCGCCGATCTTCTCTCGCAGGCCGAGCACGATGAAAGCTCGCAATCGATCCTGATCACGGACGATGCCGCTTTCGCCGCCCGCGTCGAGGAAGCTGTGGAGCGCCAGTTGAAGGCGCTGCCGCGCGAGACCACCGCCACGAAAAGCTGGGCCGATTTCGGCGCCATCATTCTGGTGGAGAAGCTTGACGACGCCGCGCCGCTGGTCGACCGCCTCGCGCCCGAACATCTCGAACTCGCGGTCGATGATGCCGAATCCCTGCTCGCGAAAATCGCGAATGCAGGCGCCGTCTTCCTCGGCCGCTACACGCCGGAAGCGATCGGCGATTATGTGGCGGGCTCGAACCACGTGCTGCCCACCGCGCGCTCGGCGCGCTTCTCCTCGGGCCTCAATGTGCTCGACTTCATGAAGCGCACCTCCATCGTCCGCTGCGACGCCGATGCGCTCCGCGCCATCGGCCCCGCCGCCGTCGCGCTCGCCGAAGCCGAAGGCCTCGACGCCCACCTCCGCTCCGTGGCGATCAGATTGAACCTGTGACTCTTCTCCCTCTCCCCAAGGGGGAGAGGGGTGAGAGGCAATAGCAAAAGGTCCGGTGGACCTTTTGCTGTCTCGAACGCCCACCGAAGGTGGGAAGGGTGAGGGGGGGAGCGACACAACGGGCCGCCCAATCGCTCGCTTCCTTCGCCCAAATCGGCTTAAACTGCGCCACCATGTCAGACCGTGCAGCAGATGATGAAGCAAGCGGCGCCCCGGCCATGCCGGCAGGCGAGAACTACCGCATTGCCGATCTCGTGCTGGACGAGCATTCCGTCGTCCGCCGCAGCCCCGATGTCGAGCATGAGCGGAAGGTCGCGATCTTCGATCTGCTGGAGGAAAACAGCTTCGCCCCCGTCGGCAGCGATGGCGGGCCCTATGTCCTTCATCTCGCCATCGAGGAAAACCGCCTCGTCTTCGACATCCGCCTCGAAGGCGATGTGCCGCATGGCAAGGTGCTGCTCTCGCTGACGCCCTTCCGCAAGATCATCAAGGACTATTTCCTGATCTGCGAAAGCTATTACGACGCGATCAAGACGGCAGCCCCCGCCCAGATCGAGGCGATCGACATGGGCCGCCGCGGCCTCCACAACGAAGGCTCGCAAACGCTGAAAGACCGCCTCGCGGGCAAGATCGAAATGGATTTCGACACGGCGCGGCGTCTGTTCACGCTGATCTGTGTATTGCATATCAAGGGATGAGCGACGTGACGAAGCCGGGCGCCAATGCGGAACGAAAGCCGGTGCTGCCGGGCTCCGTTCTCTTTGCCTGCAATCTCAACACGGTTCGCTCGTCCATGGCCGAGGCGATCCTGAAGAAGCTCCACGGCAATCGCATCTATGTCGATTCGGCAGGCGTCGCCCCCGCCGAGGAGCCCGATCCCTTCACGGCCGAAGTGCTGCGCGAGGAAGGCTTCACTCCGTCGGCAAGCGGCCCGAAGGGCTTCGACGATCTCGATGAGACGAGCTTCGATCTCATTGTCGCCCTTACGCCCGAAGCCCGCGCCAAGGCCGAGGAGTTGACCCGTTCTTCCGCCACCGATGTCGAATTCTGGGAGGTCGGCGATCCGCTCGCTGCCCCCACCGGTGGCAATCGCGACCGCCGCCTCGCTGCCTACCGGGAGCTCAGGGACAAGCTGCGCGGCTATATCGAAAGCCGCTTCGGCCGGGCGGGCGCCGCCACAGGATAATCTTCCGTGCGGGGACGGATCGTCCATCAATCTGCCGCATTCTGGATGATATAAGAGTGCCGCAACATTCGACGGGGAGGGCATTGCCCATGAAATCCATTTTCGCAATCGTGGCCGCGCTGGTTCTTGGCCTTGGTATCGCGCTTGGCGGCTATCTCGCAGGCGACGGGCTCGTGAAGTCCCGCCTCGGCGACCGCTCCATTTCCGTGAAGGGCCTCTCCGAGCGGGAGGTGAAGGCCGATCTCGCGCTCTGGGCGCTCCGCTTCGTCGTCACCGGCAACGACCTCGCCACCACCCAGGCCGATGTGAAGCGCAACGCGGACATCGTCAATGGCTTCCTGAAGACGCACGGCTTCGCCGACGAGGAAATCGAGCGGCAGGCGCCGCAGGTGACAGACCGCCTCGCCCAGATGTATTCGAGTGGCGAGTTCAATACCCGCTTCATCATTGCCCAGCAGATCGTGCTGCGCACCGCCGATGTGGACAAGGTGGCCGCCGCCAATCGCGACACCAGCGCGCTGGTGGAGCAGGGCGTCGTCCTCTCCAATGAATATGGCCCCGTCCGCCCGTCCTATCTCTTCACCGGCATTGCGGACATAAAGCCCGAAATGCTGGAAGAGGCGACCATCCGCGCCCGCGAGGCGGCGGAGACCTTCGCCGCCGATTCCGGCTCCCGCCTCGGCGGCATCCGCCGCGCCTGGCAGGGCCAGTTCATGATCCTGCCCCGCGACGACACGCCGGGCGCTCAGGAGAGCGAGCAGATCATGAAAACCGTCCGCGTCGTCTCCACGGTCGACTACCTTCTGGTCGACTGAGCCAAAAAGGCCGGAAAATCAACTATTTGGGCCCGGTCCGCGCGTCTTTTCGCGGGCCGGGCACTTGATTTCCGGCGGCTTTCTGACCATTCTTCCGGCCAAATTTCCAAAGGATGCTGAATGGCCAAGGAAGAAATGCTCGAGTTTCCGGGCGTGGTGACGGAACTGCTGCCCAATGCCACGTTCCGCGTAAAGCTCGAGAACGAACACGAGATCATCGCTCACACCGCCGGCAAGATGCGCAAGAACCGCATCCGTGTGCTCGCGGGCGACAAGGTGCTTGTCGAAATGACGCCCTATGACCTGACGAAGGGCCGGATCACCTACCGGTTCAAGTGACGTCCCGGTGCCGGTAGAGGGCGCAAATCCCCGCCTCATCCTCGCCAGCGCCTCGCCGCGCCGGCTCTCCCTGCTCCGCCAGATCGGCGTCGAGCCGGATGAGGTCCACGCCGCCGGTCTCGACGAAACGCCGCTGAAGGGCGAGCTGCCGCGCCTTCATGCCGCGCGCCTCGCCCGCGAAAAGGCGGAGGCCGTCGCCGCGTCGCACCCCGATGCGCTGGTGCTCGGCGCGGACACGGTCGTCGCCTGCGGCCGCCGCATCCTGCCGAAAACGGAAACGGAAGCCGAAGCCCGCGCCTGCCTCGCGCTTCTCTCGGGCCGCGCACACCGAGTCTACACCGCCATCCATCTCGTCTCGCCCGCCCGCACCGTCTCGCGCATCAGCGAATCCCGCGTCACCTTCAAGCGCCTGTCGGATGAGGAGATCGCCGCCTATCTCGCCAGTGGCGAATGGCAGGGCAAGGCCGGCGGCTATGCCATTCAGGGCCGCGCCGCGCTTTTCGTCCGCGCGCTATCCGGCTCCCACTCATCCGTGGTGGGATTGCCGCTCTTTGAGGTGGGCCAGCTTCTCGCAGGCGCAGGATATAGCCTCGCTTCGATGGGCTGACGCACCTATCATCTGCGCTTACAACAGTGTTAGGATCGCTGAAACAGATGATCTGGAGCGATCGAGGGTGAATAGGGAGCTTTCGTCTGCGTGGGGGCGCGGCGATTGCGAGCCAGGGGTTCTATGTCCGAAGAAGTGTTGATCAATGTAGGCCCCGGCGAAACGCGGGTGGCCATCGTCGAGGATGGACGTCCCGTGGAACTGTTCCTTGAACGGACCATGGAAGACGATCTGAAGGCGAAGACGGGCCGCGCCGGCCATTCGCTCATCGGCAATATCTTTCTCGGCCGCGTGCAGCGGGTGCTGCCGGGCATGCAGGCTGCCTTCGTGGAAGTGGGGCTCGAACGCGCGGGCTTCCTCGGTGCGCGCGAGGCGCGCTGCCTCTGCGAGTTGACCGGGCTCGATGAAGGCGCGCTGCCGCCCATCAGCGCCTGCGTCCATGAAGGTCAGGCCATTCTCGTGCAGGCCGTGAAAGACCCGATCGGCGACAAGGGCGCGCGCCTTTCTGCGAATGTCACGATTCCCGGCCGCCTTCTCGTGCTGGTGCCGAACCAGTCGGGCGTCGCGCTCTCGCGCCGCATCGAGGATGAGGATGAGCGCGCGAGATTGACCGCGCTTGTCGAGGAAATGGTCGAACGCTTCAATCCGATGGGCGTCACCGGCGAGCCGGCAGGCTTCATCGTCCGCACCGCCGCCATCGGCGCAACGTCGGAAGACATCGCCGCCGACGCGCGCCAGCTCGCCGAGGAGTGGCGCAAGGTCCGCGAGACCGAAAGGAAATCCGTGCCGCCCAGCGTCGTCTTCCACGATCTCGATCCCGTCTCGAAGACGCTGCGCGATTGCGTGAATGCGCAGACCTCCCGCGTGCTGATCGATTGCGCCGATGCCTTCACCGAGGCGCAGAATTATTGCCGCCGCGCCATGCCCGAAATGCTCGACCGCGTACAATTGTTCAACGGCCCCGGCGACCTCTTCTCGCTTTACGATGTCGATGGCGAGATCGAGGCCGCGCTCGAGCCCCGCGCCGAGCTTCCCTCGGGCGGCTGGATCACTATCGAAACGACGGAGGCGCTGACCGCGATCGACGTGAATTCCGGCCGCTACACGGCGGCAACCGGCCTTGAGGAAACGAGCGTCAAGATCAACCTCGAAGCCGTGGAAGAGATTGTCTACCAGCTTCGCCTGCGGGGCACCGGCGGCCTCATCGTCATCGACTTCATCCACCTGAACAATCCCGACAACATCCAGAAGGTGCTGGATGCGCTCAACACCGGCTTCGCGAAGGATCGCGTCCCGACGCAAATTTCCGGCATGTCGGAATTCGGCCTTGTCGAGATGACGCGAAAGCGCGTCCGCGAGCCGCTGGACAAGCTCTTGACCGAGCCCGCCTTCCCGCATGGCCGCCCGCGGCGGAAAACCTGCGCCACCGTCGCGAACGATCTCCTGCGCAAGATCGCGCGCGAGGCCGCCGCCGCGCCCGGCCGCGCTCTTGTCGCCCGCGCCTCGCCCGAAGTGGTGGACTGGCTCGAACGCGGCAATCCCTATCTTGTGGAGCGCCTGCGCCGCCGCGTGCCGGCGGAAGTGAGTCTCATCGGCGAGCCCGCCTATTCGCGCGAGAAGATCGATGTCGGCGCGCTGCAATAACGCTCGGGGGGCTTCCATGAGCGACGATGCCGCCAAGATCGTGACGCTGAAGCCGCCGCGCCCCTGTCCCATCTGCGGCCAGCGTTCGCAGCAGAAGTTCCACCCCTTCTGCTCGAAGCACTGCGCCGATGTGGACCTCAACCGCTGGCTGAAAGGCACCTACGCCATCCCCGCCGTCGAGCCGCCCGACGAATGGGACGAAGCCTCCCAGTCCCGCCCCCCGGAAGAGGACGGCGAGCGTTAACGCAGAACCCGGTCTCGGTATCGACCTTCAACCAAAATCCGTCATGACCCGGCTTGTCCGGGTCATCCAGAAGCGGCAACACGGGTCGCATGACATCAATCACAAAAACCCGTCATGGCCCGATTTAGTCGGGCCATCTACGTCTTTGCGGCAAGGAAAGGCACAGAAGAAAGACGTGGATGACCCGGACAAGCCGGGTCATGACGATCAGGGGGTATGGAAACTTTGCCACCGGCTGTTCGCCCTTAACCCACGGCCGCAATTGATCTTTACCGCAAGGCCCGGCCCCTCTGGACAGGCCGGACTCTATTGCCTATAAACCGCGGGCCTCGCCGGAACGGCGCCTCTTTCGCCCGTCCCGGAGCTTCCGCCCAGGTAGCTCAGTTGGTAGAGCATGCGACTGAAAATCGCAGTGTCGGTGGTTCGATTCCGCCCCTGGGCACCATTTCTCCAAGCACTTCGTTTCACCGCCGGGATTTCCCGCCGAGTTCGCGCGCGAGCGCGATGAACGCCTTGAGCGCGGCAGATGGATTGCGCCGTCCGGGATAATAGAGACAGAGGCCCGCGAAAGGCGGAGTCCAGTCTTCGAGCACACGGACAAGCGTCCCCGCTTCGATGTCGGCGCGCACGTCCTGCTCCATGAAAAAGCCGAGCCCGATCCCTTCCAGCGCGGCGTTGCGCGCGATGCTCGCCTCGTCCACGGTGATCGGACCATGGACGTCGATCTGCACGGCTTCGCCCTTTCTCTCGAACTGCCAGCGATAGAGCGCGCCGTTCGGCAGGCGCACGCGAATGCAGGCATGCGCAAGAAGGTCGGGCGGAACGAGCGGCTTGCCATGCTTCTCGAAATAGCCGGGCGACCCCACCACGGCATAGCGCTGCGGCCGGCCGAGCGACACGGCAATCATGTCGGTGGGAACGAGATCCGCCACCCGCACACCGAGATCGAACCCGTCCGCAACAATGTCGACCAGCCGCCCCTCCGTGACGAGATCGACATGCACCTGCGGATTGCGGCGAATGAATTCAAGCACGAGCGGCGACACGATCTCCCTCGCCGCCGTCGCGAAGGCATTGATCCGCAGCGTCCCCGATGGCGTGGTCTGCTGGGCGCGCGCGCCTTCCATGGCACCGTGAATGTCCCGCAGCGCCGGCCCGATCCGTTCGATGAAGGCCCGCCCGGCATCGGTGGGGGAGACGCTGCGCGTCGTGCGGTTGAACAGGCGGACGCCGAGATTGGCTTCGAGTTTCCCGATCGCATTGCTGAGCGCGGTCGTGGACATGCCGAGATCGATCGCCGCCGCGCGGAACGAGCCCCGGCGCATGATGGCGATGACCGCATCGAGTTCGTTCAGCCCCGGCCGGTACATTGTCCCGCTTTCCGCAATAAGACGTCCATATTTGTCTCGCTTATCGGGATTGATGTCCAGCCTTACCTTGTGCTTGTGAAACACCGAAGCAAAGGAACAGGTCCATGCAATTGCCTCTCCCGATCCGAACCTATTTCGAAGCCGACCGCGGCAGCGACAGCGCCGCCCTCGCTGCCGTCTTCGCCGAGGATGCCGTCGTGAAAGACGAAGGCGAGACCCATAGGGGCCGCGCCGCCATCGAGGCCTGGTGGCGCGCGGCCAAGGTGAAATACCGGCATATGGCCGAGCCGTTGGAGCTGCGTGAGGAAGAAGGCGGGCCGAAGGTCCGCGCCCGGGTGACGGGCGATTTCCCCGGCAGCCCGGTCTTGCTCACCTTCTCCTTCCGTCTCGCGGGCGGGAAAATTGGCGCGCTGGAGATCGGCATATGAGCCCGTTTCTCACGCTGGAAGGCAAACGCGCCCTCGTCACCTCCGGCACGCGCGGCGCGGGCGCCGCAACGGTGGCGCTCTTCCGCGAACTCGGCGCAGAGGTGCTGACGACGGCGCGCTCGCGGCCGGACAGCCTGCCGGAGGAACACTTCGTGGCCGCCGATCTGACGCATACGGATGGATGCAATGTCGTGGCGGAGGCCGTGGCGAGCAGGCTTGGCGGTGTCGATATCGTCGTCCATATGCTCGGCGGTTCCTCCGCGCCGGGCGGCGGTTTTGCCGCTTTGACGGATGAGGAATGGCGAAAGGAACTCGACCTCAATCTCTTCCCCGCCATTCGCCTCGACCGCGCCTTGCTGCCCGGCATGATTGCGCAAGGGAGCGGCGTGGTGATCCATGTGACGTCGATCCAGCGCCAGCTTCCGCTCCCCGAAGCGACGACGGCCTATGCGGCGGCAAAGGCGGCGCTTTCGACCTACAGCAAGAGCCTCTCCAAGGAGGTAGCGCCAAAGGGCATCCGCGTTGTCCGCGTCTCGCCGGGCTGGATCGAGACGGAAGCCTCCGTCGAGCTTGCGCGGCGCATCGCGGAAGAGGCGGGCACCGATATCGAAAGCGGCAGAAAGATCATCATGGCCGCGCTGGGCGGCATCCCGCTCGGCCGGCCGTCGAAGCCCGTCGAGGTGGCCAATCTCATAGCCTTCCTCGCCTCGGACCGTGCCGCGAGCATCACCGGAACGGAATATGTGATCGACGGTGGAACCGTGCCGACGGCGTGAATGATACGAGATGGATTGTCCGCCACATGCAGTTCCCGCCCCGCGCCCTGCGTTGCATACTCATCATTCAATGCAACGCGGATGACGCCAAATGACTCCCACCCCCTCCCTCGCCGGATACAAGGCCGTCTCGAAGCTCTATAACGCGCTGATGACGGGCCTTGTCCTCGCGCTGGTCACGCGCAAGGGCGAGGCGGCGGCGGCCGAGTTTGTCTGTGCGCATTTCCGCCGTCAGCATCTTGAAAAATTCCTGCCCGGCCTCGAAAAGCTCGGGCTCACCGGCCTGCCCGATGCGGTCGCCTGCGCGCAGTATCATTATTTCTCCAATGCGCTGGGCGGTGTGAAAACCGAATACATGCCCGAAAGCGATGTGAAGGCCTGGGTGCGCTATCCGCCGCCGCGATGGATCTGGCAGGGCGCCGCCATCTGCGGCATCCCCGCGAAAGTGAACGAGGCCATGCTGCATGGCTGGCACGGGCATAATGGCGTCTCCCTCGGCAATCCGCGCCTCGGCTTCGTCTGCACCGGACAGACGGTCACAGGCGCGCCGGGCCTCGAAGGCTATTATTTCGACTATGGCCGCGAGATCGCCGAGAGCGAGCGCGTCCGCTTCGCGCCGGACGAGCGCGCGCCCGATTTCGATCCCGCAAAGGCACCGCGGCTCGACAGCGCGAGCTGGCCCGAGGAGCGGCTGAAAAAGGTCGAACGCGCCTATGCGATGGAATATGTCCGCTCGCTCCTCCCCACCATGCTCTCGCTGTTCGGCCCGGATGAAACCCGCGCTCATCTGGGTCACGCCGCGCGCCTCATCGGCATGCAGCTTTACGACGAGACTGCCACACTTCTCGAAACCGGGGATAAGTCCGCCGAAAGTTTCGCGCATTATCTCGGCGCGCTTGCCGCCGCGCAGGGCGAGGAGGTCGAAATTTCGGCCGGAAGCCGCGTCTCGCTCCGCCAGTCCGGCTGGCGCCTGATGCAGGGCATCGAGGTGGACGAGGCGGGCTTTGCCGCCTGGAACGAGCTCTGGGTTGGCGCGCTTTCCGTTCACAATCGCAATCTCGAACTGAAAACGCGCCGCGACGGAAAAAATATTCTCTGGGAAATCGGCTGAATTCCGCGCGCTTTTCGGGCCCCTCGGGAAAACTTATCCCCGCCCCCCTGTAGCGGGGCGATGCTCTCCCTCCGTAACCGGACAAAGGGAGAGATCGATGAGCAGGTTCTTCGAAGACGCGGCCGCGAACGGCCATTCCGCCACGCTCGAGTGGCAGGGTGGCACGGGCACATTCTGGGCCTGGGGCAGTTTCGGCGGCGCGAGCGTCGCGCTCGAGGCAAGCCCCGATGGCGAAACATGGTTCGCCGTCGGCGATGCCGTCACTTTCACGGAAAAGGGCGTCGCCGCCTTCGCGCTCGGCCCCTGCCGGCTCCGCGCGAAAATCGCGGGAGCAGGCGAGGGCACCAGCATCTCGGCGCGAATCTGATGGCTGCTTCAGCGGCGCCCGGCGAAGGGATGCGTGCTCGAAAGCCCGCCATCCACGGGGATCGCCTGGCCGTTCACATAGGACGCATCGTCGCTTGCGAGGAAGAGCGCGGCCTGCGCGATTTCCGGCGGCAGCCCGTAGCGTTTCAGCGGGTTGAGCTGGCCGATCTTGTCGTCGGTGCCGCGCGCCCGCGCCCCGTCGAAGATGGGCTTCGTCATGCCGGTCTCGATGAGCCCGGGGCAGATCGCGTTCACGCGCACGCCCGTGCCGTAGAGTTCGTTCGCGACCGTCTGCACGAGGCTGATGACGCCCGCCTTGCTCGCGCTGTAGGGCGTGCCGCCCGCATTGGCCCTGAGCCCGGCGACGGATGCCGTGCAGATGATCGAGCCCTTGCCCTGTTTGATCATGTGCGGGCTCGCCGCCTTGATGGCGAGGAACGGCCCGATCAGGTTCACGGCAAGGATCTCCTGCCAGTAGGGGACGGTCTGCTCCTGCAAGGGCACCATGCCGCCGCTGATCCCGGCATTGGCATAGACCACGTCGACGCCACCGAATTCGGAGACGCAATGATCGACAAAGCCGTTCACCGCCGCCTCGTCGCTCACATCGGCGGCAACCGAGAAGACCGTGCCGCCCTCGGCGCGGATCGCCGCCGCCGTCTCGTCCACCGCGTCTTCCACGCGGTCCACGATGACGAGCTTCGCGCCCTCCCGCGCAAAGAGAAGGGCGCTGGCCCGGCCTATGCCGCTGCCAGCGCCCGTAACGATTGCCCGCTTTCCAGAAAGCCGTCCCATGCCGCATCTCCCGCTTCGCGTTTCAGTTGCGCGATCTTAGGAAGTCAATTGCGCCGGGAACAGATGAAAAGCGCGGGCGAGGCCGGATCAGAAATCCTTGCCTTCGCTCACCGCCCACTGCACGGCGCCCTGTTCGCCCTCGATCGTGCCCGAGCTGCCGACAGTCGGCGCCTCTTCCACGGCGTCGGTGCAGTTTTCCGGGTTCTCGCCGACGGTCGTGCAGATCTTGTTGCCGTCCACCCGCCAGGTGCCGGGGACTTCGGCGCCGTCGGCGCCCTTCACCACGATGCTGGACGTGTCGGGATAATAGATCTTCATCACGCCGCTCGGCCCCGTCAGCGTCACCGTATTGCCGACCAGGCCGGCGCCGACATTGGCATGGGCCGCGCCCGCAAGCGCGAGCGACGAAACGGCGAAAGCCGCCGCCAGAACGAGTTTCTTCATTGATACCTCCCCAGGAAATGACAAACGGCGAAGGTCAATTCCGCTCGCCGTTAACCATAACTCTAGGGGGTGCCGAAGGGCTCCGCAAGGGCAGGCCTACCGGCGGAAGCCGGGCGGTTTGAGGAGGAAGATGATGAGCCAGATGGGAATGAGCACCAGTGCGCCCAGCAGGAAATGCGGCAAGGCCCAGCCGATCCCCTCGCGCACAAAGGCGAGGATGTTATCGGGCGTGAACCCGATATCCATCAGCACATCTTCGGCTTTGATGTCGAACGCGCTGAGCAATGCCCCCACGGCGACTGCCCCGATGAAGAATTTCAGCAGCGTCGACAAGGCGTTCAGGATCATGAGGCGCCCGTCCGGTCCCCGGCGAATCAGTTCACGCCAGTCTAGACGGCTCGCCCGCCCGGCACAAAGCCTTGCCCTACCGGCCGAAAAGCTGCCTCAGCGCGTCTTCGGGACGGGGCTGCGGTTCCTCGGCGGGGGCCGCTTCCTCGCCGCCGCTCTCGCCCGCCGCCCCGGCGGCGGCGTCCCCTTCGCCCTCGGCGGGCTGGCCCATCAGCCCGCGGATGAGCCCGCGGCCCTTGTCCTCCCGGATCGACTTGATCGTGCTCTCGATGTTCTCGCGGTTCTGGATCATGGAGGCGAGGTCCGGCGCAAAGCGCGGGTTCGACCAGGAGCCGGTAATCAGGATCGGCACCTCGATGCCCTGCGCGCCGCCCGTCGCCCCCTGTCCCTCGAGCGAGGCGACGAGTTTCGGTTCCACGCGGTAGTTGAGCGTCTTCGGCGGCAGGCTCACCGTGCCGGCGCCGGCCACCCGGATCAGCGGCGACAGCATCCGCAGGTCGTCATTCTTCAGCACGCCATTGGTGATGGTGAAGGTGCCGCCCAGTTCGGAGAAATCCGTGTCCTGCGCGCCGCCCGACTGCCAGCCCGTTGTCGCCGCGCTGAATACGTTGCGGGCGAGCTGCGCGACATTGATGCCCTTGATCTTGCCATTGGTGAATTTCACGCCGCCATTGCCGTTGAGAGCCGACACCATGTCGTGCTGCGAGCGGCCGGCTGTCGTCACCGACAGGTCGAGCGCCGTGTTGCCCTGCAGCCGCTTGAAATCCGCCGCATCGGTGAGGAAGGGCTCGGCCGCAAGTCCGGCGAGCTTGAAATTCGCGGCGATCTGCGGCGTGGCGCCCGCGCCGTTCACCGTCAGCGTGCCCGAGCCCGCCCCGTCATACAGCGCGAATTTCGAGAGATTGGCGTTGAGCACGCCATTGGCGAGCCGGAGCTTCAGCGCGCTCTCGCCGATCTTGATCTGCTGAAACAGGATTTCGCTGGTCGAGAAATCGAAATCCGCATCGAGCGCCTTGAGCCCCGAAAGGTCGATCGGTTCGCGGCTCCAGCCTTCGTCGCCGGCGGGCGTGCTGCCGCCGCCACCGCTGCCGCCCGCGCTTTCGCCGAGATAGGTGTTCACGTCGATCCGGTCGACCGCGAGGTCGCCCTTCACGCTCGGCCGCGCGCCGCCCGTATTGACGCTCAGATTGCCGGTCGCATTCATCCCGTCGAAGACGATCTTCGCATCGGCGAAGCGGTAGGTGTCGCCGCTGCCGCTCGCCTTGCCGGTAATGGAAAGCGCGCCGAAGCCGTCGCCCGCCGGCATCGGGCTGCCCGCCCAGGCCGCAAGTTCCCGCACCGATGTCACATCGAGCTTCACATCGCCCTGGAAAGCGAGCCCGTCCAGCACCTTCAGCGTGCCGGCGTAATTCGTCTTGAGCTTCGGCGTCTCGACCGAGAGGGCGACCGGCGTCTCGCCGCCTTCGGTCAGCGCTCGCGGCCGGTCGGCCTTGAGGTCAATGGCGATCCTGTCGCCGTTCCAGACGAGGGAGCCGTCTGCAACGAAAGGCTGGTCGAGCCCAGGCAGCGCCAGATCGACATTCACATCGCTCGCCACGAAGCTCGCCCCGGTCTGTGCATTGGAGTAGCTCGCCGTACCGTTCCTGATCGACACTTCGCCAAGGCGAAGCCCGTCGACAGTCGTGCCGCCGCCGCTGCTTCCGGTGGCGGGTTCGGCGCCCGCCTGCGCCTGCGCAGTCTCGAACTGCCAGTTCGGCGTGCCGTCGCGCCGGACCTCGAGATGGATCACCGGGTCGACCAGCACGAAACTGTCGATCTCCACATTGCCGCTGAAGAGGGGCATCAGCTTCAGCGCCGCCCGCATCTCCTTCATCGAGGCCATTTCCTTTTCCTTCGCCCATTCGGCGTTGGAAAAGCCCACCTCCTCGATCGACACCGCGATGACCGGAAAGAAGGAAAGGCCGATATCGCCATCGATGCGCAGATCGCGCCCGGTCTGCTCTTTCACGATGCTCACGACCTGGTTCTTGTAGGTCTCCATCGGAATGAGCAGCGGCACGGCGACGACGACCGCAATGATGAGAATGAGAAGTCCGACGATGATGGCGATCAGGCGGGACATGGCGCGCGCTCCGGCAGCTTGGTTTGTCTCGAAACTGGACCCGAATTATGGCCGCAGCATGATAAATGCGCGAGACGGACAGGCCGCCGGGCCGGTACGCGCCGGGGCTTTCGGCAACAGGACAGGCTGAAATCTTCGCCTTCGGCTGCCGCAGCGTCAATCGGGGGTTTTCAGCTCCGAAAAACGGATGTATCAATAGTGCCGGTCGCGGGCCGCATGAGTCGGCGCGCGCCCGTTTCAGGACTTCATTTTAGTCTCAGGCACAAAGGCAACCAGGGAGAGCGGAATGCATATCGTAGCAATGCCTTCATATCCGCACCTTCTCCCGGACCGCTGTTAAGCCGAACGCCGCGCCCGGGTAACCTGCCGGGCGATATTTCATCCGAAAAGACGCCGTCATACCGCGCCCCGTGCGCCGCCCTGACGTCATTTCGATGGTCCCGGTTCCTCGAACAACCGGTTGCGGCGCATTGCGCCTGTTTCCAGCACTTTTCAGGGATACCGCGACGGGCGCGCCCGCGCGGTCATAGTCAGATGAACGAACAGATCACCGCGCGGCGCACGGCCGCGTTCCTTTGGACCCATTGGCGTCGCTTTCCCGGCCTTGTGGCGCTGCTGGCATTTCTCATGCTTCTGTCGGTGGCCTTCGACGTCGCCTTCCCGATCGTCTCGGGAAGGCTTGTCGATGCGGTGGCGAATGCCGGCTTCCCGCCCGCCCCGGAAGACGTGAATCTCGCCGTTCTCGCGCTGCTCCTGTTTCTCGGGCAGGGCGTCGGCTTTCACGTCTCGCGCCGCGCCGCTATGCTTGTCTGGGCAGGCTTCGCCTCGCGCGTCATGCGCAACATCGTGACGGAAGCCTTCCATCGCGTGCAGCGCTATTCGGCGGAATGGCACTCGAACAGCTTTGCAGGCGCGACGGTGCGGCGCATAACGCGCGGCATGTGGGCCTATGACACGCTGGCCGATACGCTCTTCATCGGCATCTTCCCGACGGTCTTCGTGCTCGTTGGCGTGGTCATTTCCATCGCCTTCCACTGGCCGTTGGTCGGGCTCTATGTCTTCGCCGGCATCGTTCTCTATTTCACGCTCACGATTCTGCTCGTGAAATATTACGTGGCGCCGAAGAACCGGCTGAATGTTGCAGCCGACAGCGCGATGGGCGGTGCCATTGCCGATGCCGTCACCTGCAACCCGGTGGTGAAGTCCTTCGGTGCGGAAGCGCGGGAGGATATCCGCCTCTCGCGCCTCACGCTCGACTGGGCGCGGAAGGCACGCCGCGCCTGGCGGGCCATGGACCTCTCCATGCTCGCGCAGGTCGGCGTGCTGCTCGCGATGCAGGCGGGTCTCATCGGCCTCGTCATCCTGTTCTGGACGCGGGGCGAGGCGACGGCGGGCGATGTCGCCTATGCCATGACGAGCTATCTGCTCATCAATGGCTATCTGCGCGACATCGGCTTCCACATGCAGAACCTGCAACAGGGCATGAACGAGATCGAGGACGTGATCCGCTATGCCGACACCGAACCCGAGGAACGGGCCGATGCCGGGCTTCCCGCGCTCCGCGTCTCGGGCGGCGCCATACGTTTCGAGGATGTGGATTTCCGCTATCCGAACGGCAATGGCGCTTTCTATCGCGGCCTCTCGCTCGACATACCGGCGGGCGCCCGCTTTGCGCTGGTCGGCCAGTCGGGCAGCGGCAAGTCCACCTTCGTGAAGCTGCTGCAGCGGCTCTACGAGGCGGATGGCGGGCGCATCCTGATCGACGGTCAGGATATCGCGGGCGTCACGCAGGCAAGCCTGCGCCGCACCATCGCGCTCGTGCCGCAGGAGCCGGTGCTCTTCCACCGCTCCATCGGCGAGAATATCGCCTATGCGAAGCCCGATGCGACGGAGGCGGAAATCGTCGAGGCCGCGCGCCTTGCCCATGCGGATGAGTTCATCTCCCGCCTGCCGCAAGGCTTCGACACACTGGTCGGCGAACGGGGCGTGAAGCTCTCGGGCGGTGAGCGCCAGCGCATCGCCATCGCGCGGGCCTTCCTCGCCGATGCCCCGATCCTCGTGCTCGATGAGGCGACCTCGAGCCTAGACTCCGTCACTGAGGCGCATATCCAGGATGCCATCGAAAGGCTGATGGAGGGCCGCACGACGCTCGTCATCGCGCATCGTCTCTCCACCATCCGCCGCATGGACAGCATTCTGGTGTTCGAACGCGGCCGGATCGTGGAGCAGGGCAGCCATGCCGAACTGATGGCACGGAAGGACGGCGTCTTCCGCCGGCTGCAGGCGACGCAGCTCTCTACCGCCCGCAATGTGCTGGCGGACAGCGCATAGCCCGATCGGGCACTTGAACCGCTGCCGGGCCGCTCCTAAGGTTCCGCCGTTTCCGGCGGAGGAGGAGCGGCCCCATGCAGCATGACGACAAGAACGAGAAGCCGCTCTGGGCGCCGTCGCCGGAGGCCGTTGCCGCCTCCGGCATGGCTGCTTTCGCAGCGCTGATGAGGGAGCGCCACGGCGTCTCCCTCGACAGCTACGATGCGCTTCATGGCTGGTCCATCGCCCATCCCGAGCTTTTCTGGGATGCGGTCTGGGACTTCACGGGCGTGATCGGCGACAAGGGCGCCTGCGTCCTCGCCGATGGCGGCCGCATGCCGGGCGCGAAATTCTTTCCAGATGCGCAGCTGAACTTTGCGGAAAACCTGCTGCGCGGCGAGGGCAGCGAGATCGCACTCCATTTCAACAATGAAGGCGAGATGCGCAAACCCGTGACGCGGGCCGCGCTCCGCCGCGATGTGGCGCACTTTGCTGCCGTGCTGAGATCATGGGGCGTGAAGGAAGGCGACCGCGTCGCCGCCTTCATGCCGAACTGCCCTGAAACGGTTATCGCCATGCTGGCAGCGGCGAGCATCGGCGCGGTCTTTTCTTCCTGCTCGCCGGATTTCGGGGCGAAAGGCGTGCTCGACCGCTTCGGTCAGATCGAACCGAAGGTTCTCGTCGCCTGCGACGGCTATCGCTATGCGGGCAAGGTTCTGCCCGCACATGACAAGCTCGCGGAAATTGTTGCGGGGCTTCCCAGCCTCGACCATGTCGCGGTCGTGCCCTTCATCGGCGAGGGGCCGAAGGGCCTCGCGAAAGCGCAAGACTGGACGGCGCTTCTCGCCGCCGCACCGGATGCGGCGCTTTCCTTCACGCAGCTTCCCTTCGCCCATCCGCTCTACATCATGTATTCGAGCGGCACGACCGGCATTCCGAAATGTATCGTCCATTCGGCAGGCGGCACCCTGCTGCAGCAACTCAAGGAACACCGGCTTCACGGCGATCTGAAGCCGGGCGAGACGCTGTTCTACTTCACCACCTGCGGCTGGATGATGTGGAACTGGCTCGTCTCGGGCCTCGCCGCCGGCGCCACGCTGGGGCTCTACGACGGCTCGCCCTTTCACCCGTCGGAGCGTGTGCTTTTCGACTATATCGACGCGGTGAAGATCGATGTCTTCGGCACATCGGCAAAGTTCATCGACGCAGTGAAGAAGTCCGGCCTCAAGCCACGTGAAACGCATTCGCTCGCCTCAATGCGCATGATTCTCTCGACGGGCTCGCCGCTCGTGCCGGAGAGTTTCGATTTCGTCTATGACGACATAAGGAGCGATGTCGCGCTCTGCTCGATTTCCGGCGGCACGGACATTCTTTCCTGCTTCGTGCTCGGCTCACCCATGCTTCCCGTCTGGCGCGGCGAAATTCAGGCGAAAGGCCTCGGTATGGCGGTCGAGGTCTGGGACGAGGAGGGGCGCCCCGTCACAAGCGAGAAGGGCGAGCTCGTCTGCACCCGTCCTTTCCCGTCCATGCCCATCGGCTTCTGGAACGACGCGGATGGCGCGAAATATCGCAGCGCCTATTTCGAGCGGTTTCCCGGTGTCTGGTGCCACGGCGATTTCGCGGAAATCACGCCGCATGGCGGCATCGTGATTCACGGCCGCTCGGACGCCACGCTCAATCCGGGCGGCGTGCGCATCGGCACGGCGGAAATCTATGCGCAGGTGGAGCAATTGCCGGAGGTGCAGGAGGCGCTTGCCATCGGTCAGGACTGGCAGGACGATGTCCGCGTCGTGCTTTTCGTCGTCATGCGCGCAGGTCATGTGCTGGATGCGGCGATGGAAAAACGCATTCGCGACAGGATCCGGTCGGGCGCCACGCCGCGCCATGTGCCGGCGAAGATCGTTGCCGTTGCGGACATTCCGCGCACCAAGTCGGGCAAGATCACCGAGCTTGCGGTGCGCGATATCGTACATGGCCGCGAGGTGAAGAATCGCGAGGCATTGGCGAACCCGGAGGCGCTCATGCTCTATCGCGATCTGCCCGAACTTGCCTCCTAGTCGGCGTCGGGCAGCAGCAGGCGTCCGCCAAGCCCTGCCATGGGCACATGCCGTCCCTCGATCCAGGCGCGGATCATGGAGTTCACGGTTTCCGGCGCTTCCTGCTGAACCCAATGGGAGACTTGCGGCAGATAGCGGAGCGTCAGGTCGTCCACCAGCTCCTCGGTGCCGTAGGTAAGTTCCTTGCCGAGCGCGGCGTCTTCCTCGCCCCAGATCATCAGCGTCGGCGTGTCGAGCTGCGGCGGCTCCTCCCATTCCTTCGGCCGCTCGCCGCGCATCAGCGCACGGTAGTAGTTGATCATCGCCGTCATGGCGCCGGGCAGCTGCGCATTCTTGCGGTAATGGTCGAGCACCTCCTTCGGAAAGCGGCTCTTGTCGACCGCCATGTTGTGGAAGGCGCGGGCGATGGCCTCCGCATTGCGCGCGAGGAAGAGCTTTTCCGGCAGCCAGGGAATCTGGAAGAAGAAGACGTACCAGCTCTTCTTCAGCTGCGCCCATGTGCGCCCGCGCCGTGCAAAGCAGGCAGGGTGCGGCAGGTTCATGACGATGAAGCGCTCAAGCGGGCGGATTTTCTTCAAGGCGAAAGTCCAGGCGATGACGCCGCCCCAGTCATGCGCGACAAGCGTGACCGGCCCTGTCACGCCGCGCGCCCGCGCCGCGTCGATCAGCGCCGCCACGTCGTCGAGCAGCAGCTCGAGCTTGTAGGCGTCTCGTCCCTGCGGCCGCGAAGTGCCGCCATAGCCGCGCAGGTTCGGCGCCCAGGCCGTATAGCCGAGCCGGGCGAAAAGCGGCAGCTGGAAGCGCCAGGAAAACTTGCTCTCCGGGAAGCCGTGCAGCAGCAGGGCAAGCTTCTCGCCTTCGCCGCACATGTCGACTTCGAAGGCGAGGCCGTTCGCCTCGACATAAGCCGTACTGATCTCATGGCCGCTCATGGGCTTTCCCCGCATTTGTTCTCGGGCGCGACTATAGGCGATTCCGGCCCGATGCGAGCCCCGGATCGGCGGAATTCCGCCGTCCGGACCTGACAGAAGCAGGCGATTTGCCTATTGTCTCGAAACAATCCGGGCGAGGGGAAGCCGGGGCGGGGGCCCCGGTCCGGCCGTCACAGGGGGATTTTGGAATGACCACTCCGTTTGCGCCGCGTCACTGGTCGTCGCGGTTCGCCTTCCTGATGGCCGCCGTGGGCAGCGCCGTCGGCCTCGGCAATGTCTGGCGGTTTCCCTATCTCGCCGGCGAGAATGGCGGCGGCGCCTTCATCCTGATCTATGCGGCCACGACGCTCGCCATCGCGCTCCCCATCCTCATCTCGGAAATCATGCTCGGGCGCATGGGCAAGCAGAGCCCGATCAACGCCATGAAGATACTGGTCCGGGAGAACAATGCCGCGCGCCTGTGGCTGCTGATCGGCTGGGGCGGCATCGTGGGCGCGTTCATCGTGCTCTCCTACTACAGCGTGATCGGCGGCTGGGCGCTCAAATATATCGAGCTGGCCGTGACGGGGGCCTTCGCGGGCGACACGGAGGCGGCGGCAGCGGAGCATTTCTCCAGTTTCGTGAGCGATCCCGGCGCGCTCATCATCTGGCAAACGATATTCCTCGCCCTCACCATCTTCATCGTCGCGGCGGGCGTCACCGGCGGCATCGAGCGCGCGGTCGTCATGCTCATGCCGCTGCTCTTCATCCTGCTTGCCGCCATGGCGGTCTATGCGACGACAATGCCGGGCTTCGGTGAGGCGATGCGTTTCATGTTCGCCTTCGACTTCTCGGAGGTCACGCCCGATACGGTTCTCGCCGCCATCGGGCAGGGCTTCTTCTCCGTCTCGATCGCGCTCGGCGCCATGATGACCTATGGCGCCTATCTCGATGAGGACGTTTCCATCGGCCAGTCCGCCGTCTTCATCGCCGTGCTCGACACGGTGGTGGCGCTGCTTGCGGGCATCGCCATCTTCCCGCTCGTCTTCTCCTACGGGCTCGAGCCTTCCTCGGGCCCCGGCCTCACCTTCATCACGCTCCCCATAGCCTTCGGCACGATCGGCAGCGGCATATTGATCGGCGGCGCTTTCTTCGTGCTGCTGTCGGTTGCGGCAATCACCTCGGCTATTTCATTGCTGGAGCCGATCGTCGCCTGGATCGAGGAAGGGGTGAGCATTTCGCGCAAATGGCTCGCGCTCATCATCGGTGCGCTGGCCTGGGTCGCGGGGCTCGGTACCGTCTTCTCCTTCAACCTCTGGTCGGAGTTTCATCCGCTCGCCCGTTTCGGCCTGATGGAGAACATGACGCTTTTCGATGTGCTGGATTTCACCACCGCGAACCTCATCATGCCGACGGTCGGCCTCATGATCGCGCTTTTCGCGGGGTGGGTGCTTTCGGGGCCGCAAGTGGCGGAGGCGCTCCATGCGAGCGACAGGCCATGGTTCCGCCTCTGGCGCTTCGCGCTGCGCTATGTCGCGCCCTTCGGCGTGGTCTCGATCTTCGTGGCTAACGTCTTGATGTAGCGCGGATTTGGGCGCCTCCCGGAAATTTGGCGGGGGCGCTTCCGCGGGCTTGTCATTCGGCCCCCGCTGAACTAGGTTCCCGCCCATCGCGGGAGGATTTTGGCCGCCGCGAACCCCGTGCAGCCGTAGCTCAGCTGGTTAGAGCGCTAGATTGTGGATCTAGAGGTCCCCCGTTCGATCCGGGGCGGCTGTACCATTTTTCCGGAACTCAGGCTCTAAGGGGCGTCTTCTCGATGAAGCCGCCGCCGAGAAGCTGCCCGACCTCCGCATGGCCGGCCGTCAGCGGCAGGATCACCCCGTGCAGTGTCCGTACTTCGGTAATCGTGCCGTGGATCGGCGCTCTGACGAAAATCGGCTTGGCGGCGGCAAGCGCTAGCCCCGCAACATCGAACCAGCGCTTGCGCAGGGCATCGGTGGTCTGGCCGGACCCCGGCACGGGTTCCAATTCGGAAAAGAGCTCCCCTGAGCGATCGCGCCCGGTCCATTCCGCAAGGCCACTGCCGAAGACGCGGAAGCGGAAATCGCGGCCGCTGGCGATCACTTCGATGATTCCGATCCAGGGCAGCAGCTTCGCAATCTCGGAAGGCGAGATTTCGTTGCGGTCTGGCATCGGCCGCGCGCCGCGCTTGCCGTCCCAGTACTCAAAGAGGGCGATCGCCTCGGCATTTTCGGGCGCCGCCATGAATTCGATCGCGGCGGCGACGTCGATACGGCGAGGTGCAAGTTCTCTGATGAAGGAAGACAAGGGCAGACCCCCTGACGACGTCGTGAATGATCGCTATCCAATTCTGTAGGATGCGGGTTAATGAAGCCTGAGGGAGCGCTTACGCCGCTTGCGCTGGCTCCGCCGGGAGTGTTTCCTTCTGGCACTGAAACTGCCGGAATCGGCCAGCGGCCCGCAATGCCGGGCAGGAGATGACCCATGAGCCTGACAGTCTACGGCGCGAGCCTCTCTCCCTTCGTGCGCAAGGTGCGCGTCTTCCTCGCCGAAAAGGGCGAAGCCTATACGCTTGAGCAGGTGAACATCTTCCCGGCGCCGGACTGGTTTCTCGAAATCTCGCCGCTGAAGCGCATTCCCGTCCTCCGGGACGACAGCGTTGGTCCGGATGCGACGCTGCCCGACTCCTCGGCGATTTGCGGCTATCTCGAAAAGAAGTTTCCTGCCCCCGCGCTCTATCCCGCCGATGCCTTCGCCCATGGCAAGGCGCTCTGGTATGAGGAGTATGCAGATTCCGATCTCGCCGGTGCCGTCGGTATGGGCGTCTTCCGGCCGATGGTCGTCAATCGGCTGATGGGCAAGGAGGCGGACAAGGCGACCGCCGACAAAACCTTCGCGGAAAAGCTCTCCGGCAATTTTGCATGGCTCGACAAGGAAATCGGCGCGAAAGAGTTCCTCGCGGGCCACGCCTTCTCGATCGCGGACATTTCGGTCGCGACCCATTTCGTGAACCTTGCCCATGCCGGCTACCGGCCGGACGCCGCGGCCTACCCGAATCTGACCCGCTATCTCGCGGCCATCCACGCAAGACCCTCCTTTGCTGCCTGTATCGAGGAAGAGGTCGGGCTTCTCAAGAAATTCGGCCTCTGAGCGAGCCGCTTCCCGTCCGCCGTCAAAAGCGGTATGTGTCGGAAAACGCGACGGCAAGCGCCGTCCATAATGACATTCAGGGAGACGAAAAATGGCCGAGAACGCCAGCAAATGGCCCGCCATGACCATCGAGGAGGCGCATGCCTTCCTCACCGCGTCGGGCACGCCCTTCGAGATGGAGACAGTGGACATCCGCGGCGTTCCCATCCGCACCTACAAGGGCACGCCGCCCTCGCTCCGCGCGATCTTCGATCTCGGCCGCGCGCATGGTGAAAAGGAATTCATCATCTATGAGGGGGAGCGCCTTTCTTACGAAAACCACTACCGTGCCGCCACCGCCTTCGGCCGCGTGCTGAAGGAGAAGTATGGTGTGAAGAAGGGCGACCGCGTCGCCCTCATCATGCGCAATTTCCCCGAATGGTCTATCACCTTCTGGGCGATTGCCGCGATTGGCGGCGTCATCGTGCCGCTCAATGCCTGGGGCACGGGG
>JAHBYL010000023.1 GCA_019635955.1 Parvibaculum sp.
GCAGGAGCTCTCCGAGCGGGCGGCGAAACTGACCGGGCTGTCGGAGCGCGCGATTTTCGAGACGCTGCTCGAGCGCGAAAGGCTGGGCTCGACCGGCGTCGGCCAAGGCATTGCCATTCCGCATGGCAAGCTCAGCGAGGTCGACCGTCTGCACGGGCTGTTCGCACGACTCGACACGCCGATCGATTTCGAATCCGTGGACGACCAGCCGGTCGATCTCATCTTCCTTCTGCTCGCGCCGGAGACGGCGGGCGCCGACCATCTGAAGGCGCTGGCGCGCATCTCGCGCCTGCTGCGCAATCCGGCGGTGGTCGAGAAGCTCAGGGCATCGGAAGATTCCTCGGCGCTCTACGCCATCCTGACGGAACCGGCTGCGACCAATGCAGCCTGATCCGTTCCGCACAGAAAAAAGCCCCGCGCTTGAGGAAAGCGCGGGGCTTTTCATTTCATCGCGCTTCAGCCGCGCGTGTCAGTGCACGCTGACAGGCTCCAGGTCATACTGCCGGGCGCCTGCAAAGGCGGCGTCGCGATCGTCGAGCACCGCCATCCGCTGGCCGTTCGCGGCATGCACGGCGAAAAGCCTCGTATCGGCGGGAATGCCGAGTTCGGAACCGAGTTCGGTCTCGATTTCGCTGGCGCTGACTTCGCGCACATAGACGATGTTGGGCATACCGATCGTGGCGAAGGTTTCCGCAGTGAGCTTGCGAAAATCGCTCACGCCCCAACCCTGGGCACGGCTTTCGGATTCGATGTCGTTCTGCATTTCACTGCTCCTTTCCGTCCCCTTCCTTTGAACTGAGGCAAGAGGACCAGTCCGTCGCCCGGAATCAGACCGCGTCACGTTCTACACGCTTCGGAGTGGGGTTTTGTTCCGGCCGGGCGGCCGTTTCCGAAATTTCGATCCGACGCACCTTGTGCTCCGGTTCCGGCTTCAGAAGCTCGATCATGAGCAACCCGTTCTCGAGGCGCGCATTCCGGACCTCCATGCCATCCGCGAGTACGAAAGCCCGCTGGAACTGGCGCGCGGCAATACCGCGATGGAGATAGGTGCGGTCGCGGTCTTCTTCCTGGCGGCCACGAATGACGAGCTGGTTGTCCTCGACAGTGACCGCCAATTCGTCACGGGAGAATCCGGCGACTGCCAGCGTGATGCGAAGCGCATCGCCCTTTTCCACCGGCACCTGCTCGACATTGTAGGGCGGGTAGCTGTCGGAGGCTTTCGCCGCCCTGTCGAGCAACCGTTCCAGCTCGTCGAAGCCCAGGAGAAGAGGGCTGTTGAATTGCAGCACGCGTGTCATGTCCCAAAGTCCCGTGACCTTTAGCGACTTTGTCATTTGCGGCCCGCGAGGCGGCACCGCTTCACGAAGAGATGTGGGGATTGGAGGGCGCCCGTGCAAGCGCCAGGGGAACTCCCGCGGCAGATTGGAAAACCGCCTTATTTACCGGCACTTACGGAACCTTTCGGGAGAGACGCGGGTTGAAACAGGAGGCCCTGCGGCCGACCTCATCCGGAGGCCCCCGCAACCCTGAGGATCATGCCCATGTTCACGCTCCCGCCCCTGCCTTATGCCGAAGACGCGCTCGAGCCGCATGTTTCCGCGCGGACGCTCTCCTTCCATCACGGCAAGCACCACAAGACCTATGTCGACAAGACGAACGAGCTGATCGAAGGCACAGAACTCGAGAAACTCTCGCTCGTCGACCTCATCCGCAAGGCCGCGAAGGACGAGGAGAGCCAGGCGCTGTTCAACAATGCGGCGCAGATCTGGAATCACGACTTCTACTGGCGCTCCATGGCGCCCAAGGGCGGGCAGGAGCCGAAGGGCGCGCTCGGCAAGCAGATCGACAAGGATTTCGGCAGCTATTCCGACTTCAAGAAGCTCTTCAAGGAAAAGGCCGCGGCGCAGTTCGGCTCCGGCTATTGCTGGCTCGTGCTCGACGCCGGCGGCAAGCTCAAGATCGTCACCACCGCCAACGCGGAAACGCCGATTGCCGGCACGAAGGAAGTGCCCCTTCTCACCACCGATGTGTGGGAGCACACCTATTATCTCGACTATCAGAACAAACGGCCGGCCTATCTCGACGGCTTTCTCGACCATCTGGTGAACTGGGAGTTTGCCGAGTCGAATTTCGAGGCGGCACGGGCCGAGGCGGCCTGACCGGCAGTCCAAGCTTCTAAAATGCAGGCATTCGAGGCGGAAATGCCACGCCCCAATACCCTTAATTTTATTGTGGAAAAATAGAAGTTGCGGAACCTTGTTGCGCATGATACTGCGAGTCATTCTCATTTGAGAGACAGCGAGGCTGCACAAGGCAAATGACGGCGACCGCAACTGGGAACGGGGCATCGGGCGGAACGGCGGCGGGGACCACTCCCGCCCTCGACAGCGCGGAGCTTTTCCGGAACGGACGCGAAGTCGTCATCCGCCATGGCGAGGAGCTCTACCGGCTTCGCCTGACCAGCAGCAACAAGCTCATCCTCATCAAGTGAGAAGACCCGGCCATGCGCCGGGTCACATCACCGAGCAGCCGAGCCAGCCAGACCCGCCACCCATTCAGCGGGGGCCAGCCAGCCAGGAATGCTTTCACACGCATCACTGGGACTGGGACTGGCAATGTACAGTTTTATGGGTCGGCGATCCCTCATCTCGCTCCTCCTCGCGACGGCTTCGCTCGCCGCGATCTCCACCGCTCATGCGCAGGACACCGCTTCTTCCGAGGAAGAGGCGGCGAAGCCCCGCGCGACACAGCTCGACACCGTTACCTCGACGGCGACGCGCAACCCGACCGCAATCAACGATGTCGCCGGAACGGTCTCCGTCATCACGGCGGATGAGCTCGAGCGCCGCAACGCAGTGCGCATGCAGGACATCATCCGCTATGAACCGGGCGTGTCCGTCGGCAATGCACCCAATCGCGGCGGCGCGACGAACTTCACCATTCGCGGCATTGGCGGCAATCGCGTGCTGGTGCTGGTGGACGGGCTGAACACGCCGGACTTTCCGGGCTCGAATATCGGCAGTCCCTCGAGCTACACGCGCGACTTCTTCGATCTCGACAGCATGAAGAAGGTCGAAATCATCCGCGGGCCCTCTTCCGCCCTTTACGGTTCGGACGGGCTTGGCGGCATCGTCGCCTATGAAACGAAGGACCCCGCCGACTATCTCGACGGCACGGGCAAGGACTGGTACGCGAGCGTAAAGGCCGGGTACGCCAGTGCGGGCAAGACCTTCTCGGAAACGGTGACGGGCGCCAAACGCGCCGGCAATGTCGAGATGCTGGCCCTTTATACGCGCCGCGACGGCGAGGAAGTGGAGCCGAACAGCAGCGCGACGCCAAATCCGTCGGACTCGTGGTCCAATGCCTTCCTCGGCAAGCTCGTCTTCAACGGCTTGTGGGGCAATTCGCTCAAGCTCACCGGCGAGTTCAACGAACGGAACGAGGAAATCGACATCCTCACCGATCGCGGCACTTCGTTCGGCACGACGACGCTTTCCTCCCTCGCCGAGGACGTGACGAAGCGCTCCTCCTTCGCGGCGACATTCTCGCAGAACCTGCCCTTCGCGATCGCCGACAGCGCCGAGTACAAGCTGTCCTATACGAAGGTCGACCGGAACGAGAATACCGTTCAGCTCCGTCAGACCGGCCCGACGCAGTTCCTCCGCGTGTCGGATTTCGCGTTCTACCAGGACATCTGGGCGGCCGATCTCCAGTTCAATCTCTCGCGCGAGATTTTCGGTGCCAGGCATGAATTCACCTACGGCCTGACCGCCGATTACACCGAAACGTCGCGGCCGCGCTATCGCACGCAGACGAACCTCACCACCGGCGTCACGACCAATATCATCGGCGGCGAGGTCTATCCCAACAAGAACTTCCCCGACACGAACACGACGAAGCTCGGCGTCTTCGTGCAGGACAGCATCGATCTCGGCAGGCTGAACGTTACCCCCGCGGTGCGCTTCGACTACTACAATCTGAAGCCGAAGCCGGATCAGCTCTTCGCCAATGCGAGCGCCGGTGCCTTCGCCGTGCACGAGATGACGGAGATGGAAGTTTCTCCGAAGCTCGGCCTCACCTACGACGTGACGGAGGAGTACACGCTCTTCGCGCAATATGCGCATGGCTTCCGCGCGCCGCCCTATGACAATGCCAATTTCGGCTATGCCAATGCGGCGTCGTTCTACGAAATCATTCCGAACCCGGATCTGAAGCCGGAGACGAGCGACGGCTTCGAGGCGGGCCTGCGCGGCAAATTCCGCGACGGGTCGAGCTTCTCGGTCGCGAGCTTCTACAATATGTACGAAGACTTCATCGAGAGCGTGACGGTGGCCTCCGCGCCGCCTCCGGGCCTCACCACGTTCCAGTATCAGAACCTTTCCGAGGTCACGATCTACGGTGCGGAGGCGAGGGGCGAATACCGCTTCCTGCCGGAATGGGCGCTCAAGGGCAGCGTTGCCTATGCCCGCGGCAAGAATGACGTGACGGGCGAACCGCTCGCCTCGGTCGATCCGCTGAAGTTCGTCGCCGGTATCGCCTATGAGGGGGATGTGTGGGGCGCGGAACTCGTCGCCACGCGCGCCGAGCGTCACGACCGTGTACCGTCGACCGTTCTCGTCAACGGCGTTGCCCAGCCTGCCTTCATCGCCCCGTCCTATACGGTGGTCGATTTCATGGCCTATTACGACCTGAACGAGAGCTTCACGATCAATGCCGGCATTTTCAACATCTTCGACGAGGAGTACTACCTCGCGCAGGATGTGAACGGGCTTGCCGCGAACAATGCCAATCTCGGCAACTACGCCCAGGTCGGCCGGAACTTCGGCGTCAACGCGACGCTGCGCTTCTGAGGATCGCCAATGAGCATGGCCGCCACCGCACGCATCGGCAGCATGGCACGGGAGGAGGGTTCCTCGCCTCTCCTTCTCGCGCCGCGCACGCTCCGCGGGCCGGTGGCGGCCTCGCTTTTTCTCCATGTTTCGGTCGCCGCCGTTCTTCTCGGCTGGTGGCAGACGGCAGGCACGTCTGCGCCGCAAGGAATTCCCGACGGCATGTCCGTCACCTTCGTCGAACTTTCGGCTCCCGCACCCGCGCGGGTGGAGCGCGCCGCACCATCGCAGGCAGCGCCCCCCGCACCGCAGCCTGAAATTCTTCCCGACCCGGTGTCCAGGCCCGTGCCGGAGACCATCACCGAAGCAATACCGCTTCCGGAGCTCGTGGCCCCGCGACCTGAACGCAAGCCCGCGCCACAGCCTCGGATCAGCGAAGCGCGTGCGCCGGCGGCGGATACCGCTCCGGCCTTTCGCACCGCCTCATTCGCGCCACCCGATGCACGCGATGGCGACGGCGCGGGCACGCGCGCGGGCCTCGCGCCGCATAGCGGTGCGGAGGAGAGCGAGATCGTCACTCTCACCGAGCCGCGCTACCGCGTTCCGCCGCGCCCGCCTGCCTATCCGCGCCGGGCGCGCGACCTCGGCCAGGAAGGCACCGCCATGATCCGCGTAAGACTCGATCTTGCAGGCAATCCCGCGGAAATCTCGCTGCTCGAAAGTTCCGGCTATGCGCTGCTCGATCACGCCGCGATGAAAGCGGCGCGCGACTGGCAATTCGAACCCGAAAGACGCGGCGGAAGGCCCGTTGCCGCTTTCGTTCACATCCCCGTCCGCTTTGCCCTCAACTGAGGTTTCACGAAAGGAACCGCCATGTCCGCTTCATCCACATCCCAGTCGCTCACCGCGCGCCGCACGGCACTTCTTGCCGACGAGCCCAATCTTCGCGCCCGCGACCTTGCCGCCCGTCTCGGTATTTCCGAAGCCGAGCTTCTCGCGCTCGGCAGCGCAACCTCGACCGTCACGCGCCTTCGTCCGGAATGGACCGGCATCATCGGCTCGATCGGCGCGCTTGGGCGCGTGATGGCGCTGACGCGAAACGAATCCGTGGTGCATGAGCGCAAGGGCGTCTATGGCACACTGGAAGGCGGCCCGCATGTCGGCCTCATCGTCGGCGAGGATATCGACCTCCGCATCTTCTTCACGCAGTGGAAGTCGGGCTTCGGCGTCGTCGAAACGCTGAAAGAGGGCGGCACGCGCCGCAGCCTGCAATTCTTCGATGCGGAGGGCGTTGCCATTCACAAGATCTACCAGACGGACGGCTCCGATGCCGCAGCCTTCGATGCGCTGATCGCGCGGTTCGCAACGGAGAACACCCCGCTCGAAATCGCGCCGGCCCCGGAGAAGAAGGCAAGGCTTGCCGACAACGAGATCGACGTGGCGGGCTTCCGCGCCGCATGGGACGCAATGACCGACACGCATGAGTTCCACGGTCTCATCACGAAATTCAAGGTAGAGCGGCTTCAGGGTCTCCGCCTCGCGGGCGAGACGCGTGCGATGCGCGTGCCGCCCGCTTCGCTCCGCGCTGCGCTGGATGCCGCGCGCGAACGCGAAGTGCCGATCATGGTGTTCGTCGGCAATCCCGGCATGATCCAGATCCATACCGGCCCCGTCTCCAACCTGAAGCCCATGGGTCCTTGGTTCAATGTGCTCGATGAAGCCTTCAACCTTCATCTCCGCGAAGACCATGTGGACAGCGCATGGGTCGTCTGGAAGCCGACGGAAGACGGCACCGTGACCTCGCTCGAGCTTTTCGACAAGGAAGGCACGCTGATCGCCACGCTGTTCGGCAAGCGCAAGCCCGGCCAGCCCGAAGATCTTGCCTGGCGCGAGATCGTCAACCCGCTCGCGACGAAGGAAGCCGCGTAATGATGGCGAAGCCTCTCTCTATCAAGGCGGCATGCGCCGCTGCCCTGCTCTTCGTCGGCGTCCCCGCGTATGCGCATGCGGAGCGCATCGTCAGCGTTGGCGGCTCGACTACCGAGATCGTGTATGCGCTTGGCGCGGGTGAGCGACTTGTCGGCGCGGACACGACGAGCATCTATCCGGCAGCGGCGGATGCCCTGCCCGATGTCGGCTATGTGCGGCAGCTTTCGGCGGAGGGACTTCTCTCGCTCTCTCCCGATCTCATTCTGGCGGGCGGCGAGGCCGGGCCCGATACGGCGCTCGCACAGACGGAAGCTGCGGGCGTGCGCATCGTGAAGCTCGAGGAAGGCTTCGCGCCTGAAGATGTCTACGCGCACATCGCCGAAGTGGGTGCCGCGCTCGGCCGCGACGCGGAGGCGGCCGCGCTCAACGAAACGCTGAAGCAGGACATGGACCGGGTACTTGCCGATGTGGCGAAGATCGAGGGCCGGAAACCCCGCGTGATGTTTCTGCTGCAGGCAGGCCGGGGCGGGCTTCTCGTGGCAGGCAGCGACACCGCCGCCCATGCGATGATCGAACTTGCCGGCGGCGAAAACCCGGCAAGCACGATCAAGGGATACAAGCCTTTCTCGCCGGAGGCGGCGACGGAGGCCGCACCCGACATTCTGCTCGTCACCGATCAGACGATCGAGATGCTGGGCGGCGGCGAGAAGCTTCTCGCCGATCCGGCACTCGCCGCGACACCGGCGGGCAAGGCCAAGCGCATCGTCAGCATGGATGCGCTTTACCTCGCGGGCTTCGGACCGCGCCTTGCCCATGCGCTGCGCGATCTTGCCGCCGGGTTTCACCCCGGGGCGGAGATTGCACCGCTTCCCGCCCGGCCATGGACGGAAGCGCAATGACGGAGCTTGCCGCAGCCCGGCCGCACGTGTCGCGCGCGGCGCGCCGCCCCGCGATCCTCGCCGGGCTCGGCCTGCTTCTTTGCCTCGCCTTTCTCGCGTCGCTTGCGACGGGCGCCGTTTCCATTCCTTTGGGCAATGTGCTCGCCGCGCTGTCCGGCATGGAGAGCGATGCGCGCATTGCGGCAATCGTTCAGACGATCCGCCTGCCTCGCGCCTTGCTTGCCGTCATTGTGGGCATGGCGCTGGCCGGCGCGGGTGCGGCCTTTCAAGGCCTGTTCCGGAATCCGCTCGCCGATCCAAGCCTGATCGGCGTGTCGGGCGGCGCGGCGCTTGGCGCCGTCTTCGTGATCGTGCTCGGCTCGACGCTTGTCGGCGTCCTTCCCTTTCTCGCCTCGCCGTGGCTCTTGCCGCTTGCGGCCTTTGCGGGCGGACTTGGCGCCACTTTCGCCATCCAGAGCCTTGCGCAATCGCGCGGTCAGGCCGCGGTGGCGGCGCTGCTTCTGGCGGGCATCG
Organism: Parvibaculum sp.; assembly: GCA_019635955.1. Taxonomy (GTDB): domain Bacteria; phylum Pseudomonadota; class Alphaproteobacteria; order Parvibaculales; family Parvibaculaceae; genus Parvibaculum. The sequence continues at coordinate 8,171 of JAHBYL010000023.1, forward strand.
CCGTCAATGCGCTGACCGGCGCGCTGACCGGCCTTCTCGTTTATGTCTCCAACGATACGCAGCTGCGCGACTTCACCTTCTGGAGCATGGGGAGCCTCGCATCCGGCGGCTGGCGCGCGGTGACGCTTGCGGCACTTCCTATCCTCCTTGCGCTCGGCGTCATTCTCAGCCGCGCCCGCGCGCTTGACGCCATGCTGCTTGGCGAGCGCGAGGCGCTTCACCTCGGTGTGCAGGTGCAGCGGCTCAAACATGTCATCATGGTTGCGGCAGCGCTCGCCGTGAGTTCGGCCGTGGCCGTGAGCGGCATCATCGCCTTTGTCGGCATCGTGGTGCCGCATGTCGTGCGCATGATCGCGGGGCCCGACCATCGCATCGTGCTGCCGGGGTCGATGCTCGCAGGCGCGGCGCTGCTTTTGGTCGCCGACAGTTTCGCCCGCGTCGTCGTTGCGCCCGCCGAACTGCCGATCGGCCTCGTCACGGCGGCGGTTGGTAGCCCCTTCTTTCTCTGGCTTCTCATGCGCAAGCGGAGGTCATTGTGATCGAAGTATCCGGCATTTCCGTTTTCGCGGGCGGCAAGCGCCTGCTCGACCGGGCGGAGATTGCCGTCCGCCCCGGGCGCGTCACGGCGCTGATCGGGCCCAATGGCGCAGGCAAGTCGACGCTGATCTCCGTTCTCGCGGGCGAAAGACGGCCCGCTGAGGGCGAGGTTCTGCTCGATGGAGCGCCGCTCACTTCCATGCCGCCCCTTCTGCTTGCGCGGCGGCGCGCCGTATTGCTTCAGGATTCCTCGCTCGACTTCGCCTTCACCGCCGAGGAAGTGATCGAACTCGGCCGCCTGCCTTTTTCCGGCACGCCAGCGCAGCTTTTCGACGCGGAGGCGATCGGCGAGGCGGCGCGGCTCGCCGGTGTCGCGCCATTTCTCTCCCGCTCCTACCGGACATTGTCCGGCGGCGAGAAGCAGCGCGTGCAGTTTGCGCGTGCGCTCGCACAGATCTGGCGGCCCGACGGCCGCCACGAAAGGAAAAGCCGCTATCTCATTCTCGATGAGCCGACATCGGCGCTCGACCTTCGTCACCAGCGTCTCGTGCTCGATGTTGCGCGGCGACTCGCCGATGAGGGCGTGGGCGTTCTTGCCGCGATCCACGATCTGAATCTGGCGAGCGCCTATGCGGACGATGTGGTTCTTCTGAAGAATGGACGGGTCGTCGCCTCGGGCGAGGCCGATGATGTTTTCACCGCGCAGGCGCTCGGGGCCTGTTTCGATGTCGAAGTTGAGGTGCTTGCCCGCGCGAACGGCCAGCGCGCCATTCTCGTCTGACACGAGCATGAGAAAACCGGGGGCAACAACTGTCCCCGGTTTGCTATCTCCGGTCCGTATCGAATGCGCGCTTACTTCCAGCCCGAGCGGTCGAAGATGCGCACGGCTTCGGCCTGATTGCGGCCGAGTGCGCTCGCATTCATCTCGTCTTCCTTGAAAGTGCCCGTGCCGCGCACCGGCGATTCCTCGCTCACACCGGGAACCGCCGTATATTCATGGTTCATCTGCGTGAAGGCGAGCTGCGCCCAGTCACCCGTCAGGAATTCGATGAACTTCACCGCATTGTCATGGTTCGGCGCGTGCTTCAGTACGCCGGCGCCCGAAAGGTTCACATGGGTGCCATGGCCTTCCTGATCGGGGAAGACGATCGCAACCTTCTCCGCCGCTTCGCGCACGGCCGGATCGTCCGAAGCGAGCATACGGCCGACATAGTATGTGTTCACGAGCGAGATGCGGCATTCGCCGGAGGCGACGGCATTCACATTCGCCGTATCGTTGCCCTGCGGCTCGCGCTTGAAATTCGCGACAACGCCCTTCACCCATTCCTCGGCAGCTTCGGCGCCTTCATGCTCGATGATCGAGGCGAGCAGCGAGACATTGTAGAGGTTGGACGAGGAGCGCATGCAGATCTCGCCCTTGTGAACCGGATTCGCGAGATCGGCATAGGTCGCGAGGCTCTCAGGTTCGCCCGCCGCCTTGTTGTAGATGATGATGCGGGCGCGCTTCGAGAGGCCGAACCAGAGCCCGTCCGGATGGCGCAGATGCGCCGGGATACGCTCTTCCAGCACTTCGGATGAAACCGGCGCGAAGAGGCCCTTTTCTTCCGCGCGCCAGAGGCGGCCCGCATCGACCGTGATCAGAAGATCGGCAGGGCTGTTGCGGCCCTCGCGTTCGATCCGCGCGATCAGCTCGTCGCTGTCGCCCTCGATCAGGTTCACCTTGATGCCCGTTTCTTCCGTAAAGCGGTCATAGAGCGCGAGGTCGGTGTCGTAGTGGCGGGCCGAATAGATATTCACTTCGGCGGCATCCGCTTCGGCGGCGAAGACGGTCACCGCGGCAATTGCGGCAAGGACAAGGGCGGCGAACAAACGGAGCATGATGATCCCGGCATTAGATGCGAACGATTTTCAATCGCACGCTAACCTCCCGGCGTGACAAGCGCAAGACGGCACCGCCGGGCGTTTGGCCGCATCAGGCGGGGAAAACGAAGGTTCCCTGCGGGTCGAAACGCAGCGCGACGCTCGCCTCGACCGCGAGCCCTTCCAGGGCCGGAACGCGGGCGCGGAGCGGCTCGAGACCGGGGGCGCCGTCATTCATCAGCAGGACAAGCCAGTCGCGGCCGAGAAAGCGGATGTCGCCGATACGGAAATTGCTTTCCTTCGCGCTCGCCGGTGCAAGCGTCACCGCCTCCGGCCGGACGATCACCTCGACATGGGCGCCTTCCGCATGGCCTGAAACGAAAACCGGGCCATAGGCGGTGATCGCCGTTTCGCCGCTCACCACGGCGGGAAAGCGCTGCGCCTCCCCGAACAGCGAGGCGACGAGCGCGCTGGCGGGCCGCGCATAGAGCTCTTCAGGTGTTGCGCACTGGGCGATGCGGCCACCCTCCATCACCGCGATCCGGTCGCCGATTTCCATGGCTTCGACCGGATCATGCGTCACGACAAGCGTGACCACATCGGCCTCTTTCAGCGCGCGGCGGGCCTCTTCGCGGAGCGCGCGGCGGCGCGTGACATCGACACTCGCAAAAGGCTCGTCGAGCAGCATGGCGGCGGGGGACGGCGCCAGCGCGCGGGCAAGCGCAACACGCTGCTGCTGGCCGCCCGACAGCGTATGCGGATAGCGGGCCTCGAAGCCACTCAGGCCGACGGCGGCGAGCCGGGCGGAAACGATCGCGCGCATCTCCTCTTTCGGCCAGCCGGCGAGACCGAAGGCGATGTTCTCCTCGACCGTCAGATGGGGGAAAAGCGCATGGTCCTGAAACACCATGCCGAAGGAGCGCTTCTCCGGCGGCACGTTGCGGCCGGGGGTCGCGAGTACGGCGCCGCCGAGATCGATGCTGCCTTCCTGCAGGGTTTCAAGCCCTGCCGCAAGGCGCAGAAGCGTCGTCTTGCCGCTGCCCGAGGCGCCGAGAAGACAAAGGATTTCGCCGGGCCGCGCCTCGAGCGTCACCCCGGACAGGACCCGGTGGCTGCCATAGCTGTGTCCGACATTGCGGAACGCCAGGGACATTCTGAAGACCTCGCGGCGCGTGAACAGGCGGGGTTAATGCAAATGCGTAGCAAAATTACTTTGCCGCCCCGCCCGGTATTTGTCACAACAGCGCCATGTCAGTCACGGAAAAAGATCAGGCCCCGCCGCTTCGCGCCGCATTTGCCGCAGGCCCCGGCTCGCGCGCGGCCTCCGGCTGGACGCTCGGGGCGCTCGCCGCTGCCTTCCTCGTGCTGCTGCCCTCGCTTGTGGTGCTGGCAAGCCTGGCGGCGCCGCAGAGCGAGAACTGGGCTCATCTCGCGTCCACCGTGCTTCCCACCTATGTGGCGAACACGCTGAAACTGATGGCGCTGGTCGCACTGATGACCGGCATCGCGGGCGTGGGCACGGCCTGGCTCACCGTGACGACGCAGTTTCCCGGCCGTTCGGTCGCGAGCTGGGCCCTGGTGCTGCCGCTCGCGACGCCCGCCTATATCGTCGCTTACGTCTATACCGATCTCCTCGCCTTTGCAGGGCCGGTGCAATCCGCATTGCGCGCCGTTACCGGATGGGGAGCGGGCGACTATTATTTCCCGCCGGTGCGCTCGCTTCCCGGCGCGGCGGTGATGCTGAGCCTCGTGCTCTACCCTTATGTCTATCTGCTCGCGCGCGCCTCCTTTCAGCGGCAGTCGGCGGCGCTCTTCGATGCGGCGCGCAATCTCGGCGCACGGCCATGGCGCGCCTTCACCCGCGTCGCCCTGCCCTGCGCGCGGCCGGCCATCGCCGGCGGCATTGCGCTCGCGCTGATGGAAACGATCTCCGATTTCGGCGTGGTCGATTATTTCGCCGTTCCGACGCTCACGACCGGCATCTTCCGCACCTGGTTCAGCCTTGGGGACGCGGTGTCGGCGGCACAGATCGCCGCCTGGCTTTTCATCTTCGCCATCGCGCTCGTCTTTCTCGAAATGACGAGCCGGCGCGGGCGCGTCGCCAACCCGATGGCGCGCGACATGGCCTCGCAGCCGAAGCGGCTCAAGGGATTTGCCGCCGCTGCCGCCGTCGCCGCATGCGCGCTGCCGGTGCTGCTCGGTTTCCTCGTGCCGGCGGGCGTGCTCATCCGCTATGCGCTTCTGCAGGGCGACCCGCTGCTTGGCCGCAGCTTTCTCGATTTCGCATGGAACAGCGTCTTCGTCGCCGCCATCGCCGCGGCGATGGCGACATTGCTCGCCCTGATGCTTGCCTACGGCGAGCGGCTTCACCCGACGCGCTTCAACCGCATCTCGATACGTCTCGCGACGCTCGGCTATGCGCTGCCCGGCGCGATGATCGCTATCGGCATTCTTACGCTGTCGACAAGCATCGACCGCAGTTTCGGCGACTTCGCCGAGGCTCGTTTCGGCGTCTCGCCGGGGCTGTTGCTGACGGGCTCCATCGCGGGCCTCATCTTCGCCTATGTCGCGCGCTTCCTCACCGCCGCCTACAATGCAGCGCATAGCGGGCTTGAAAAAATCCACCCGACGCTCGACGCGGCGGCGCGGAGCCTCGGCGCCGGCCCGCGCCGCGTGCTCTCGGCAGTGCATGTGCCCTTGATGCGCGGGGCGCTTGCGAGTGCCGCGCTCATCGTCTTCATCGACGTCCTGAAGGAACTTCCGGCGACATTGCTGCTCAGGCCCTTCAATTTCGAGACGCTGGCGACGCGGACCTATCGCCTTGCCTCGGACGAGCGGCTGGCAGAGGCGAGCACCGCCGCGCTCACCATCGTTCTGCTCGGCATTCTGCCGACCATACTTCTCAGCTTCTCGATTTCGCGCAGCGGCATCCCGGCTCCCCTGCCCATCCAGAACCCGGAAAACACTCCCTGACGGGCTCTACCTCACCGGAATTTGAGCGCCGCGCGCCGAAAGTGACGCTATTGTCATAATTTCAACGGAATGAAGCGGCATCATGCGCCGTTCTGCTGAAATTCCTGTCCCGGCCCCTATTGGAGTCCGCATGCGTCTCTTCCGGTTCGTCCTTGCCGCCGCTCTTGCCTTTCCGGTCCATGCATTTGCCGAGAATGCACAGAACGTGATCGTCGTCCGGGCGATCACGGACCGTTTCGTGGACCGCATCGAGGCGCTGGGCACGAGTTTCTCGAATGAGAGCGTGGTAATCACGGCGAATGTCGCCGACCGGGTGACGGAAATTCAGTTCGAGGATGGCCAGACAGTCGAGGAAGGGCAACTGCTTGTCGGGATGCGGCGCGAGGAACAGCGCGCCGCGCTTGCGGCGGCGGAAGCCGTGCTCGCCGAACGCCGCACCGCCTATGAGCGTTCGCGCGAGCTCGAGCGGCGGCAGTTCACCGCGACGGCACAGCTCGAAGAGCGGCTTGCGGCGCTGCGCGAAGCGGAAGCGAACCGCGATGCCGCGGCGGCGCGCCTTGCCGACCGCGAAATCCGCGCGCCTTTCAGCGGCATTGTCGGCCTCCGCCAGATCAGCCTCGGCACGCTGGTGACGCCGGGCGACCGCATCACCACGCTGGACGATCTCGATCCGATCAAGCTCGATTTCACCGTGCCGGCCGCCTATCTCTCCACCATCGCGCCGGGGCTGGAAATCGTCGCGACGACGACGGCACTTTCCGGCCGCGAATTCCGCGGACAAGTGCACAGCGTCTCGACGCAGGTGGACCGCGTAACGCGCTCCATCACTGCGCGCGCGCTGATCGGCAATCCCGATCATGCGCTCCGCCCCGGACTTTTGATGACCGTGCAGCTGATGAAGAATCCGCGGCAGGCCGTCGTCATTCCCGAGGAGGCGCTGGTGCCTTCCGGCGCCAGCAATTTCGTCTTCGTGGTGGAAGATGGCAGGGCCGTCCGGCGCGAGGTCAAGACCGGCGCGCGGCGACCGGGCGATGTCGAAATCCTTTCAGGTCTCGATGAAGGCGAGGTGGTCGTCACCCATGGCACCATGCGACTGCGCGACGGACAGCCGGTCAACATCATCGAGGAACAGAAGCACGGTCAGGCCATCGGCGCCGTGATGGAAGATACGGTCGTGGTGCAGTAAGGGAGACGGCAATGAAGCTTTCGGACGTCTCCGTCACCCGGCCCGTCTTTGCCGCCGTTCTGAGCCTGCTGCTCGTCGCTTTCGGCATGGTCGCCTTCGACCGGCTGCCCTTGCGCGAATATCCGGATATCGATCCGCCTATCGTCTCGATCACGACGGACTATCGCGGCGCGGCGGCCGCCGTCGTCGAGACGCGCATCACCGAACGGATCGAGGAGCGCATCGCGGGCGTCGAGGGCATTTCCTATGTCCAGTCGGCGAGCCAGGACGGACGCTCACGCATCACCATCGAGTTCAGGCCGGGGCGGGACATCGACGCGGCGGCGAACGACATTCGCGACCGTGTGTCGGGGATCCTCGACGATCTGCCTCAGGAGGCGGACGCGCCGGATATCCAGAAAGTCGATTCGAGCGACGACGTCATCATGTGGCTCAATCTCGAAAGCCCCAACATGAACGTGCTGGAGCTGACGGATTACGCGGAGCGCCACCTCGTCGACCGCTTCTCGACGCTGGACGGCGTCGCGCGCGTCCGGCTCTCCGGTGCGCGGCATTATGCCATGCGCGTCTGGCTCGACCGCTCGGCGCTCGCCGCCCGGCAGCTGACCGTGGGCGATGTGGAACAGGCGCTCCTTGCGGAAAATGTCGAGCTTCCCGCCGGCAGCATCGAATCGACGCAACGCCAGTTCACGGCGCGCATCGAGCGCAGCTACCGCACGCCTGCTGATTTCCGCCAGCTTGTGCTGCGGCAAGGCGATGACGGCTATCTGGTGCGGCTCGGCGATGTGGCCCGCGTCGAACGCGAGGCGGCGGAGGACCGCACCTTCTTCCGCGGCAATCAGGTGCAGATGGTCGGTATCGGCATCATCAAGCAGTCGACCGCGAATACGCTGACCGTCGCGAACGGCGCCAAGGCGGAGGCCGCGCGCATCGCACCGACGCTGCCGGAAGGCATGAAATTCCAGCAGAGCTATGACAGCAGCGTCTTCGTGGAAGGCGCGATCAACGAAGTCTACAAGACGCTCGGCATCGCCATCGTTCTCGTCGTGCTGACGATCTTCGTGTTTCTCGGCAGCATGAGGGCGACACTGGTTCCCGCCGTCACGGTGCCGGTTTCACTCATTGCAACTTTCCTCGTTCTCTACATGGCGGGATTTTCCGTCAACCTGCTGACGCTTCTCGCGCTGGTGCTCGCCATCGGCCTCGTGGTGGACGACACGATCGTCGTTCTCGAAAACATCTATCGGCGCATGGAAGCCGGGGAAACGCCGCTCGTCGCCGCCTATCGCGGCACGCGGCAGGTCGGTTTTGCGGTGATTGCCACGACCATCGTGCTGATGGCGGTGTTCGTGCCGCTCGCCTTTGTGGAGGGTGCTGTCGGCCGGCTCTTCTCCGAATTCGCGATCACCATGGCGGCCGCCGTCGGCTTCTCGAGCTTCGTGGCCCTGAGCCTTTCGCCGATGCTTTCCTCCAAAGTACTGAAACCGGCGACGGGTCCTACCCGTTTCACCGTTGCGGTCGACCGCCAGTTCAACCTCTTGCGGGAGCGATATTCGGCGCTGCTCGAGAAAACGCTGGCGCGGCCGGTGCCGGTCTTCGGCGTTTTCGGCGCCATGATCCTCGTCGCTTTCGGGCTTTTCGCGCTGACGCCATCCGAGTATGCGCCGCGCGAAGACCGGGGCACCTTCTTCGTGATGGTGAATGCGCCGGAAGGCGCCTCTTACGACTATACCGCCGCTTACATGACCGAAATCGAGACCCGGCTGATGCCGCTTGTCGAGCGCGGCGAGATCAGCCGACTGCTCGTGCGCGCGCCGCGCTCCTTCGGCAACACGGCAAGCTTCAATGACGGCATCGCGGTGGTGGTCCTGCATGACTGGGCGGTGCGCCGCTCGGCCTGGGACATCATGGCGGAAATCCGCGAGGTCACGAGCGACCTGCCCGGCGTGACGATTTCTCCCGTGATGCGCTCCGGCTTCGGCGGCGGCACGTCGAAGCCCGTGCAGTTCGTCATCGGCGGCGGCACCTTCGAGCAGCTGCGCGAATGGCGCGACATTCTTCTTGCCGCCATCGAGGAGAACAATCCCGGCCTCATCAATATCGATCACGACTACAAGGAGACGAAGCCGCAGCTCCGGGTGGAGATCGACCGCAACAGCGCGGGCGATCTCGGCGTAACGATCGGCAATGTCGGCCGCACGCTCGAGACGATTTTCGGTTCGCGCCTCGTCACCCGCTATGTCGAGGATGGCGAGGAATATGACGTGATCCTGGAAGGCGAACGCTCGGCCCAGCGCACGCCGAGCGACATGAGCAATCTCTTCGTTCGTTCCGACCGCTCGGGCGAGCTCATACCCGTTGCCAATCTCGTCAGCATTTCGGAATCCGCGGGCCCGGCGACGCTCAACCGCTACAACCGGGTCAGGGCCATCACCATTGAGGCCGATCTCGCCGACGGCTACACGCTCGGCGAGGCGCTCGATTATCTCGAGGAGCTTGCCCGGGAGCGGCTGCCACAGGGCGTGACCATCGACTACAAGGGCCAATCGATGAACTTCAAGGAGGCGGGCGGCGCGCTCGCCTTCGTCTTCGTGCTGGGCATCGTGGTCGTGTTCCTCGTGCTTGCGGCTCAGTTCGAAAGTTTCGTCCATCCCTTCATCATCATCACCACGGTTCCTCTGGCGGTGACGGGCGGGCTTTTCGGCATATGGATATCGGGCGGCACGATCAATCTCTACACGCAGATCGGGCTCATCATGCTGGTGGGGCTTGCCGCGAAGAACGGCATCCTGATCGTCGAATTCGCCAATCAATTGCGCGACGAGGGCAAGGATTTCCGCGAGGCGCTGGTGGAAGCGGCGGGCATTCGCCTGCGCCCCATCCTGATGACGGCGATCACCACGGCGGCAGGCGCCATTCCCCTCATCCTCTCCTTCGGCGCTGGCGCCGAGACGCGCTCGGCCATCGGCGTCGTGATCTTTTCCGGCATCATTGCGACCACGGCTTTCACGCTTTTCGTGGTGCCGGTCGCCTATCAGGCCTTTGCCCGGGGCACGGGCTCGCCCGGCGACACGAAGCGGCGCCTCGAGGAGGAAATGGAGCAGGTCGACCGGCCGCTCAGGCCAAGGCCCATGGAGGGCGCCGAATAGCGCCGATCCTCACCCCGGTTCCTTGACTTCCAGTTCCCGCGACCAACTTCATTGGCCATGAACTGGAAGGAAACGCGGAAAAACCGGCTTACAAAGCCGATCCTCGCCTGGGCGCAGAAGGCGCTGCCAGGCATGTCGGAAACGGAGCGCGAGGCGCTCGAGGCAGGCGATGTCTGGCTCGAAGCCGAGCTTTTCTCCGGCAATCCCGACTGGCGGAAGCTCCTCGATACGCCGCGCCCGCAGCTCAGCGCCGAAGAGCAAGCCTTCATGGATGGCCCGGTCGAAGAGCTTTGCGGCATGCTCGACGACTGGAAGATCACCTGGGAAGACGGCGACCTGCCGGAAGAGGTCTGGACCTTCCTCCGCGAGCACCGCTTCTTCGGCATGATCATTCCCAAGGCCTATGGCGGACTCGAATTTTCCGCCTTCGCGCATTCCGAGATCATTCGCAAGATTTCCAGCCGCTCGGCAACGGCGGCCGTCACCGTCATGGTGCCGAACTCGCTCGGGCCCGGCGAATTGCTGCTGCAATTCGGCACGGAGGCGCAGCGCGATCATTGGCTGCCAAGGCTTGCGCGGGGGGAGGATGTCCCGTGCTTCGGCCTGACGAGCCCGGAAGCGGGATCGGACGCCGCCTCAATGACGGATAGCGGCGTCATCTGCCGGGGCGCATGGCAGGGCGAGGAAGTGCTCGGCATCCGCCTCAACTTCTCCAAGCGCTATATCACGCTTGCGCCAGTCGCCACGGTTCTCGGGCTCGCCTTCAAGCTGTCGGACCCCGACGGGCTCATCGGCGAACCGAAGAATTACGGCATCACCGTCGCGCTTGTGCCCGCAGATCTGCCGGGCGTCACCATCGGGCGGCGGCATCTTCCCTCCTTCCAGATGTTCCAGAACGGGCCCATCCAGGGGCGCGACGTCTTCATTCCGCTCGACCACATCATCGGCGGACAGGAACAGGCGGGCCATGGCTGGAAGATGCTGATGAGCGCGCTTGCAGCCGGGCGCGGCATTTCACTTCCATCGCTTTCCGCCGCCGCTGCGGCCTTTGCCGCCCGGACGAGCGGCGCCTATGCGCGGGTGCGCGAGCAATTCGGCCTGCCGGTCGGCAAGTTCGAGGGCGTGCAGGAACGGCTCGCTCATATTGCGGGCACGGCCTATCTGCTCGATGCGGGGCGGCGGCTCACCTGCGCCGGGCTCGATGGCGGGCGGAAACTCGCCGTCATTTCCGCGATCATGAAGGCCCATGCGACGGACCGCATGCGCGAGGCCGTGAACGATGCGATGGATATTCATGCCGGCAAGGGCGTGATCGACGGGCCGTCGAACTATCTCGGCAATCTCTATCGCGCCGTGCCCGTCGGCATCACGGTCGAAGGCGCGAACATCCTCACGCGCAATCTCATCATTTTCGGTCAGGGCGCCGTTCGCAGCCATCCGCATCTTCTCGACGAGATGCAGGCGCTGGAGGAAGAAGACCTGGAGGTCGCGCTCGACAAGTTCGACGAGGCCTTCTGGCGCCATGTCGGCCATGGCTTCCGCACGCTTGGCCGCGCCTTCTTCCGCAACTGGACCGGCGGATTGTTCGCGCCGGCGCCGCGCGCGGGCAAGGTGACGCGCTACTACCGCCAGCTTTCGCGGCGGGCGGCGGGCTTCGCGCTCACCGCCGATCTCGCGCTGCTCACGCTTGGCGGTGCGCTGAAGCGGAAGGAAATGCTGTCGGCGCGCCTCGGCGACATATTGTCGGAACTCTATCTCCTCTCTGCGGCGCTGAAGCGTTTCGAGGATGAAGGCCGCCAGAAGGCAGACCTCCCGCTTCTCGCCTACTGCATGGCGGACGGGCTTGCACGCATCGACCGTCTGTTCGGCGAGGTTTTCGCCAACCTGCCGAACCGGCCTGCCGCCTGGCTTGCGCGGCTTGTCGTCCAGCCTTTCGGCGCGGCGGTACGCGGCCCGAAAGACAGGCTCGTCATCGAATGCGCGGAGCTGCTGCTCGCGCCGTCAGCCACGCGCGACCGCCTGACATCCGGCCTCCATCTCGGCATGACGGGCGATGCCGTCGCCAATCTCGAAGAGACCTTCTCGCTCGCAATACTGACGCAAGCCGCGCGCGACAAGATGCGCAAGGCCGGTACCGCCGAGGCGAAGGTGGCAGCCGCAAGCGGCGTGATCGGCGCCGAGGATGGCGAGCTCATTGCCAGATATCGCGAGGCCCTGGCGCGCGTCGTCGCCGTGGATGATTTTGCGCCGGAGGATCTCGCGCTGCACCCGGCGGAGAAGGATGACCCTCCTCATCTGGCGCGCGCCACGGGGGATTGAGGCGGGCCGGGGCGCAAGCTGCTATGCTTGCCTCCGGCGCAACAAGAAAATGCAGGTTCGAGCGTGCCCACCCGCCCGGAGAAATTTCAGGATGCCGCAGCCCTTGCCGATGCCGTCATTGCGCGCACAGGCAAGAAAATCGTTCTGGCGCTGCCGCTCGGCCTCGGCAAGCCCAATCATTTCGTCAATGCGCTGGTGGCGCGCGCGACGGCCGATCCTTCCATTTCACTGCGCATATTCACCGCGCTGACGCTTGAAGTGCCGCGCGCAGGCGGTGGCCTCGAAGGCCGCTTCATGGGTCCCGTGCTCGAGCGGCTCTTCACCGGCTATCCCGAACTTACCTATGCGCGCGATCTTCATTCGGGCCGGCTGCCGGCCAATATCGAGGTCAATGAATTCTTCCTGCAGGCCGGCAAGTGGCTCGGCTCGCCGCGGCAGCAACAGGCCTATATCTCCGCGAACTACACCCATGCGCTGCAATACATCCTGCAATCCGGCGTCAATGTGGTGGCGCAGCTCGTCGCGCCTTCGGAGACGGGCGAGAGCTTCAGCCTGAGCAGCAATCCCGATATCACGCCCGATCTTCTTAAGGCGCGGCGCGAAGGCCGGGCGGATTTCCTCGCTATCGGCGAAACCAATGCGAACCTCCCCTATATGGGCGGCGAAGCGGAGGTGACGTCGGAGACATTCGATTTCCTGCTCGACAATCCCTCGCTCCATTTCCCGCTTTTCGCGCCGCCGCGCGAGCCGGTGACGCTTGCCGATCATGCGATCGGCCTGCGCATCGCGAGCCTCATTCCCGACGGCGGTACATTGCAGATCGGCATCGGCTCCATCGGCGATGCGATAGGTCATGCGCTCAGGTTGAGGCACCTCGAGAATGGGTGCTTCCTGGCGCTTCGCGAGAAGCTCGCGATACAGGGCGGCGAATACGCGCCTTTCGATGAAGGGCTCTACGGTGCGAGCGAGATGCTGGTCGAGTGTTTCATCGACCTCATCGAGGCCGGCGTGGTGAAGCGCGAGGCGGATGGCGCGCTCGTTCATGGCGGTTTCTTTCTTGGCTCACGCGCCTTCTACGCCAAGCTCCACGCGATGAGCCCGCAGATGCGGGCGAAGATCGCCATGGTGCCGGTGAGTTTCGTCAACGAGCTTCTGGGCGAGGAGGAGCGAAAGCGCGCCGCGCGAAAGAAGGCACGTTTCATCAACACCGCCATGATGGCGACGCTCACAGGCGCTGCCATATCGGATGGGCTCGAAGACGGGCGCGTGGTGAGCGGCGTCGGCGGGCAATACAACTTCGTCGCCCAAGCCTTCGCGCTTGAAGGTGCCCGCTCGGTGATCGCGCTCCGTGCCACACGCAGCAAGGAGGGGAAGACGCTATCCAACGTGCTCTGGAATTACGGCCATACGACCATTCCGCGGCATCTGCGCGATATGGTGGTGACGGAATATGGCGTGGCCGATCTGCGCGGCAAGCCAGACGGCGAGGTGGCGGCGGCGATGCTTTCCATTGCCGATTCCCGCTTTCAGGAGGAACTGCTCGACCGCGCGAAACAGGCCGGCAAGATCGCGCGCGACTACAGGATTCCGGAACGGCACCGGAACAATACGCCTGGCCGTCTGGAAGAGGCGCTGGAGGAGGCCCGGCGCCGGGACAAGCTGCCGCTTTTCCCCTTCGACAGCGATTTCACGGAAGTCGAGCAGGCGCTCATGCCGGCGCTCGGCAAGCTCCGCAACGCTACCAAGGCGGAGCTTGCGCGGCTGGTGCTTAGGGGCGGCAAGGCGGATGAGGCGACACAGGCCGGGCTCGAACGGATGGGGCTCGCAAGGCCCCGGAGCCTCACGGACCGGCTCTACCGGCGGCTGCTCCTCGCCGCCATGGCCGGTAGCTGATCCCGGCCCGAGGCCCCTCAGCGTTACTTTCTTGCCGCACCGCACAAAATACCCGGTTTTTGGCGGTAAATTTGCCTCACCGGTCTTGGATTCCCGGAACCCTCCTCATATATAGCGCCGATATATCGATCCGATACAGGCAGCGGGCCGTAGATCGGTTTGACGCAGGGATTTCCTGGATATGCATGTCACGACCCTCTGTCTGGGCGCCCTCGCCTTCGGCGACGCCACGGGCTACGAGATCAACAAGATGTTCGAGGATGGTCCCTTCAGCCATTTCCTCGATGCGAGCTATGGGTCGATCTATCCGGCGCTGACGCGGCTGACCGATGAAGGCCTCGTGACCTGCAGGACCGAGCAGCAGGAGGGGCGTCCCGACAAGAAAATCTATTCCCTGACCGACAAGGGGCGCCGCCAGCTTGGCGATGCGCTCGGGCAGCAGCTCGCGCCAGACAAGTTCCGCTCCGAATTCCTCTTCACCGTTCTCTTTGCCCATCTGTTGCCGCGCGACCGCGTCCGCAGCCTGGTCGACCAGCGGCTCGCCGCCATGAAGGAAAAGGTGGAGGACCTCTCACAGGCCGATGAGGAAGACACACCCGGCATGGATTTCGCCCGCCGCTACGGGCACGCCGTCTTTGCCGCCTCCATCGAGTTCCTCGAACGCAACCGGCATCTGATCGAAGACGCCGCAATCGAAGAAAAAGCTCATGCTTGAACGCCAGAAAAACACGATTGAAAGGGTCACGGGCGGCCGCCTCCACCGCTCGCACTACATTGCCATCGGCATCGCCGTCGCGATCCTGCTGTGGTTCGCGACCGGCCTGTTCAGCTCCGGCGGCAATGGCAACGGGATGACCGCAGCGGAAGAAGACGCCGCCAGTGCCGTTATGCCGCGGGTGCGCGTGACGGAGTCCGAAGCCGCGATGAGGCAGAGCTTCATCACCGTTCGCGGGCGCACCGAAGCAAAGCGCGCCGTGCATGTGCGCGCCGAGACGCAGGGCCGGGTGATCGAACTTCCCGTGGAAAAAGGCCAGCGCGTGAAGAAGGGCGATGTGCTCTGCCGGTTGCAGATCGACGCCCGCGATGCCCAGCTTGCGGAAGCGCGCGCGCTCGTGCAGCAGCGCAAGCTCGAATATGACGCCGCCCGCCAGCTCGCCGAAAAAGGTCACCGCGCGCCGACCGCCGTTGCCGGCAACAAGGCCGCGTTCGATGCGGCGCAGGCGCGGCTCAAGCAGATGGAAATCGAACTGAGCCAGACGAAGATCGTTGCTCCCTTCGATGGCGTTTTCGACGACCGTCCGGTCGATGTGGGCGATTATGTCCGCGTCGGCGACGTCTGCGGCCTTGTGGTGGAGCTCGATCCGCTGCTCGTTGCGGGTCAGGTCTCCGAAGACCGCGTGGGCGCCATGCAGATCGGAAGACCGGGCACGGCCCGCCTCGTCACCGGCGAAACGGTCGAAGGCCGCATCCATTTCGTCGCCAAGACGGCGGACCCAGCGACACGGACCTTCCGCGTGGAACTCGAAGTGCCGAACCCCGACTTCAGCATGCGCTCGGGCATCACCGCGCAAATCATCGTCCCCGGCCAGGAAGTGCTCGCGCACCGGATTCCGAGCAGCATCATCGCACTGAACGACAATGGTACCGTCGGCGTGCGCACGGTCGACGAGGAAGGCCGCGTCGTCTTCCAGCCGATACAGCTTATCGACGATACGCCGGAAGGCCTCTGGATCGCCGGGCTTCCCGACAAGGTGACCATCATCACGGTCGGGCAGGACTATGTGATCGAGGGACAGAAGGTTGAAGCCATTCCTGCAACACAGGTTGGAGCGGCGCTGTGAATTCCGTCATCGACGCCATATTGGGGCGGACCCGAACCGTTCTCACCACGATGGTCCTCCTCGTGGCGGCGGGCATCATTTCCTTCATCACGATTCCGAAGGAAGCCGATCCCGATATTCCGATTCCGATCTTCTATGTCTCGATCGTCCATCACGGCATTTCGCCGGAGGACGCCGAGCGCCTGCTCATCCGGCCCATGGAAACGGAGCTGCGTTCGCTTGAGGGGCTGAAGGAAATCACGGCCATCGCCTCACAGGGCCATGCCGGCATCGTGCTCGAGTTCGACGTCAATTTCGACAAGAACGGCGCCATGCAGGATGTGCGCGAGAAGATCGATCTCGCGCGGCCCAAATTGCCGAGCGATACGGAAGAGCCGACCATCACCGAATTCAACACGTCGCTCTTTCCGGTCCTCGTGGTGACGCTGTCCGGTGAAGTGCCGGAGCGGACGCTTTACAACGCCGCGCAGGCGCTGAAGGACGAGATCGAAGCGATCCCGACCGTGCTGCAGGCCGATCTCGTGGGACACCGGGAGGAACTGCTCGAGATTGTCATCGATCCCGCCAAGCTCGAATCCTACGGCATTTCGCAGAGCGAGCTCATCAACACGGTGTCGCTCAACAACAGGCTTGTCGCCGCAGGCAATATCGATACCGGTCAGGGGCGCTTCTCGGTCAAGGTTCCGGGGCTCTTCGAAACGCGGGAAGACGTGCTCGAACTGCCGATCAAGGCGTCCGGCGAAGGCGTAGTGACGCTTTCCGACGTCGCCGACATCCGCCGGACCTTCAAGGATCCGGATGGCTTTGCACGTTTCAACGGCCATCAGGCCATCGCCATCGAAATCACGAAGCGCATCGGCACGAACATCATCGACAACAACGTGCAGGTCCGCGAGGTCGTGGAGCGGCTGACGAAAGACTGGCCGGAAGCGATCCATGTCGACTACACGATGGATGCATCGGACTGGATCTACCGGTCGCTCGGCTCCCTGCAGTCGTCGATCGCGACGGCGATCATCCTCGTCATGATCGTGGTCGTGGCGGCGCTCGGCCTGCGCTCGGCGCTGCTGGTGGGTATCGCGATCCCGACCTCATTCATGATCGGGTTCTTCTTCCTCGCGTCCTCCGGCTACACCGTCAACATGATGGTGATGTTCGGCATGTTGCTCGCGGTCGGTCTGCTCGTCGACGGCGCGATCGTCGTGGTCGAATACGCCGACCGGAAAATGTCGGAAGGTCTGAGCAAATTCGATGCCTATTCGCTTGCGTCGAAGCGCATGTTCTGGCCGGTCGCGTCCTCCACGGCGACGACGCTTGCCGCCTTCCTGCCCATGCTTCTGTGGCCCGGCGTCTCCGGCAAGTTCATGAGCTATCTGCCGATCACGCTGATCGTGGTGCTCACGGCATCGCTCATCACGGCGCTCATCTTCGTGCCGACGCTCGGCACCGTGTTCGGCAAGGCGGAGACCGAGAACGATACGGTTCTGAAGCAACTCGCCGGCGCCGAAACGGGCGATATCCGCGCGCTGCCTGGGCTTACGGGCTCCTATGTGCGGCTGCTCGACAAGCTGGTCCACTATCCGGGCCGCGTGCTGGCGGCGACCGGCGCCGTGATTGCGGGAACGATCGTACTGTTCTCGGCCTTCAACAGCGGCGTGGAGTTTTTCGTCGACACCGAGCCGGAGCGCGCCATCGTGCTCGTCAGCGCGCGCGGCAATCTTTCGGCCGCCGACACGCTTACGCTGGCGCAGGATGTCGAGAGCATCGTGCTTGCGACCGAGGGCGTGAAAACCGTGTTCACGCGCACCTCCCCCGGACTCGGCGAACGCGGCGGACGTGGCAGTGACGTGCCGAAGGACCTCGTTGCGCAGCTGCTGATCGAGTTCAAGCCTTATGAGGAGCGTCGCAAGGGCGCGCTGATCCTCGAGGAAATCCGGCAGAACACGGCGACGCTTCCCGGCATCAAGGTCGAGGTGCGCAAGCAGGAGGATGGGCCGCCCACCGGCAAGGATATCCAGATCGAACTTACATCGACGGATTACCAGAAGCTTCTCGCGACGACGGGCTTCATCCGCGAGCATCTCGACAAGAATGTCGACGGCCTCATCGATATCGAGGACGGCCGGCCGCTGCCGGGAATCGAGTGGGTGCTGACGGTCGACCGTGAAATGGCGGGCCGCTTCGGTGCCGATGTGACCTCGGTCGGCGCAGTGATCCAGCTCGTCACCAACGGCATCCTGATCGGCGAATACAGGCCGGACGATTCACGCGATGAAGTGGATATTCGCGTCCGCTTCCCGGACAATTTCCGGGTGCTCGACCAGCTCGACAATCTGCGCGTGCAGACGCAGACGGGCCTTGTGCCGATCAGCAATTTCGTGAAGCGCGAAGCGCGGCCGCAGGTGAGCTCCATCGAACGGATCAACGGCTTCCGCCGCATTCTTATCAAGGCGAATACGGCGATCGATCCGGCGACGGGTGAGAAGATCAATGTGGATGCGAAGGTCGGCGAACTCAACGCGTGGATATCGCAGCAGGAAATCGATCCGGCGGTGAGCGTCCGCTTCCGCGGCGCCAATGAGGAGCAGGCGGAATCTGCCTCCTTCCTCGGCGGTGCGCTGATCGCCGCCCTGTTCCTGATGTTCATCATCCTGCTGACACAGTTCAACAGCTTCTATCACTCGGGGCTGACGCTGCTGGCCATCGTGCTGTCGGTTTTCGGTGCGCTGATCGGTATGGTGGTCACGGGACAGGCCTTCTCCGTCATCATGACCGGTACCGGCATCGTCGCGCTGGCCGGCATCGTGGTGAACAATTCGATCATCCTGATCGACACCTACCAGCGCCTCCGCGAGGACGCGATGGATGTCATCGAGGCGGTGCTGCGTACGGCGGGACAGCGGCTGCGGCCGATCATGCTGACCACGATCACCACCATGTTCGGGCTGTTGCCGATGGCGTTGCAGCTCAACCTCGATTTCGTGACACGCGAGATCGTGATCGGCGGTCCGGTGGCCGTGTGGTGGGTGCAGCTGTCGACGGCGATCATCTTCGGACTCGCCTTCTCCACGCTGCTCACTCTGGTGCTGATACCGGTGCTGCTCGCGGCGCCGACTGTCATCCGCGCCAAGCGGGCGGCGCGGCGGAATGGCACGACCTATACGACCTATCGCGACGAGATGCGCCGCGCGGCGGAGTGATCCGCTCAGGCCTCGTCCACGACCGGATTTGAAAGCAGGCCGACACCTTCGATATCGATATCGATCGTGTCGCCTGCCTTCATCCACACGGGCGGCGTCCGCGCGAAGCCGACGCCTGCCGGCGTTCCCATCACCAGCACATCGCCCGGCTCCAGCGTCAGGCATTGCGCAAGCAGCATGATCGTCTCGTCGACCGGGAAAATCATGTCGCGTGTATTCGCGCTCTGCATGACCTTGCCGTTGAGACGGGATTCGATCCGTAGACCCGTCGCGCCCGGCGGCAGTTCATCCGCCGTCACGAAGGCCGGGCCGAAGGGGCCCGTGCCATCGAAATTCTTGCCGATGGTCCATTGCGGCGTGCGGCGCTGATAATCGCGCACCGACACATCGTTGAAACAGGCATAACCCGCGACATGGGAAAGCGCGTCCGCCTTGGCAACATGGCGCGGCACGCGGCGGCCGATCACGGCTGCGAGTTCCGCCTCGAAATCGAGCTGTCCGGAGACGCGGGGGCGGATCACCGGCGCGCCATGGCCGACCAGCGTAGTCGCGCCGCGCATGAAGAAATTAGGGTAATCGGGCTTTTCGCGGCCCCCTTCCGCCGCATGCTCGGCATAGTTGAGGCCGAGGCAGATGATCTTGCCCGGGCGGGGAAGCACGGGGAGCAGCTTTGCGCCCTCAAGCGGCCGGCGCGGCGCTTTCTCCGCAAGGCTTCGCGCTGCCGCAAGGGCAGCCTCGTCTCCCTGCAACATGTCGAACAGCGAAGCGGGCGCACCTGCGAGCCCTGCAAGGTCGGCAATCTCGCCGTCCGTCACGGCACCGAACCGCGCCTCACCGGCTTCCTCGAATGTCACAAACCGCATGTCCCCCTCCGCATTTTGCGGCCGGACTTTGCGCCGGAAGCCGTTTCCGTTCAATCCCGCTTTTTCCCGGCGCGTTTACCGGTCTAGACTTCTCAAAACAAAAATGAGGGAGGAGAGGTCATGACGCAGGAGAATTCCACCACAGGACCCGATTTCGATGCCGTGATCGTCGGCGCCGGATTTGCCGGGATGTACATGCTTCACCGGCTGCGCAAGGCCGGACTTTCGGTGCGCGTCTTCGAGACGGGCGACGGGGTGGGCGGCACCTGGTACTGGAACCGCTATCCGGGTGCACGTTGCGACGTGGAGAGCCTCGAATATCAATATGGCTTTTCCGATGAAATCCAGAAAGGCTGGACCTGGACCGAGCGCTATGCGGCGCAGCCGGAAATCCTGCGCTACCAGAATTATGTCGCCGACAAGCTCGACCTCAGGAAAGACATCCGCTTCGAGACGAAAGTCACCTCCGCCGATTACGACGCGCAGAGCGGGTTGTGGACGGTCGCAACCGACAAGGGTGACAGGCTCCGCACACGCTTCTGCATCATGGCGACGGGCTGCCTTTCCGCCGCGCGCGTGCCGGACTTCAAGGGCATCGGGGATTTCGCGGGCAAGTGGTATCACACCGGCAACTGGCCGCATGAAGGCGTCGACTTCAGGGGGAAGCGCGTTGCCGTGATCGGCACCGGCTCTTCCGGCATCCAGAGCATTCCGATCATCGCCGAACAGGCGGCGCATCTCACCATCTTCCAGCGCACCGCGAATTTCACGCTGCCTGCGGGCAACAAGCCTCTCTCGCCCGAGGAAGTCGCGCGCACCAAGGAAACGCTGCTCGCCGACCGCGAGCGGGCGCGGCAGACGCGGGGCGGGCTTATCTGCTTCGACTATAATGAAGCTCTGGCGGAGGAAATGACGCCGGAAGCGCGCGAGAAGGAACTCGCGGCGCGCTGGACGCAAGGCGGCTTCGCCTTTCTCGGCGCCTATGGCGACCTGATGGCGACGAAGGAGGCGAACGACATCGCCGCCGATTTCGCCCGGGCGCAGATGCGTGCACGCGTCGGCAAACCCGAGGTCGCCGAGAAGCTCATGCCCTATGACCACCCGGTCGGCGTGAAGCGGCTCTGCCTCGACACCGGCTATCTCGAAATTTTCAACCGGCCGAATGTCGAGCTCGTCGATGTGCGCGAGACGCCGATCGAGCGGATCACGAAAGCCGGCGTGCTGTGCGGCGGCAAGGAGTACGAAGCGGATGCCATCGTCTTCGCGACCGGCTTCGACGCGATGACGGGCGCCATTCTCGGCGTCGACATCACGGGCCGCGATGGCGAGAAGCTCCGCGAGAAGTGGGCGGCGGGGCCACGCACCTATCTCGGCCTCGGCTCGGCGGGCTTTCCCAATCTCTTCTTCATCACCGGACCCGGCAGCCCTTCCGTCCTCAGCAACATGATCGTCTCGATCGAGCAGCATGTGGACTGGATCACGGACTGCATATCGAAGCTGACCAGCGGCAACATCCGTTCCATCGAGGCCACGAAATCTGCCGAAGACGAATGGGTGGCGCATGTGAACGAGCTTGCGGCGGAGTCGCTCTATCCGCAGGCGAATTCCTGGTATATGGGCGCGAATATTCCGGGCAAGCCGCAGGTCTTCATGCCTTATCCGGGCGGTGTCGATGTCTATGGGCAGAAGCTCGCCGAAGTCGCCGCCGCCGATTATGAGGGATTCCAGCTCGGCGCCTGAGGGGAGCCCCCATTTGACAGGGGGGCCCACGCTTCTTACTCAGGCTGATACGCTATTTCCGGGCGAGGGAGGCCCTTTCGATGAAAAGTCTGTTGATCGCGAATCGCGGCGAGATTGCCGTGCGTATCGCGCGCGCCGGTGCGGAACTCGGGCTTCGCACTGTCGCGGTCTATGCCGAAGACGATGCGCTGTCGCTTCATGTGCGCGCCGTCGACGAGGCGCTGCCGCTGACCGGCACGGGGGCTGCCGCCTATCTCGATATTCGTCAGATCGTGGCGGAAGCGAAAAAGGCTGGCTGCGATGCGATCCATCCGGGCTACGGGTTCCTGAGCGAGAATGCGGCTTTCGCGGAAGCCTGCGCGAAGGAAGGCATCACATTTGTCGGTCCTTCGCCGGAGGCGCTGCGCCTCTTCGGCGACAAGGCGGAGGCGCGGGCGCTTGCGGCAAGGCTCGGCGTACCGCTCTTTCCCGGCACCAACGGCGCGACGAGTCTTGAGGATGCGCGCCGCTTCATGGAAGCCCATGGCGCCGTGATGCTGAAGGCGCTGGCAGGCGGCGGCGGGCGCGGCATGCGCGCGGTGACGGACCCGAAGGATCTCGGCGAAGCCTATGAGCGCTGCCGCTCGGAAGCGCAGGCGGCATTCGGCAGCGGCGACATCTATGTCGAGAAGCTTGTGCGCAAGGCACGCCACATCGAAATCCAGATCGTCGGCGACGGAAAAAACGTCATCGATCTCGGCGAGCGCGAATGCACGCTGCAGCGGCGCAACCAGAAAGTTGTCGAGATTGCGCCTAGCCCGACGCTCGATGCAGGGCTCCGCAAGCGCCTTGTCGAAGCGGCGCGCACACTCGCAGGCGCGGCGAGCTACAACGGACTCGGCACTTTCGAATTCCTGATCGACATGGAAGCGAAGTCGGCCGACAGCGCCATCGCCTTCATGGAGGCCAATCCGCGATTGCAGGTCGAACATACCGTCACGGAAGAAGTGACGGGGGTCGATCTCGTGAAGACGCAGCTCCGTATTGCGGCGGGCGCGACGCTGAAAGATGCGGGCCTCGCCGAAGCCCCCGCTCCGCGCGGCTATGCGATCCAGCTTCGCGTAAACATGGAGCGGATGAATGAAGCGGGCGAGGCCGTGCCGACAAGCGGCACGCTCAATGCCTTCACGCCGCCTTCCGGTCCCGGCATCCGCGTCGATACATTCGGCTATGCGGGCTATCGCACCAGCCCCAACTACGACTCGCTGCTTGCCAAGCTCATCGCGTACTCGCCCGCTGCAGACTATGCCTCGGCGGTCACCCGGGCATGCCGAGCCTTGAGCGAATTTCAGATCGAGGGCGTGACGACGAATCTTTCCTTCCTGCAGGCGCTTCTTGCGCGGGCCGATGTGCAGGCAAACGAGGTTCACACGGGCTTCATCGCCGAACATGCGGCCGAACTTGTGAAGGCGGAGGCCTCGCCTTCGCGTTTCTTCACCGGCGGCAATGGCGCTGGCGCCACCGCTGCGAAGCATGTCGAGGGACCGGCGGGCACGACGCCCGTTCCCTCCACCATGCAGGGCAAGGTCATCTCCATCGATGTCGCAGAGGGCGCGACGGTCGCCAAGGGCCAGCAGATCGCCGTACTCGAAGCGATGAAAATGGAACACACGATTGCCGCACCCTTCGGCGGCACAGTGCGCAAAGTGGCGGCCATCGCGAATGCCACACTGATGGAGGGCGAGCCGATCCTCTTCATCGAGGAAGGCGCGGGTGGCGACACGGCGGCGGTGACGGAAGAAGCGATCGATCCCGATTACATCCGCCCCGACCTGCAGCATGTGATCGACCGGCATGCGATCGGGCTTGACGAGAACAGGCCGGATGCGGTGGCGAGGCGGCGCAAGCGCAATCAGCGCACGGTGCGCGAGAATATCGACCACCTCTGCGACGAAGGCAGCTTCATCGAATATGGCGCATTGGCGCTTGCCGCGCAGCGCCGCCGCCGCTCAATGGAGGAGCTTTTGAAGATGAGCCCGGCGGACGGGCTCGTTTCCGGCGTCGGTACGGTGAACGCCTCACTCTTCGGCGAGGAGAGGGCGCGCGCGCTCGTCATGGGTTACGACTTCACGGTCTTTGCCGGCACGCAGGGCGCGATGAACCACAAGAAGATGGACCGCATGCTCTTCCTTGCGCGGGACCAGAAGCTGCCGGTGGTGCTGCTTGCCGAAGGTGGCGGCGGGCGGCCGGGCGACACGGATACGGCGGGCGTTGCCGGGCTCGATACGCCGACCTTCCACACTTTCGCAACGCTCAGCGGCAAGGTGCCGCTTGTCGGCATGACGGCGGGTCGCTGCTTTGCGGGCAATGCGGCGCTGCTCGGCTGCTGCGACGTCATCATCGCAACGGCCGATTCCAATATCGGCATGGGCGGCCCGGCCATGATCGAGGGCGGCGGGCTCGGCGTTTATGCACCCGAAGATGTGGGCCCTGCCGAAGTGCACCGCAAGAACGGCGTCATCGACATCTTCGTGAAGGATGAGGAAGAGGCGATCGAGGCCTGCAAGAAATATCTTTCCTATTTCCAGGGGCCGGTTGCCGAGTGGGAAGCAAGCGACCAGCGGATGCTGCGCCATCTCATTCCCGAGAACCGGCTTCGCGCCTATGACATCGACAAGGTGATCGAGGCGGTGGCGGATGCGGGTTCCGTGCTCGAACTCCGCAAGGAGTTCGGCATCGGCATCAAGACCGCGCTGATCCGCATGGAAGGCCGGCCGATGGGACTGATGGCGAACAATCCCTATCACCTCGGCGGCGCCATAGACGCGGAGGCAGCGGACAAGGCCGCGCGCTTCATGCAGCTTTGCGATGCTTTCGGCCTGCCTATCCTTTCGCTCTGCGACACGCCGGGCTTCATGGTCGGGCCGGAGATCGAGAAGGAGGCGCAGGTTCGCCATGTAAGCCGCATGTTCGTGACGGCGGCCAACATGTCCGTGCCGCTATTCGCGGTGGTGCTGCGCAAGGGCTATGGTCTCGGCGCGCAGGCGATGACGGCGGGGAGCTTCCATGCGCCCTTCTTCAACATCTCCTGGCCGACGGGCGAGTTCGGCGGCATGGGGCTCGAAGGCGCGGTGCGGCTTGGCTATCGCCGCGAGATGGAGGCGATCGAAGACCCGGAAGAGCGCGATGCCTTCTATCGCAAGATGGTCGACCGCTATTACGAGAACGGCAAGGCGACGAACATGGCCTCCTTCCTCGAAATCGACGCGGTGATCGACCCGGCGGAAACGCGGCACTGGGTCATGCGCGGCATGAAATCCCTGCCGCCGGCGGGGCCGCGCGCCACGCGGAGCTTCATCGACACATGGTGAACGACGGAGAGGCGGCTCAGGCCGCCTCCTCCGCCACAAAGCCCTTCCAGCCGCGCATATAGGTGACGAAGGCGGAGCCGAGCCCCTCGTCGCGCAGATGCCGCTCGGTCACGGGGAGCGACGGCGAGACATAGGCCGCATCGCCAAGCACCCGGCGCGGAAAATCGTGGCGCAGGATTGCGGCGCGGCCGATCACGGCGAAGTCGCAGCCCGCTTCGATCACGTCTGCGGCATCCTGCGCGCTCATGATCTTGCCGGCAGCGCCCAGGCGGACATTGCCGCGCTTCAGCTCCGTGAAGACGCTCATCAGCGAGCGGCCGTGGAATTCCTCCTCCACCGGCTCCTTTTTCACATCCCAGAGCGACATGTCGAGATAGTCGATCTTCGCCTGTGCCAGAAGTTCGATGGCGACATCGCGAATTTCGGCAAGTTTCAGGCCGAAGCGCTCCGGCGAGAGGCGGATACCGAGCTGGAAGTCCGGACCGCAGGCGGCGCGGATGCCCTCCACCACCTCGAAGGTGAGGCGGGCGCGGTTTTCCAGCGAGCCGCCATAGCGGCCGTCGCGCCGGTTGATCTCGGGCGAGAGAAACTGCGCCAGGAGGTAGCCATGCGCGCCATGTACCTCGACGCCGTGAAAGCCCGCTTGCTCAGCGCGCTTTGCCGCCGCGATAAAGGCATCGCGCGCCGCTTCCACTTCCGTATCGGTCATGGCCCGGGCACCGGTATCGGCATCGTCGGAGGGGCCGACGATATCCTTCACGATCTCCTTCGGCGAGCGGATGCCGGCGTGGTGAAGCTGCACGGAGGACACCGAACCGTGGCGATTGATTTCCGCCGCGAGCCGCGTCAGCCCTTCGAGATGCCTGTCGTCCCAGATGCCGAGCTGGCCCGGAAAACCCTGCCCGCCCGCCTGCACATGGGCGGCGCAGGTCATGGTGAGGCCGAAGCCGCCTTCGGCGCGCATGGTCAGCCAGCGGAACTCGTCGTCCGAGAGGCGGCCATCTTCATGGCTCTGCGTGTTGGTGAGCGGCGCCAGCATGAAGCGGTTCTTCATGGCCGGGCCCCGGGCGAAGAGAAGCGGCGTGGCGAGCTTGTCGGTCGTGCGCATGGAAACCTCGAAAGCGGGAATGGCGATAGGCGTTTATAGCCCCGGGGGCGGAATCTTTACAGGCCGCCCGTTTTGGCCCGATTCCACCCTGCAGCGGGACGCTGCGTCAGCCCGGAACGCGCCATTTTGCCTCCTCGGGCACGGTCTTGCATTCGCGGGCCGGGGCTCTATGACTCGTGGCAAAGATATTCAGCTGGAGCCAAGCGGAGGAGCACCATGGAAGAGCGCGTCAAGATCACGATGAATGAAGGCGTCGCCGATGTCCGCCTCGTGCGGACGGACAAGATGAACGCGCTCGACGATGCGATGTTCGCGGGCCTCCTTGAAGCGGGCGAGAAGCTCAAGGCCGACAAGTCGGTGCGCGCGGTCGTGCTTTCGGGCGAAGGCCGCGCCTTCTGCGCCGGGCTCGACATGAGCAATTTCGGCCGCATGGCGAGCGGCGGGCGCGAGGAGAACAAGTCCGAGGTGACCGGCAGGCTTGCCCAGCGCAGTCATGGCGTCTCCAACCGGGCCCAATATGCCGCGATGGTCTGGCGCGAGATTCCGGTGCCGGTGATCGCCGCCGTTCACGGAGTCGCCTTTGGCGGCGGCTTCCAGGTCGCGCTCGGGCCCGACATCCGCTATGCGGCGCCGGGCACGCGCTTTTCCGTCATGGAAATCAAATGGGGCCTCGTGCCCGACATGGCCGGCATGTATCTGATGCGCGGGCTGGCGCGCGACGACGTGGTTCGCGAACTCACCTATACGGGCCGCATCTTCGAGGCCGAGGAAGCCCTTGCCATGGGCTTCGTCACGCGTATTTGCGCCGATCCGCTGGCGGATGCACTTGCGACCGCGCGCGAAATCGCCGACAAGAGCCCGTCCGCGATCCGCGCCGCCAAGCGCATCTTCAACGCCGCGCCGGACCAGGATGCGGGCCAGATCCTTCTCGCCGAATCGGTCGAGCAGGACAAGCTGATCGGCGGCGCGCATCAGAAGGAAGCGATCATGGCCAATCTCGAGAAGCGCCGGCCAGCCTTCGCGGACTGAAACAAGAGGACAGATGGCCGAGAACCGTTCCATACCCTCATCCGGTCGCGACGGCGCGACGCGCCTGACGCTTCGCCGGCCGGACGACTGGCATGTCCATCTGCGCGACGGCGCGATGCTCGCTTCCGTCGCGAGCTTCACGGCGCGGCAGTTCGGCCGGGTGATCGTCATGCCGAACCTCAATCCGCCGGTCACGACGGTTGCCGCGGCTAGGGCCTATCGCGGCCGCATTCTGGCAGCTGTCGAGCCGGGGCTCTCCTTCGAGCCGCTCATGACCTGCTACCTCACCGACAGTATCGATGCGGGAGAGATAGAGCGGGGATTTGCCGAAGGCGTGTTCACGGCCTCAAAACTCTATCCCGCGCATGCCACCACCAATTCGGCGCATGGTGTCACGGATGTCCGCAACATTTACGGCGCGCTGGAAACCATGCAGCGGATCGGCATGCCGCTCCTCGTGCATGGCGAGGTGACGGACCATCATGTCGATATCTTCGACAGGGAAGCCGTTTTCATCGAACGGATTCTGAAGAAGCTGATGGCGGATTTTCCGGCGCTCAAGGTGGTGTTCGAACACATTACCACCGCCGATGCCGTGGCCTTCGTCGAGGCGAGCGGCGCCAATCTCGCGGCGACCATCACGCCGCATCATCTCGCGATCAACCGCAACGCCATGTTCGAGGGCGGTATCCGGCCTCATTTCTATTGCCTGCCGGTCGCCAAGCGCGAGCCGCACAGGCTGGCGCTGCGAAAGGCGGCGGTATCGGGCTCGCCCAAATTCTTTCTCGGCACAGATTCCGCGCCGCACGCCACGCATGACAAGGAATCGGCCTGCGGCTGCGCCGGCATCTTCAATGCGCCTTATGCGCTGGAAAGCTATGCCGCGATTTTCGACGAAGAAGGCGCGCTCGACCGGCTCGAGGCCTTCGCGTCCGAGAACGGTCCGAAATTCTACGGCCTGCCGCTCAACAAGGGCACCGTTACGCTGGAACGGCGCGACGTACAGGTGCCGGAGAAGCTGAAGCTCGCCAGCGCGGAGCTCGTTCCCTTCCATGCCGGCGAGACGCTTCGCTGGTCCATTGCCGGCGAAAACCGGTAAACCGAGCACCGGCCATGCGCCTCAGGCGCGGCCTTCCGTCATGTCTTTCTGAAGGCGAGATTTTTCCGGGGGAGGATTGGTGGAGCCAGACGGAATCGAACCGACGACCTCTTGCATGCCATGCAAGCGCTCTCCCAACTGAGCTATGGCCCCAAATCCTGTGCGGCGCGGGTTGGGCCCCGCGCCAATGGAGGCGGAACTTAGTGCCGCTCTCTCCCGCGATCAAGAGAAAGTTGGGCCCTTTTCCGCGCGAAATCGCGGCAGGCGGAGATCAGTCGTCGTCGCCGCCCTTGCCGCCGCGAACGATGCCGGTCACATCGTCGTCGCCATCCTCATCCTCTTCGAGGAAGGTGTCGTCGTCGCTGTCATCGTCCACATCGACATCCACATCATCGATATCGATATCGTCTTCCGTGTCCGCGGCGAATTCCTCGTCCCGCATCGCGTCGAGCGAGACATTCTCTTCATCCTCGGCGACCGCGCGCTTGACGGGCTTTTCTTTCGGCTTTTCGACCGGCTTGGCGCGCCTGGCCTTCGGACCCGCATCCGGCACATATTCATGCTTGCACTTCGGGCAAACGACGGGGTTCTTGTTCAGGTCGTAGAATTTCGCGCCGCAGCTCGGGCAATCGCGTTTGGTTCCCAACTCCGGTTTCGACAAGTTCGCACTCCCCGCGTCATTTTTTGCATCCCAGGGCCGCCGGGTGGCGAGCCTCGGGGCCCAGAAGGAATTTCCCATTGCCACGTTAAACTGCTCCTGTCAAAACCTATTCGCGCCCGGCCGGGGCAGGCATTGGCGCCGCTTCCGGCGAAAGGCCGGAGCCATCCGGCAGAGCCCGAAAACCGCGCCGCAGGAACCTCAATTGACCGCCCATTCCCCCTCCACGCATGCAGGCCTGACCGCCGAGCCCTCCCGCCCCCTTGGCGGTACGATCCGGGTGCCGGGCGACAAGTCGATCTCGCACCGGGCACTGATCTTCGGCGCGCTGGCGGTCGGCGAGACGCGGATCCGGGGCTTGCTCGAGGGCGAGGACGTGCTGGCGACGGCCGAGACCATGCGCCGCCTCGGCGCGCGTGTGATGCGGCATGAAGACGGCACATGGTCGGTCTTCGGCGTCGGGGTGGGTGGCCTTCAGGAACCTGCCGTTCCGCTCGACTTCGGTAATTCGGGCACGGGCGCACGCCTCGTCATGGGGCTCGTCGCCGGCCATCCGGTCACCGCGACCTTTATCGGCGATGCCTCGCTGTCGCGCCGTCCCATGGGCCGGGTCATCGATCCGCTCACCCAGATGGGAGCCCATTTCCATGCGCGGGAAGGCGGACGCATGCCGCTGACGCTGACCGGCGCGCGCCGCGCGCTGCCCATCGTCTACCGGTCGCCTGTCGCATCGGCGCAGGTGAAATCGGCGATCCTGCTCGCCGGTCTCAATGCGCCGGGCGTCACCACGGTGATCGAGCCCGTGCCGACCCGCGACCACACGGAGCGCATGCTGCGCGCCTTCGGCGCTCATATCGAAACCAGGCAGGGCAAGGATGGGCTCGAAATCAGCCTTACCGGCGAACCGGAACTCACGCCCTGCCCGATCGCCGTGCCGGGCGATCCTTCCTCCGCCGCCTTCCCCGTCGTCGCGGCGCTTCTCGTGCCGGGCTCCGACATCGTGGTGCAGGGTATTACGCTCAATCCGCATCGCGCCGGGCTCTATACGACGCTGAAGGAAATGGGCGGCGACATCGAGATCATGAACCAGCGCGAGGAAGGCGGCGAACCCGTTGCCGACCTCCGCGTGCGCCACAGCCGCCTGAAAGGCATCGACGTGCCGCCCGCCCGCGCCGCCTCGATGATCGACGAATATCCGGTGCTTGCCGTCGCCGCCGCCTTTGCCGACGGCGAGACGCGCATGATGGGCATTCACGAGCTCCGCGTGAAGGAGAGCGACCGCATCGCCGCGACCGCCTCCGGCCTCCGCGCCAATGGCGTCAAGGTGCATGAGAGCGAGGACGGGATGGTGGTGGAAGGCCGCTCTGGCGCCGTCGCGGGCGGCGGCCACGTCGCCACCCATATGGATCACCGCATCGCCATGTCCTTCCTCGTCATGGGGTTTGCCGCCGAAAAGCCGGTGACGGTCGACGACGCCTCGATGATCGCCACGAGCTTTCCGGATTTCACCGGCCTGATGCGCGGCCTCGGCGCGAGCCTTGTCGGGCAGACGCAGTGAGCGGCAGCATCGTCATCGCGGTCGACGGGCCCGCCGCCTCGGGCAAGGGTACGCTCGCGCGCAGGCTCGCCGCCCATTACGGCTTTGCCTATCTCGACACGGGCTCGCTCTACCGCGCGGTCGGCCATGTCGTCCGCCAAGCGGGCGGGGACCCCTCGGACGAGGCGGCGGCCGTTGCGGCGGCAAGGGCGCTCGATCTCTCCCGCATCGACGACAAGGCGATCCGCACGCCGGAAGCGGGCGAGGCCGCGTCCCTCGTCGCGGCGATCCCCGCCGTCCGGGCCGCGATCCTCGACCTGCAGCGTAGCTTCGCGGCAAATCCGCCGGGCGGCGCCGCGGGCGCCGTGCTCGACGGGCGGGACATCGGAACCGTGATATGCCCCGAGGCCCCGGCCAAGCTCTTCGTGGTGGCCCGGCCGGAAATCAGGGCGCATCGCCGCTGGCTCGAACTCAAGAATTCGGGGTCCGAGGTCACCGAGGCACAAGTCCATGAGGATATTAGGGAAAGAGACCGGCGGGACGCCGAAAGGGCGGCCAGCCCCATGAAGCCCGCCGAA
>JAHBYL010000024.1 GCA_019635955.1 Parvibaculum sp.
AGAACCCGAGCCCGGCTCCGAATAGCCTTGGCACCACCAGTCGTCGCCCGAAAGGATACCGGGGATAAAGCGCTTCTTCTGCTCTTCATTGCCGAAGGTGTAGATCACCGGGCCGACCATGGAGAGGCCGAAGGGAAGCAGCGGCGTCGTCTCGGCGCGCGCATTCTCCTCGTTCCAGATGTAGCGCTGCGTGATCGTCCAGCCGGTGCCGCCATATTCCACCGGCCAATGCGGCACGACCCAGCCCTTCTTGTAGAGGATGCGGTGCCATTTCAGGATGTCGTCCTTCGACATCTCGCCGCGGCGCGCGCCCCGCAGTTCCTGCGGGTAGTTGTTGGCGATGAACTCGCGCACTTCGTCGCGGAAGGCGAGCTCATCGGGGGAGAAGCGCATATCCATAGGGTCAACCTCCAAAGCGGCAGCCGCGCGGACGGGACCGTCGCGCCGACATGCCGGATTATCATTGCACTGGCCCGGTACCGTTCCCCGTGCGGGCGAACCCGCCGATCCCACGTCCTCAGCCTGTTATTTTGGCGGAGATAATAGTGCCAAGCGCCCCCGTTGCAAGCGCGCCCTCTCATAAGCAACGAACGGGGCGCTGAACGGATTTGAACGGCGGCCCGCGGTCAGAGCATGTCCCGCGTGACGGTGGCGCCATGCACGGCAAGGGCCGATTTGACGAGACCGAGGGCGAGCGCGGCGCCCGCCCCTTCCTCGAGCCGGATGCCGGTTTCGATGAGCGGCCGCTTGCCGATGGCGGCGAGAAGACGGGCATGGGCCGGATCACCGGAAGCATGGGCGGCGAGGCAATGGTCGATGGCGGAGGGCTTCAGCTTCCAGAGAAGCGCGGCAGCGGCGCAGGTGACGAATCCGTCGAGCAGGACCGGGATGCGCTGATAGCGCGCGGCGAGGATCGCGCCCGCAATCGCCGCAAGTTCGCGCGAGCCGAGACGGCGGAGCGCCTCCAGCGGGTCGGCGAGATGGCCTTCATGGGCAGCAAGAGCCTTTTCGACCGCTTCATGGGCGAAGGCCGACCCGTCGGTCCAGTCTTCCGCCGTGCCGCCGAAAAGCGCCAATGCGAGCGCGGCGGCGGCGATGCGCCCGCCTTCACCCGCTGCGCCTAGGCAGAGGAGATCCGTACCGCCCGCGATCGCCTCCATGCCGAACGCCATGGTGGCGGCACAGCCTGCCTCGGAAAGCGCCTCGCCCGTGCGGATATCCGGCACGGGCATGTCGAGCGCGAGGTCGAAGACCTTGAGGCCGGCTTCCGCGCCAAGGGCGAGCTGGTTCACCGGCGCGCCGCCGGCTGCATAAAGCTCGACCAGGCGGTGCGTCGCATCGCGCTCGGCGCCCGGCATGGCGAGGCCGAGTTCGCTGGTGCCTGCGAAGATCGCGATAAGCGGGCGGGAAATGGCAGGCTTCGTCATGCCGGCCCAGGCGGCTATCCATTCGGCGATTTCGGCGAGACGGCCAAGCGAGGCCTCCGGCACGGCGAGCGCTGCAGAGCGGGCAGCGGCGGCCTCGCGCGCCTCCACATCTTCGGGCGGGAGACCCTCCAGCAGGTTCCTGATATCGTCGAAAGGCAGGCCGGTTGCCGCGCGGGACATTGACGCCTCGGTTCTCGCGTGAAAGGAAGTGACGGCTCTATACTCCATTCATATGTACGGCGGAAACCCGGAAAGGCGAGCGCGTGAGCTATTCGAAGCCGATCAAAAGCCCCTGCCTTCGCGTCTGCGCCGTGGACGGGCGCGCGAATGCCTGCCGGGGCTGCGGGCGGACGCTCAAGGAAATCGCCGGCTGGGGCGCGATGAGCGATGTCGAACGCGACGATGTGCTGCGGCTCCTGCCGGCGCGGATCGAGGCGCTGGGCGAGCGGGCGAGCAACCGCGACGAGGCGCTGACCAAAATTGCGGAACTGCTCGGCGATCAGGCGCGCTGAGGCGGCCGCTCCGGACGTTGCGTCAGGCTTTCTTCAGAAATTCAGTCTTGAGCACGACACCTTTTACTTGCGGTGTGTTGCACTCGATATTGGCCGGGTCGCCGGTCAGGCGGATATTCTTGATGAGGGTGCCGCGCTTCAAGGTAACAGATGTACCTTTGACCTTGAGGTCCTTGATGACGGTAACGCTGTCGCCATCGGCGAGAATGTTTCCGTTGCTGTCTTTCGTTTCATCCGACATGCGGCTGTCTTTCCTCCCGGCGTTGAAGGACCTCTTTAGGCAGCAAGACTGAGAAGCGCAAGGAGGGCCTAAACCGCGTCCTGCCTCGAGCGGACACTGAGCGGGTCGCGCTTCAGGATGCGGCCTTCGAGGGCGCCGAGCCAGTCGAGGCCTTCGCGGAGTTTCACGACATCGCCGATGACGATGATGGCGGGGGCCTTGAAGTCCGCGCGGGTGACGTCGTCCGCTGCCGATCCGAGCGTCGTTTCGAGAACCGACTGGTTCTTCAGCGTGGCGTTGCGGACGAGAGCCACGGGCTCATCGGCACGGCGGCCGTTTTCGATCAGGAGTTTCGAGATCGCATCGAGATGCGAGATCGCCATATAGAGGACGATGACGGGCGAGCCCTTCGCAATAGACGGCCAGTCGAGATTTTCCGGCACCGCGCCGCCCGCCATATGGCCCGTGACGAAGGTGACGGCGTGGTTTACGTCGCGATGCGTGACCGGGATGCCTGCATAGCCGAGGCCGCCAATGCCCGCGGTGACGCCCGGCACGAGGCGGAACGGAATGCCCGCATCGACCAGCGCCAATGCTTCCTCGCCGCCGCGGCCGAAGACGAAGGGGTCGCCCCCTTTGAGGCGCAGCACGCGTTTGCCCGCGCGGGCGAGTTCCACCAGGCGGGCGGAAATATCACGCTGCTTCGGGCTCGGCTTGCCGCCGCGCTTGCCGGAATATTCAAGCGTGGCGCGCGGGTTTGCGAATTGAAGCACCGCTTCATCGACCAGCGCGTCATAGACAACGACATCGGCCTTACGGAGCGCATTCAACGCATGAAGGGTGAGAAGGCCCGGATCGCCCGGCCCGGCACCGACAAGCCAGACCCAGCCCGGCTCGAAATCAGGCAGGGCAAGGCATGACGCGGCTTCCACCGCACCTTCCGGCGCGGGGCTACGGCCGAGCGATATGACCTTGCCATCCTTCATTTTACACGTTTGTTCCGATATTCATGATTGAGGGTCATTCTAACATGTAAATAGGA
This sequence comes from Parvibaculum sp., assembly GCA_019635955.1. Classification (GTDB taxonomy): domain Bacteria; phylum Pseudomonadota; class Alphaproteobacteria; order Parvibaculales; family Parvibaculaceae; genus Parvibaculum. The sequence continues at coordinate 3,202 of JAHBYL010000024.1, forward strand.
GCCTGTCGCGGGCGTTCCAAGGGACAAAATCCGCCCGCACGTTACGCATTGCTCACCCTCCTGGGCTAGACTCCCCCCATGAAACAGAACAACTGGACATGGGTGGCGCTTTTCCTGCTCGGGCTGGCGGCGCTGGTCATTTTCCTGATGAGCCGGTTTCCGGAGGCTCTCGAGAGCGAGGACCGGCAGATGCGGCTCGTCTACAGCCTGCTGCTGCTGACCTTCGTGGGCGGCAGCGTGATCCTCGGCTGGCGCGAGAGGGCGGGGGTAGCCCTGAAACAGGCGCTCGCCTGGGTCGCGATCGGGCTGGTGCTGGTGATCGGTTATTCCTATCGGGATGTGTTCTCGGATATGGGGATGCGGGTGCAATCCGAGCTTGTGCCCTCCTCTCCCGTGGCGCGGGAGCCGGGCACGGCCTATCTGTCGCGGGGGCTCGGCGGGCATTTCCATGCCGATGCGCTGGTCAACGGGACACATGTCCGCTTTCTCGTGGACACGGGCGCTAGCGACGTGGCGCTGACAGGCGCCGATGCGCGGCGGCTCGGCATCGACACGGAGCGGCTCAACTACACGATCCCCTATCAGACCGCGAATGGCGTGATCCATGGTGCAAGGGTCACGCTGGACGAGGTGAAGGTCGGCGCCATTGCGCTCCGCAACGTGCAGGCCTCGGTCACACAGGGAGACGGGCTTGGCGTCTCGCTGCTCGGCATGAGTTTCCTCGGGCGGCTCGACGCCGTGGAAGTGCGCGGCGAGCGGCTGGTGCTCCGCGAATAGAAGCCCAACTGCTGCCGCAATCGGGGGTCAGATATCGGGCTCCCGCAACTTATCCCCTCCCCCGCCGTTCGGGTATATAACCGCACAACCCCAACTTTTCCGCCCTCCGGAGACCTTGATGCCGCTCACCCCCCGCGCCGACCTGAAGCCCAATACGCCCGAATTCGAGAACCTGCCGCTCGTCTCGCCGAACGGCTTTCGCGAGTATGACGCGCGCTGGCTCTTCGAGAAGGAAATCAATCTCGTTGGCGTACAGGCGCTGGGGCTCGGGCTTGGTACGCTGATCCATGAGATGGGCGTGAGCCCGAAGATCGCGGTGGGTCACGATTTCCGTTCCTATTCCGCCTCGATCAAGCAGGCGCTCATCATCGGGCTGATGAATGCGGGCTGCGAGGTGCATGACATCGGGCTCGCGCTTTCGCCTGTCGCCTATTTCTCGCAATTCGCGCTCGACGTGCCCTGCGTCGCCATGGTGACCGCGAGCCATAACGAGAATGGCTGGACGGGAGTGAAGATGGGTGCGCAGCGGCCGCTCACTTTCGGGCCAGACGAGATGAGCCGGCTGAAGGAAATCGTGCTCGCGGGCAATGGCAAGCCGCGCGATGGTGGGCGCTATATCCGCGTGGAAGACATGGCGGCGCGCTATATCGCCGACCTCACCGACCGACCGAAAGTGAAGCGGAAGCTCCGCGTCGTCGCGGCCTGCGGCAATGGCACGGCGGGCGCCTTCGCGCCGAAGGTTCTCGAAGGCATCGGCGTGGAGGTGATCCCGCTCGATTGCGAGCTCGACTGGACATTTCCGCGCTACAACCCGAACCCGGAAGACATGGAAATGCTCCATGCGCTGGCGGCGAAGGTGAAGGAGACGGGCGCCGATGTGGGCCTCGGCTTCGACGGCGACGGCGACCGCTGCGGCGTGGTGGACGACACGGGCGAGGAAATCTTCGCCGACAAGGTGGGCGTGATGCTGGCGCGCGATCTTTCGGCGCGACATGCCAATGCGCAATTCGTGGTGGATGTGAAATCGACGGGGCTCTTCCTCACCGATCCCGTTCTCATCGCCAATGGCGCGAAGACGGACTACTGGAAGACGGGCCATTCCTATATCAAGCGGCGGGCGCATGAACTAAAGGCGCTGGTCGGCTTTGAGAAGTCCGGGCACTATTTCTTCAATCCACCGATCGGGCGCGGCTATGACGACGGGCTCGTTTCGGCGATCGCGATCTGCGACATGCTGGACCGCAATCCGGACAAGAAGATGTCCGAACTGCGCGATGCGCTGCCCAAGACATGGGGCTCGCCCACCATGTCGCCATATTGCGCGGACGAACAGAAATATGAAGTCGTGGAGCGGATGGTCCGGATCTTCGAGGAGATGGAGACGAAGGGCGAAAAGCTTGTCGGCCAGAAGATCCGCGACATCGTGACCGTGAACGGCGTGCGCGTGACAGTGGAAGACGGCACCTGGGGCCTTGTCCGCGCCTCCTCCAACAAGCCGGGGCTTGTGGTCGTGGTCGAAAGTCCGGCATCGGAAGCGAATATGCGCGCCATGTTCGCGGAGATCGACAAGCGGCTCTCGGCGCAGCCGGAAGTCGGCGAATACGACCAGAAGATTTGAAGTGGTTATCGCCTCGTCTGAATTCGAAGCCTCCCGGTGGGAAGCCCTTTGGCTGAAGCCTGCTGCGTTCCCGTCGGGATGATCACTGGGTAGATAAAGAGGCCCGGCGCATCGCGAATATGGGATTCGCCGCCTTCCACAAACTGTTTCGATGTATGGACGACCACATATCTCGCGCCGTCGTCCGGTAGGACTGTAAAGGAAATCTCGCGCCGATAGACGTTGTCCAGCAGAACTTGGACAGGTGCAGGACGTTTCACCGGAATAACGTTTTTTGAACCATCCAGAAGTTTCACTGTCTGAAGAAAAAAGGCAGCCCCGCAACCGATACAGCTGACCGCATACTGATAACTGTTGATCACGACATGATAGGGCTCATTCATTTCAGGCAACTCGAATGCCTGAAAGTAACTCGCGCCTTCCGCACCGAAATCAAAGACCGGAGAGCCCGTCTTGATTTCAAAGTCCTTTCGCTCCAACGGGCGGAGCGGTTCGAAGATCATATCGTCGTAGGATGCCACCGTCGGCCGGAGGGATGCATATTCGGCCTTCTTATCCTCAACATTCACCCGCGGAATGCATGCCGACACAAGCGCGCCGGTCACAACCGCGAACACGATCCCGGAAAATTTCATAGCCCCTCCGCCAATCTATCAAGCCTGCTTTGCAGTACCGGATGAATTGATTCATTCTGTTTGAAAGTCACCTTCCCTGAAAGCGGAAAATCCGGAATCGAAGTTCAACAAATGTCCGCAAGCAATGAAAAGCTGATCGACGCGATCGATGCGCTGCTGCCTGCGTTGCTGCAGGGGATGGATGCCATGTCGTTCATCGCGCGGCATCTGCATCCGCCGCTGCTGCCTTCGCTGGCCGAGCAGGCGGCACCGATTGCGGCGAAGCTGGGGGACGCGCGGTCGCCCTTCGACGCCGCCGACTGGCCGGAGGAGCTTCGCGGCTTCGCCGCCCATGTGCGTGAGGCGGCGGACGAGACGGAAGCATGCTTTGAGGGGCTGCGCATAGCAGCGGATGACCGGGGGGCGGCGGCTTCGGGCGGGCCTGTCTTTGCCGCCTATCGCGCGCTCCGCCATGCCCCCCGCGCGATGGAGGCGCTCTATCCCGTTTCGTCGATGCTGGCGCCGGTGAGCCGCTTCTTCCTCGACGACGATGCACGCAACGATGCGGCGCTGATCGGACGGCTGGCCGAAGGCGCGGCGCGCGCGGACACGGGCGTGCATCACTTCGGCAATGCGAAGAGAGATCGCGGCGGCTTCTCGCTTTATGTGCCGGAGACATATGACGGCACGGAGAAGCTTCCGCTGATCGTCGCCTGTCATGGCGGCAGCGGGCATGGGCGCGGTTTCCTGTGGAGCTGGCTCAGGACCGCACGGGCGCGGGGCTGCCTGCTGCTGTCGCCGACATCGCTCGATGCGACATGGTCGCTGATGGAACCGGAACAGGACCGGGCGAGCCTTGCGCGTATGATGGCGCATGTGGGCGAGACGTGGCGCGTGGACGAGAGCCGCATTCTCCTCACGGGCATGAGCGATGGCGGCACCTTCACCTATCTGGCGGGGCTTGCGGGCGGGCCCTTCACGCATCTCGCGCCTGTCTCAGCCGCATGGCACCCGATGCTGATGGGGATGGCGAGCCCTTCGCGGATTGCGGGACTTCCCGTCTACATCACGCATGGCGCGCTCGACTGGATGTTTGCCGCCGACATGGCGCGGCTGGCCTATGCCGAACTATCGGCGGCGGGCGCGAGTGTCACCTATCGCGAGATTGCCGATCTCTCGCACACCTATCCCTCGGAAGAGAATGCGCGGATTACCGACTGGTTTCTCGGCTGAGGGTCAGCCGAAGAGCCGGTAGAACATCTGGAAAGATGTCAGCACGAGGAAGAAGGCGAAGGCGCGGATGAGCGCCTTCTGGCTGATCGCGTGCGCAAGCGCGGCGCCCCAGGGGGCCGCCAGCACCGAGAGCGGCGCGATGAGCGCCATGCCGACAAGGTTCACATAGCCGAGGCTGAATGGCGGCAGGGCCGGATCGTTCCATCCCGCCCAGACGAAACCGATGACGGCCGGAATGGCGATCAGCACGCCGAGGCCCGATGAGGTGGCAACCGCTTCGCGCGCGTCCTTGCCGTAAAGCGTCATGAAACTGACCGCGAATGTGCCGCCGCCAATGCCCATGAGCGCGGAGAGGACACCGATGACGCTCGCCACCGAATATTGCACGGGCATACCCGGCAGCTTCGTGCCGAGGCGCCAGCTCTCCTTGCCGAAGGCGAGATTGGCGGCGACGACAAGCGCGATGGTGGCGAAGACGGCGGTGAGGACATCGCCGCTCACCCAGGCCGCGATCAACGTGCCGCTGACGACGCCAACAAGGATGGGCAGCGCCCAGCTTCTCAGCATGTCCCAATCGACAGCGCCTTTCTTCGCGTGGGCACGGACGGAACGAATGGAAGTCAACACGATGGTGCCGAGCGATGTACCGACCGCAAGGTGCATGCGCACCGCTTCGTCGATGCCAAGCAGCGTGAAGACGTGATAGAGCACCGGCACGATGACGATGCCGCCACCGACGCCGAGCAGGCCCGCCAGCACGCCCGCGACAAGGCCCGTGACGATGAGGCCCGCCGCGAAGGGGGCGAGATCGAGAAGCGACATGGATTCGATGGGCATGGAGCGGCGGTTCTCTATTGAGCGGCGGCAACGGCGGGAAGGTGAGAGACTTTCTGCAAGGCTTCGCGGATGACTTCAATGCCGGCGCCGGCACGCGGCGCATTTTCAGAGATATGACGGCGGAAGGCGCGCGCGCCCGGCTGCCCCTGGAAGAGCCCCAGTATATGGCGGGTCATGGCGTGAAGATGCGTTCCATGCGCCAATTCTCTTTGCACGTAAGGCAGGAAGGCTTCGAGCACCTCTTGGCGCGTGAGCGGGGATGTGCGCTCGCCAAAGAAGCGTGCATCCACTTCGGCGAGGAGATAAGGATTCTGATAGGCGGCGCGGCCGAGCATGGCGCCATCGACATGGGCCAGGTGCTGCGCCGCCTCGTCGAGCGTCGCGATGCCCCCATTGATGACGATTTCCATGTCCGGCATCGTCTGTTTCAGGCGATAGACCAGCGGATAGTCGAGCGGGGGAATGTCGCGGTTCTCCTTCGGCGAGAGACCTTCAAGCCAGGCCTTGCGGGCATGGACGATCAGCGTTTCGCAGCCGGCTTCGCGCACGGCAAGCGCCATGGCCGGTAGCGCCTCCTCCGGCTCCTGCTCGTCGACGCCGATGCGGCATTTGACGGTGACGGGGACGGTGACCGCCTTGCGCATCGCCTCGACGCAGCGCGCGACGAGATTCGACTCGCGCATGAGACAGGCGCCGAAGCGGCCGGACTGCACGCGGTCCGACGGGCAGCCGACATTCAAGTTCACTTCGTCATAGCCGAAATCGGCGGCGATGCGCGCAGCCTCGGCAAGCTCGGCCGGCTCCGAACCGCCGAGCTGCACGGCAACGGGGTGCTCCGACGCATCGAAGCCGAGCAGGCGCCGACGGTCGCCATGCAGCACGGCGCCGGTCGTCACCATCTCGGTATAGAGAAGCGCGCGGCGCGTGATGAGGCGCAGGAAGAACCGGTCGTGGCGATCGGTCCAATCCATCATAGGGGCGATGGATACTTTATTTTTCAGTGTATTCAACAGCTTACCCTGACCTCGGGGATGTGCAACCAGCCTAGTTTACGCCCTTGTACTTCCTTATGCGCATATAGGTACAAGAGAAATTCCCAGACAACCGAAAGACTCCGGATGGATCGGATACTGGCGATCGAGTCGCTTGCTTTCACCTCGCGCTGCCGCCTTCGGCGTCGTATTCGGACAACCTCATGCCGTGGACGATCGCGTAGATCGCCGGAATCACCACGAGGGTGAGGAGGGTGGAGGACACCATGCCGCCGATCATCGGCACGGCGATGCGCTGCATCACCTCGGCGCCGGTGCCGGTCGCCCAGAGGATCGGCAGCAAGCCCGCCATGATGGTGATGACGGTCATCATTTTCGGCCGCACGCGCCCGACGGCGCCCGCCATGATCGCGCCGTTGAGATCGGCGCGGCTGAAGGCGCGGCCCTCGGCCGCGGCCAAGGCCTTCGCGTCCCGCAAGGCATGGTCGAGGTAGAGAAGCATCACGACGCCGGTTTCGGCAGCCACCCCCGCCAGCGCGATGAAGCCGACGGCGGCCGCGACGCTCATGTTGAAATCGAGCGCCGCCATCAACCAGAGCCCGCCGACCAGCGCGAAGGGCAATGACAGCATCACGATGAAGGTTTCGGTCAGACGCTGGAAGTTGAGATAGAGGAGCAGAAAAATCACCAAGAGCGTGACCGGGATGACGACGGAAAGGCGCTGCTGCGCCCGCGCCAGATATTCGAACTGGCCGCTCCAGGCGACCGTGTAGCCGGGCGGCAGCGCGACTTCGCTTGCGACCATGCGCCGCGCCTCACCGACATAGCCGCCGAGATCGCGGTCGCGGATATCGACAAAGACATAGACGACCGGCTGGCCGCTTTCGGTGCGCACCATGGTGGGACCGCGCGCCCGCGTGATGTCGGCGATCTCGCCGAGCGGAATGGCGGCGCCGGCCGGCGTCGTGACGAAAACCTCGCGCGCGATCGCCTCCGGATCGGCGCGGGAGGCCCGCGGGTAGCGCATCACCACGTCGTAGCGCTCGCGCCCCTCGACCGTGGTGGTGAGGGCTTTGGCGCCCAGCGCCATCGCAATCGTCTCCTGCACCGTCTCCATTGACAGACCGTGCCGGGCGATGCGGTCGCGGTCAGGCTTGATGTCGAGGAAATAACCGCCATTGACGCGCTCGGCATAGGCCGACGAGGTGCCGGGAACGGCGCGCAAGGCGGTTTCGATCTCGCGGGCGATCCGTTCGAGCTCGACGAGATCGGGCCCGAAGATCTTGACGCCGACCGGCGTGCGGATGCCGGTCGAGAGCATGTCGATGCGGGCCTTGATGGGCATCGTCCAGGCATTGGAGACGCCCGGAAACTGGAGCGCGGTGTCCATGTCGGCAATCAGCTTGTCGAGGTTCATGCCCCGCCGCCAGTCGCGCTCGGGCTTCAGGTTGATGACGGTCTCGAACATTTCCATCGGCGCGGGATCGGTCGCACTGTCGGCGCGGCCCGCCTTGCCCCAGACCGAGGCGACCTCTGGAAAGGAGGCGATGATCCGGTTCTGCGTCTGCAGCAGTTCGGCCGCCTTTGTTACCGAAAGCCCCGGCAGCGTCGTCGGCATGTAGAGAAGCGTCCCCTCGTTGAGGTTCGGCATGAATTCCGAGCCGATGCGGCTGAGCGGCACCACCGTGACGGCGAGCATGATGACGGAAGCGAGGATGGTGACGCCGCGGGCGCGCAGCACCAGCCCGATCACGGGCCGGTAGAGCCAGATCAGCGCCTTGTTGAGCGGGTTCTGGGCCTCCGGTACGATCCGTCCGCGAATGAAGATCGTCATCAGCACCGGCACCAGCGTGATCGAAAGAAGGGCGGCTGCCGCCATCGCGAAGGTCTTGGTGGCGGCCAGCGGCTTGAAGAGGCGGCCTTCCTGCGCCTCCAGCGTGAAGATCGGCAGGAAGGAGACCGTGATGATCAGCAGGCTGAAAAAGAGTGCCGGCCCCACTTCCTGCGCCGCCTCGATGACGACGGCCGTGCGCGAGGCGCCGGGCGGCGCATGCTCGAGCCGCTTGTGGGCGTTTTCGATCATCACGATCGCCGCATCGACCATGGCGCCGATCGCAATCGCGATGCCGCCGAGGCTCATGATGTTGGAGGGAATGCCGAGCACATGGGTGGCGGCAAGCGCCATCAGAATGCCGACCGGCAGCGTGACGATGGCGACAAGCGCGCTACGCGCATGCCAGAGAAAGAGAAAGCAGACCAGCGCGACGACGATGCTTTCCTCGACGAGTGTGCGGACCAGCGTGTCGATGGCGCGGCGGATGAGTTCGGAACGGTCATAGACCTCGACGATTTCGGTATTGCCGGGCAGGCTCGGCGCAACGGCCACCAGCTCGCGCTTGACATTTTCGATGACCTCGAGCGCATTGGCGCCGTGGCGCTGCAGGGCGATGCCGGAGACCGCCTCGCCCTCGCCGCCCAGTTCGGCGACGCCGCGCCGTTCGTCGGGCGCGAGCTCGACGCGCGCCACGTCGCGCAGCAGCAGCGGCGTGCCACCCTCGGCGCGGAGCACGATCCTTTCGATATCCTCGATGCCGGCGAGATAGCCGCGGCCGCGGATCATGAATTCGGTTTCGGCAAGCTCGATGGTGCGGCCGCCGACATCCATGTTGCTGGCGCGCACCGCGCCGGCGATATCGGAAAGCGTCAGCCCCGTGCTTTTCAGCAGCAGCGGATCGACGATGATCGCATATTGCTGGACGATGCCGCCGACCGTTGCAACCTCAGCAACGCCGTCGGCGCGCGAGACGGCGAAGCGGACCTGCCAGTCCTGCAACGAGCGGAGTTCGGCAAGATTCAGCTCCGAGGATTTCAGCGCATATTGATAGACCCAGCCGACGCCGGTTGCATCCGGCCCGAGCGAGGGCGTCACGCCGTCCGGCAGGCGTTCGGCCGACGCGCTCAGATATTCGAGAACGCGACTTCGCGCCCAGTAGAGGTCGACACCGTCCGCGAAGACGACATAGACGAAGGAAACGCCGAAGAAGGAAAAGCCGCGCACGACGCGCGCGTGCGGCACGTTGAGCATCGCGGTCGCGAGCGGAAAAGTCACCTGGTCCTCGACGACCTGCGGCGCCTGGCCCGGATAGTCGGTGACGATGATGACCTGCGTGTCCGACAGGTCCGGTATCGCATCGAGCGGAATGTGCGCGATCGAATAGACGCCGGCGACGATCGCAAAGAGCGTGCCGATCAGCACCAGAACGCTGTTGCGTGCCGACCAGCCGATGATGCCCGCAATCATGGCGCCACCGGTTCGGCGGTGAAGGCCGAAAGCGCGGTCTGGAGATTACTCTCGGCATCGATCAGGAAGATGCCGGAGGTGACGATCTCCTCGCCGGCGGCCAGACCCTCCCTGATCTCGACTTCAGCGCCGGCGCGGGCGCCGAGGCGAACGTCGCGCGGCTCGAAAAGCCCGTCGCCACGCGCGACGAAGACGATCTGGCGCGCGCCGTCGTCGATGACCGAGGCAGCCGGCACGGCAAGCGCCGGTCCGTCACCGAGCGGCGCGGCGATATCGACGCGCACGAAATGGCCGAGCTTGAGGCGCCCGTCTTCGTTCGGCACGACGAGCCGGACCCGGCCGGAGCGGGTCGCCATGTCGAGATCGGGATAGACGAAATCGACAATCGCCGCGCGCGTTTCGCCGGGCATGGCCGGCATCGACAATTGCGCGGCCTGGCCGGGCCTGACGAGCGCGAGATCCTGTTCGGCGATCTCGGCCATCACCCAGAGCGCCGACAGATCGGCAATCCGGAAAAGCGTGTCGCCAGCCGAAAAGCGCATGCCGTCGAGCGAGGGCTTTTCGATGACGGTGCCGCCGAGCGGCGCCTCGAAGGTCACCACCCGCGCCGGCGCGCGCGTGCGCGCCATTTCGGCGATGGTGGTGCTCGAAATGCCGAAGAGACGGAGGTTCTGCGCGGCGCGTTCGACATCGCGGCCGCCGCGCGTGAGCGCCGAGAGGTAGTCGGCCTGCTTGCGCAACAATGCGTCGCTTTCGATCCAGGCCGTCATCAGCGGCGCGCCGACCGCCACCATGCCGCCGGTCGTGCGGACATCGAGACGTTCGACAAAGCCGTCGAAGCGCGCCGTCACCAACGCGACGCGGGCTTCGTCCGCCGTCACGATGCCCGCGCCCCGGACGGTGCGGACGAGGGCGCGGCGCTCCACCGGCACCGTCCGGACGCCGGCGCGCTGCGTCTTTTCCGGGCTGACGCGGACGGTTCCGGCGGGAGCTTCAACATCCTCCTCATAGACGGGGATGTAATCCATCCCCATCGAATCCTTTTTCGGCACCGGCGATATGTCGGGCAGGCCCATCGGGTTGCGGTAGTAGCGTATCTTGCGCTCCCCTGCCGCTGGCGCGGCAGGGGTTGCATCGGCTTTTTTCTCGACGGCTGTGTAGATAACGATGCCCTTGACGGGCGCCGGCACGCCGTCGATTTCCGCCTCGATCGTGAGCGCCCATCGACCGGCCATCACGATCTTCGTTTCGAAAACGATGACATCCGGCGCGTCGGCCGGAACCGGCTTGAGCGGCGTATCCATCATCGCCATGCCGTCGGGGCCCATGTCGAGCCGCGTCGAGACGATGTCGATATCCCCGGCCGGCACGGGCTTGCCGCTCGGGTCATGCAGCCGGACCTCGATCCGGACGCGCTCGCCGACCGGTATTTCCTCCGACACGGCCTCGAACTTGTAGGTCTGAGATTGGGCGCCGGCGATACTCCATACGCCGATCGCCGCCACGACCGCCGCAAGCGCAGCGATCGTGAACGCTTTGGGCAAGCGAACCATAAGACTCTCCTGAAGTTGATGTGACAGTTGACGCGCAGCCGAAAGGGCCGCGCCGGTCCGTCACACCGGCTTGGGAGGTCGTCGCAAGGGAGAGGGGGAAAGATCGGCCCGGCTACCATCCGGATCGCGAACCGCTTTGATTGCATGCTCGGCCGGGACAAATCCGGACGCAGCAGCGAGTTGAAGCGGCAGCTTACCGCAAGCGGTCATGCAGAGGGCCGAGCTGTCGCAGGTTGTCGTGTCGGCGCGGTCGCAATCGTCGCAGCAGGGACCCGCCATATCGCCCGCGCCATGTGCCATATGCGTCGTGGCGCCCTCATCGGCCATCGCGTAAGCCGAGGTCATCATATCGAGATCGGTCGCCGGCGCCGCAACCGTTGTCAGAAGAAACGCAACCGCCAGCGCCGCCGCAAGCCAGTGGCGGCAGTTTATACTTCGGCAAACGATAGAGGTCCTCTTCATGACAACAGGCTAACACAGACATCTTTACGGAGGGCTACACAAAAAAGTCATCGAAAATGGCCCCTCCCAACCTCCTTCTGACGACAGGAGAGTTTACGGCCACCTCACGACATCGGCGTACCGAAGCCGCCGGTTCAAAGTTCTCTTTCGGTTCGGAAACAGGTTCCAAGACATCGAATAAGGCCAACCTGCGATCTCATTGTCGTTCAGCTTGATGGTATTTCAAAGCGACCAGTGTACCGGGCGAAAACAGGTCGACTACATCGATGAAGAAGCATCAGCGTTTCTTCATCGTATGCCCCAGCCACCAGAAGGTCAGTCCCGGCAGGACGATCCACTGGGCGACCGGCGAGAGGCCGGCCTCGAGGATCGGGATCACCGGCATCAGGTCGCGATAGGCCCATGAGGCGCGGATGACGATGTTGAGCCATTCGCTGAAGAGCGTGTAAGCGAGGCCGATGACGACCGTCGCAATCGCAACGCGCCCATAGCTCTGCGCCGGCCAACGGCCATTGCCGAAAAGGAAAAGCGCCGCCATCAGCGCGGCAAGCGCGATCAGGATGTCGCCACCGGTGCAATGGATCGCGGCGAAGACGATCTCGCCTCGCGTTCCGGTCTCCCAGAGTGTGTAGAGCGGCATATGCGCGAATTCCCAGGCGAGATTGCCCAGCGCCATCAGGGCGATGTAGCGCCGCAGGAAAGGGAGCCAGTCGTTCCGGCCGTCGTTGAACATCGGCATCCGCCTCACAGCGTGAAGACCTGGTCCTGGCGGGGAACGGCGACGTTCCAGCCGAGCTCGCGGTCGATGCGGACGCGCAGGGCTTCCGAGGCATCGGGTTCGCCATGAACGACAAAGGCCTGTTGCGGCGGGCGGCGGAGGGCGGAGAGCCAGCGCATGATCTCGTCGCCATCGGCATGGGCCGACAGCATCGGCAGTTCGGCGACCTCGGCGCGGACCGGCACCCACTGCCCGTGGATCTTCGTTTCGCGCGCGCCCTGCAGCAGGGCGCGGCCGCGCGTGCCGGCGGCCTGAAAGCCGGAAAAGAGGATCGTGTGCTTGCGGTCCGTCGCGAAGGATTTCATGTGATGCAGGACACGGCCGCCGGTCGCCATGCCGCTCGCCGAGATGACGATCTTCGGGTAGGCGTTGGCGGTGACCTCCTTCGAGTCGTCGACCTCGCGCACATAGGTCGCGATGCCGCAGACCTCCTTGCAAAGTGGCGGCGAGAGGCGGTGGTCGTCGAGATGGGCGCAAAGGAGCTCGCTCGCATTGATCGCCATCGGGCTGTCGAGATAGACCGGCACGTCGCGGAGGCGCCCGGCCTGTTTCAGCGCCCAGATGTAATAGAGAAGCGACTGGGCGCGGCCGACGGCAAAGGCCGGGATCACGACCGTGCCGCCGCGCGCCACCGTCGCCTCGATCACGGCGCCGAGCTGTTCGACCGGATCGGATTCGTCGTGCGCGCGGTTTCCATAGGTCGATTCAACGACGACATAATCGGCTTCCGGCACCGGTTCGGGATCGACCATCACCGGGTCGCCATAGCGGCCGAGATCGCCGGAGAAGAGGATATTCTTCCCGCCCCAGCCGATCTCGGCCGTGGCGGCGCCGAGAATGTGGCCGGCATGGCGGAAGGTCAGCGTGGCGCCGCCGGGCAGCGAAACAGGTTTGCGATACGGGACGGCGGTGAAAGCCTCGACCGCGCGCTCGGCGTCGCGGATGCCGTAGAGCGGCAGGGCCGGCTTGTGCTTCGAATAGGCCTTGCGGTTGGCGTATTCGGCGTCCTTCTCCTGAATATGGCCGCTGTCCTTCAGAATGAGCGCCGCCACTTCGCGCGTCGCATCGGTCGAGAAGATGCGGCCGCGAAAGCCGTCGCGCACGATCTTCGGCAGATAGCCCGAATGATCGAGATGGGCGTGAGTGAGCACGATGGCGTCGATCGAGCGGGGATCGACCGGGAACGGCGCCCAGTTGAGCTCGCGCAGGTTCTTCAGCCCCTGGAAGAGGCCGCAATCGACAAGGACGCGGTGGCCGTCCAGCGTCAGCAGATGTTTGGAGCCCGTGACGGTGCCCGCGCCGCCCAGCGAAGTCAGAGTGAACATGTGACGCTTTCTCTTGTTGGCGACAGGCCCGAATGCCGGCCGCGTTTCCCTGCCCGGCCTGTGCCGGCATTCCCGCGTTCCCTACACACCGCGTTCAACGGATGACGCGCTCGGCAACCGCCGTGCCCTCTTCCACCCGGTCGCTTGGATGCAGCACAACCCGGTCGCCGGCTTGGAGGCCGTCCCGCACTTCGGCGACGCGATTGTTCCGACGGCCGATTTCGACGGGCGTCGTCCGCGCGCGGCCGTCCCGGACCGCGTAAACGGCCCAGTTGTCGCCCTTGCGAAAGAGCGCCGCGACCGGAACGGCGACGGCCTCTTCGGCGCTCCATGCCGTCACGTGAACGACGACGTGGAAATCGTGCCCGAGCCGCGCCCAGGTTTCCGGCGGATCGACAAGATCGATGACCGTGCGGACCCGCTGTTCCTCGATGCCGAGGGTCGAAATCTTGGTGAAGCCCGCAGGGTCGATGCGCGCCACCCTGCCCCGAACCGGCGCGCCGCCCCAACCGTCGATGCGCACCGCAGCGCCCGGTTCGATCTGCACAGCATCGGCGGAGAGAAGGTCTGCAACCACTTCAAGATCGGCCGGGTCGCCGATCTCGATCAACGGCGCCCCGGCCTGAACGACCGACTCGCTTTCCTGACCGATCCGCAGGACGCGGCCACTAACCGGCGCGCGCAATTCGATGCGCCAATCGGAGTCATCCGACGCCGCGACCGCCAACGGGTCGCCCAAGCGCACCATGACGCTTGTCCGCTCGCTGCGTCTCACATCGAGTTGCGCCTTTGCGCTGGAGAGCGCGGCATTGCCGGTTTCGGCATCGAAGCGGGCCTTGTCCAGAGTCTTGGCCGAGATCACGCCCCTGCGCGCCAGTTCCTCGGCGCGGCGAAGCTCGTTCTGAGCGAAATCATGCGCAGCCTCGATACGGTGGATTTCGTGTTCGGCGAGTTCGATGCCCGCCTCGGCGGCGACAAGCGCGGCCTGAAGCTCGTCACGCGTGCGCGCATCGAGGAAGGCCGGCGCCATGGGCTGCATTGCCGCCACGATTGTTTCATCGGCCGTGACTTCGTCGCCGACATAGCGCGGCGTCCGCAAGACCTTGCCGGCAATCGGCGCCGAGACCGTGTAGACATGACGCACGCGGGTGCGGCCGGTGTCCTCGACCGTGACCTCCATGGGGCCCCGGACAATTTCCGCCATGTCGACCGCGACCGGTTGCGGCCAGGCGAACCAGATGAGGAATGCGAAGGCCACCGCGACGGCAAGGACCGCCATTATTCTCTTCAGCCCAATCGTCTGCATGATTCAATCCCGCGTTTTGAGAACGGCCACAAGGTCCAGCCTGTTAATCCGGCGGCGCATGACAAGCGCCGAGAGCGTGGCCGCGGCGAGCACGACCAGACTGGCAAAAACATAAGTCGTATTTTCGATGTTCAGCGGCGTGCGCATCAACTCGCCGGCCATGTTGGCATTGAGGAGCCCGGCCAGGCCGTAACCGATCGCCCATCCCGGCGGTTGGGCGATGAGAACGATGAGCGCCAATTCAAGCAGCAGAAAGCGCAAGGCCTCCGCGCGTGAAAAGCCCAGGACGCGAAGACTGGCCAGTTCGCGGGCCCGCTCCGAAAGCGATATCCGGGCGCTGTTGTAGACCACACCGAAGGCGATGACGGCCGCGAGCCCGGTATAGATTGCCGCCATGGTCGTCACGATCGTGACCATGGCCTCGCGGAAATTTGCCAGCGAAACGCGCTGCAGGGCGACGCCGCTGACGGCCGGCATGATCTTCAGCGCATCGTAGAGAGCGCCGAGCATGGTCTCGTCGAGGCGCAGATGGACGCCGTTCACCGTCGGCGCCTCGCGCATCAGACGCGACAGCGCATCGGCGTCCATCATGCCGCTGATACCGAAATAATCCTCGACCTGCGCCGCGACCGGCAGCGAGACGGTTCGGCGCTGCCCTTCCAGAATGTCGATCTCGACAAAATCACCGACACCGACACCGAGAACGGAAGCCAGCCAGTCCGAAATCGCCAGCCCCGTTTCGGGCAGGACGACGGGGCGCAGATCGACGTCGATGACGCGGCTCAGATCGGCATCGCGCGTGCGGCATGTGATCATCACGCGTCGCTCGATGCTGCCGTTGCGAATGCGCACGGAAACGCCGCGATAGGGCTCGGCATTGAGAACACCCGGCAGGCGCGCCATCTGAACGACGGCGTCACGGGGCCGCTTCTCGACGAAGCTGACCGTTGCATCCTGCCGGTCGGCCATGAAATAGGTGACGTCGATCAGCTCATTCATGGCGTCGTTGATGAAGAGCGAGACGATGAGGATGCCGGTGCTGAAGGCCATGCCGAGCACCGTCAGCGCGGCGCGGACCGGATGCCGGGTCACATTGCGCAGCATCATCACGGAGGGTTGCGAGAGGACACCGCGAAAGGGAACGCCTTGCGGCAGCAGGCGCCGGAAGCGCGGCGGCGACGGCGGCTGCATCGCGACTGCGGGCGCCAGCCCGATAATGTCGCGGAGCGCGCGGGCGGCGCCGATGGTCGCGGCGGCAATGCTCAGCGCCGCGCCCGCCACATAGATGTCCGGGCTCTTGATGAAGACCAGAAAGGGGAAGCGGTAATATTCGGCAAGGAGGCTCGTGATGTGGCCGCCGAGCCAGGTGCCGGCGACGCTGCCGATGACAATGCCCGTCACGGCGATGGCAAGCACCAGCTTGAGATAATGGATGGCGACGGCCGCATTTCCATAGCCGACCGCCTTCAACAGGCCGATCTGCTCGCGTTCGAGCGCGACCAGCCGGCCGAGCGTGAGATTGACCAGGAAGGCGGTGAGGAGAAGGAAGATCGGCGGCAGCGTGCGGCTCATATTGCCGAGCATGTCGAGCGAGTGATCGAGAAAGGCGTGCGAGGTCTGGTTCTCGCGACCATAGGCCGCCGTACCGCCATAACGATCCAGCAAGGCATCGAGCTGCTGGATGACCTCGCGCTCGGAGGCGTCGTGCGAGAGCTTGAGGCTGACGGCGGAAAAGGCGCCTTCGAGATCGTAGATGCCGGCAAGCGCCTTTTTCGACATCCAGACAATGCCGAAACGGCGGTCGTCGGGCATGCGGTCCCCCGGCCCGATCGCGTAAACGAATTCCGGCGAGAGTGCGATGCCGACCACGGTCACCTCGCGTTTGCGGCCGTTCAGGATCGCCGAGAAGCGAGCGCCGGGCGTGAAGGCATGGGCCTTGGCGAAGGACTCGTTGACGACGACCTCGTCGGTCCGGGCCGGGTCCGGCATCCGGCCGAGACGCAGATAGAGGCGGTTGAGGACCGGCTCGCCGCTTTCGGGCAGGGAGATGAACTGGCCGGTGGCCGGCTCGCGCACGCCCGCGATGTCGAGCAGGGCGAGACTGGCAATCCGCGTCTCGACCGCGATGACGCCGGGGATTTCTGCGATGCGGGCGGCGAGTGTGTCCGGCGCGCGGCGAACCGTGGCGAAGACGTCGGCAAAACGATAGCGCTCGTAATAGGCGAGCCGCGTCTCGTCAAGCGAGCGGTAGGAGCCGACGGCAAGGATGATCGTGGCGACGCCGCCGGCGACGACCAGGGCGATCGCCAGCACCTGCGCCCGGAGGCGGATCAGGTCACGAAACAGCTTGATGTCGAGAATGCGCATGGCTCACCAGGTGATTTCATCGGCCGCCTGCCGCCGTTCGTTCTCGACGGTTCCCGACACCCGGCCATCGGCAAAGGAGATCACCCGATGGGCGAGCTTTTGAATCGCCGCATTGTGCGTGATGATGAGGGTCGTGGTTCCCAATTGCTCGTTGACGCCCAGCAGCGCTTCGATGACGCGCATGCCGGTCACGGAATCCAGCGCACCGGTCGGCTCGTCGCAGAGCAGCACCTCCGGCCGCTTCGCGATCGCGCGCGCCACGGCGACGCGCTGCTGCTCGCCGCCGGAAAGCTGCGCCGGGAAATGGTCCATGCGCTGCTCAAGCCCGACCAGCGCCAGCGCGTCTTCCGGCGACATCGGGTCTTCGGTGATTTCCGTCACCAGCGCGACATTTTCGCGCGCCGTCAGGCTCGGGATCAGATTGTAGAACTGGAAGACGAAGCCGATATGCCGGCGGCGATAGGCGGTGAGGCCGCGGTCGTCCAAAGCGGTGATATCCGTGTCCTTGAACAACAGACGGCCGCTTGTCGCGTGATCGAGGCCGCCGGCGATGTTCAGCAAGGTCGACTTGCCGCTTCCCGACGGCCCCAGCAGCACCACCACCTCGCCGGTCCATATGTCGAGGTCGACGCCGCGCAGCGCATGAACCTGCACCTCGCCCTGCGTGTAGGTTTTCGTCAGTCCCTCGGCAGCGAAAAGTTTCTGCCTGGTCACGGGAGTTGCCGCACCAGGCCCGGATGGCGGTTGAAGGCGAGCTTCTGGACCAGCGAACCGTCGACGGTGACGATTTCGGCCGTGATGCCGCCATCGGTCGCCTTCGCGATCTTGCCGATCTTCAAACGCGGGTTGGCGTGCCATTCGAGCCGCTTTTCGAGGAAGCTGCGGACGCTTTCCGGCGTCATCTCTTCCGTCGCGCCATGCGGCATGCCGTAGAGCAGGCCCGGACCGCCCATCATGCCCTGCATGTCGGCGCCGGCGCGCATGCCCATCATCATCTGCATCGAGGGACACATCATCATGGCGTTTTCCATGTTCATGCCGCCGCCCTCGCCTTTGGACCCACCCATCATGCCCTGCATCATCTTCATCATTTCGGGCGTCATCATGCCCTTCATGCCGGACATACCCTCCATGCCGGCCGCCGTTCCGGCTTCAGGTGCCGCGGCCGGGGCTTCAGCGGGATGATGGGCGTCGTGGTCGTCGGGATCGGCGGTCTGGGCGGCGACGGAGGCCGCGCCAAAGAGCAACAGGGCGGCAAGGGCCGCCGCGCGCAATGAATATGTTCTCATGGCATATGTTCTCATGGGTTTCGTACTCCTTGTTCGGTGTTGCGGACATCCGGCGCGGCGCGGTTCATGGCGTACCTTCGCCCGACAAGGCGGAGAGGCGGGGAATGAAGGCCGGAACGCGCGCGGCGTAGCGGCGGTAGCTTTCGCCGAATTTGGCTTCCATCTCGCGTTCCTCGCGCATGGCGAGACGCCAATACATGACGAGAAGGACCGGCAGCATCAGGCCGGTGACGAGGGTCGGCCACTGCAGGAAGAAGCCGATCATGATCAGCGCGAAGCCGGCATATTGCGGATGGCGCAGACGGGCATAGGGCCCGGCCACCGCAAGCGTTCCTTCGCCCTGCGCTTCGTGAAGCCGGCGCCACGCGGCCGCGATCAACACGAAGCCGCCGCCGATCAGCACGAAACTCAGGAGATGGAACGGGCTCCAATGCGGGTTCATGGACCAGCCGAAAAGCGCCGGCCAGAGATGTCCCGCATCGTGGGAGAAGGGATCGAGTGCCGGGAATTGATTGCCGGCCCAGCCGGCCAGCAGATAGAGCGTCAGCGGAAAGCCGTACATTTCCGCAAACAGCGCCACGATGAAAGCGGAGAAGGCACCGAGCGAGCGCCAGTCGCGCGGCGTTTTCGGCTTGAAAAAGCTGAAGGCGAAGAGGATGAAGACCGCCGCATTGACGGCAGCCAGAAACCAGAGGCCATAGGCCGGCACGTCACCGTTCATCGTCCCGTCCTCCGTCATTGTCGCGGCGATCATGGGAGCCGTGACCGCCATGGCCGCCATGGCCGCGATGCATGAAGAAATGCATGCCGCCGCACAGCAGCAGGAACAGGAGCGGCCAGGCGCCCAGAAGATGCGCGCCGTGTTCGAGCACCAGAAAGAGCGCCGCGACCACGAGGAAAACACCGAGAGTCAATCCCGCGGGCGAGCGCCAGAAGACATTCCTGTCATCGCGTCGGATGGTCATGAGACGGATCTCCTTTCATGCGGTTCGATCATTTGTCGAGCCCGAGCTTCGCGCGCTTCAGCAACAGCGAATTGCCGATGACCGAGAGCGAGCTGACCGTCATGGCGACGACGCCGATCATCGGATGCAGCAGGCCAAGGGCGGCAATCGGGATCGCCGCAAGGTTGTAGAACCAGGCCCAGAAGAGGTTTTCGACGATCTTGCGGAAGGTCGCCTTCGAGAGGCGGATCGCCTCGACGACCTTGGTCAGTTCGCCGCTCACCAGCGTGACGTCGGCGGCCTCGATGGCGACATCGGCGCCGGCGCCGATGGCGATGCCGACATTGGCCTGTTTCAGCGCCGGGGCGTCGTTGATGCCGTCGCCGACCATCGCGACCTTGTCGCCATATTTTTCCTGAAGCGCCCGAATGGCGTCGACCTTGCCCTCGGGCAGGACGGCCGCCATCACCTCCTCGATGCCAACCTGGCGGGCGACGTAACGCGCAGTGCGCTCATTGTCGCCGGTGATCATCACCACATGGATGCCCATTTGCAGCAGGGTGGAAATGGCGGCGGCCGAGTCCTCCTTGACGGTGTCGGCCACCGCGACGATTCCAGCCGCACGATCTTCGATCGCCACCAGCACGGCGCTCTTGCCGGTGGTTTCAAGTTCGGCCAGTTGCGTTTCGAGCGCCGCAATATCGATCCCCGCTTCGCCGAGATAGCGACGGTTGCCGACGCGCACGCGCCTGCCGCCGACGCGGCCCTCCACGCCCCGCGCGACATGCGCCGCGAAGCCCTCGACCTTCGGCACCTCGATGCCCCGATCGCGCGCACCGGCAACCATGGCCTGGCCCAGCGGATGTTCGGAGCCCGCCTCCACAGAGGCCGCGGCGGAAAGCACCTCATCTTCGACGAAACCGTCGGCCGCCACGACATCGGTCAGCGCGGGCTGGCCGCGGGTGATGGTACCGGTCTTGTCGAGCACAACCGCCCTGATGTCCTTCAGGGTCTGGATCGCCTCGCCGGAACGGATCAGCACGCCGCGCTCGGCGCCGAGCCCCGAACCCACCATGATCGCCGTCGGCGTCGCCAGGCCCAGCGCACAGGGGCAGGCGATGACCAGCACGGCGACCGCCGACAGAATTCCCACCATCAGCGGGGAAAGTTCAGGGTTGACCCAGGGCAGAAAGGCGGCGCCCCAGAACAGAATTGAGCGCAGCCCATCGGCGAAGAAGAGCCACATGGCGAGGCTGCCGAGGCTGATCAGGATGACCGCCGGGACGAAGCGCGCCGTCAGCCGGTCGGCGAATTCCTGGATCGGCACTTTCGAGCCCTGGGCCTCTTCGACCAGACGGATGACCTGCGACAGGAAGGTGTCGGCGCCGATCTTCGTCGCCCGGACTTTCAGCATACCTTCCTTGTTGATGGTGGCGCCGATGACGGGATCGCCCGGCCCCTTCTCGACGGGCACGGACTCCCCCGTCGCAATCGACTCGTCGAGATGGCTTGCGCCTTCGACAATCTCGCCGTCGGTCGGGACCTTGGCACCCGGCCGCACCACCATGATGTCGCCCGTCTGCAGCTCTGCAACGGGCACCTCGATCTCGGCTTCATCGCGCAGTACCGTGGCGGTCTTGGCGCCCATGGTGATCAACCGCTTGATCGCCTGACTGGCGCGGCCCTTGGCGCGCGTCTCCAGATAGCGGCCCAGCATGTGGAAAGTCATGATGGTGGCCGCCATCTCGATGAAGGAAGTCATCGGATAGAAGAAACCGACAAGGCCGATCAGATAGGGCGGCAGGCTGCCCATCGAGATCAGCACATCCATGTTGGCGGTGCGGTTGGTCAGCGAAAGCCAGGCCGAGCGATGCGTGGCGAAGCCGCCATAGAGAAACACCACCGGGAAGGCGAGAATGGCGACAATCGCCAGGTAGCCCGGAATCGGCTGCCAGAACATGTGCGGCGCCATGATCAGCATGATTACCGATGTCGGGACGGCGGCGATCCAGAGCCGTTTCGAAGCCTGGGCAAGGTAGCGGTCCTCGACAGCGCCTTCGTCGGCCGCCGAGGCGGGTTTCGCCTCGTCAAGCGCCGCAACTTCGTAGCCCGCACGTTCGACGGCGGCGCGAAGGCTTGACGTGTCGGTTCGCGCCGGGTCGAAGCGGACCGTCACGCGATGATTGGCGATGTTGGTGCCGACATCCGCGACGCCATCGAGCCGCTTCAGCGAAGTGGAGACAAGCCCGGCACAATGATCGCTGCCCATGCCGGGCACGACGAGGCGGGCCGTGCGATTTGCCGCCGTTTGTTCCCCGTCGCCCGAGGAAGCGGCGGTTGTGCTGTCAGGCTTCGACATTTTCACGCATTCCCCGACTTGCGGCCGAAACCGATGAAGAAATTATGGATCGGCGCGAAGACGACCGCGATGTACCAGCCAAAGACGAAGGCCCATACAAGGCCGATGAAGAAGCTCGGCCATGTGATCCAGGTGAACCCGGGCAACAGGTCGGACAGAAGCCGGTGCATGCCGGGATCCGATACCAGAAGACCGAAGAGCACGCACAGAATGTAGGTAACGACGAGGAATGTGCCGAGGATCATCCCCAGCGGCACCATCGCGATGCGTCCTGTCTTGTCCATAACCAATCTCCCTTTTCTTCAACACCATTTGCAGTGCGCCGGTCCCGAATGGATCTCGTTCAAGCCTGAAATCTCAGCTCACGACGATCAGGCCTTTCATGCCGACCTCGGAATGACCGATCAGGTTGCAGGAAAATTCGAAGGTTCCCGCCCTGGTGAAAGCCCAGACGAGCTCCTTCGTTTCGCCGACATCGAGCGTGACAGTGTTGCCGGCCGCGGCGTGCATCGCCGCATGTTCCGGCGAGACCGGGTCCATTCCCATCTCGATCATGTGCCGCATCATCTCGCGCGCCTTTTCCTGATAGGCGGTGTCGCCGAGCGTGAACTCATGCGGCTGTTCGCCATTGTTGACGATCACGAAACGCACCGTCTCGCCGACATTGAAATTCAACTCGGCTGTGCCGAACCTGATATCGGCAGCTTCGATCTCGACGGTCCTTGTGACTTGCGCGGGCTCACCCCGGTGACCGAAGGCCGAGGTGTCGGCCATCTGCCGGTCCATCTCGCTCATCATGTCCGACATGTCATGGGTCATGCCCGGCATGGATCCGTGGTCGTGACCCTTTTCCGAAGCGACCGCCGGGCCCGTCAACAGACCGAGGGCCGCCGCCATCAAAAACGAATTCCGGATTGTGCGTCTCATTGTTACAGCTCCTTGAGGGTTGAATGATGCGCCACCGCACCGATCCCGTTTCGCCGTCCTCGCGCCTTCAGAACCAGGCTCTCACACCGATGCGCAAGGTCGTGTCCTCGACATCGTCACCGGCGGCGCGGGTGATCGATGCCGTTTTGCCAAGATCGCGCTCCCAGACGAGATCGACATAGGGCGCGAATTTCCGAACAGTTTCGTAGCGAAGCTGAAGACCCACCTCGATGCTGCTGAAGCCGGCGCCGACGCCCCGTTCGGGGACATCCTGCGCGAAGAGGTTCAGCTCGACATGCGGTTCGGCGATCAGTTTCTGCGTGATCGGAAGATCGAAGCTCTGTTCGAAGCGCGCCGACAGATCGCCTTCCGTCGAAAGGAAAGCGGTCGCTTCCGTTTCGAAGAAGTAAGGCGCGAGGCCGACGACGCCGGCAGCGAGATATGTTTCACCGCGCGGCTCGAAATCCTGCCGGATGCCGACCAGCAGGTCCCAGAAGGGATGGACATTCCGGCCGTAGAAGAGCTGGGCTTCCGCTTTCTCGACATCGCCGTCGGCGATCTCGCCTTCGGCCCTGATCCAGAGACGCTCGACATCGCCGCCGATCCAGCCATCGAGATTGCCGTTCCAGAGGCCGCCATGCCTGTCGGCATAATCGACCTCCAGCTTGATCATGTTGAAAAGATCGGGGCCGTGATCGTCGTGTAGCACTGCCGGCTCTTCGGCGCGGGCGAAAGCGGGGATGGCGATGGCGAGGGTGAGCGCGAGCGTGGGGACAAGAATGTTCTTCATCACATGCTCCCATGGCCAGCATGCGACCCGTGCGCCGTGCCGTCTTTCGCGACGCCGATCGGCACGACCGCGCCATCCGGCGTGATTGCGTTATCGGCTATCTCCGGCGGCTCGACGATGAAGGTCGTCATCATGCCCGAGACCATGTGGTAGAGCAGATGGCAGTGCAGCGGCCAGCCGCCGACCTCGCGCGCCGTCAACACAACTGAGACCGACTGACCCGGTGGCACGATGACGGTGTCCTTCAGGGGCCGGCGATCCTTGCTGCCGGTTTCGAGCTCGAAGAACGTGCCGTGCAGATGCATCGGATGCGCCATCATCGTCTCGTTGACGAAGGTGAGACGAACGCGCTCGCCATAGCGCACGCGGATCGGCGCCGCTTCCCGGAAGCGCCGGTCGTCCAGCGTCCAGACATAGCGTTCCATGTTGCCGGTCAGGCGCAGTTCGATGGTGCGGGTCGGCTCGCTGTTGTCGACGTTGGGGCGAAGGGCGCGCAAGTCGCTGTAAGCCAGCACTTTCGCGTCCGGCGGAAAGCCAGAAGCCCAGCCGATCGGCCGGGTTTCAGGCGCGTCCGTTTCCGCGGCGGTCTGCCCCATTGCGCTGTGATCCATGGTGCTGTGGTCCATCGTGCTGTGATCCATCGTGCTGTGATCCATGGGGCCGGAATCCATCGCCCCCATGTCGTGACCCGCATGCGCCATACCCATATCGGCC
The DNA here is from genome assembly GCA_019635955.1 of Parvibaculum sp. GTDB lineage: Bacteria > Pseudomonadota > Alphaproteobacteria > Parvibaculales > Parvibaculaceae > Parvibaculum. The sequence goes on from JAHBYL010000024.1 coordinate 27,388, forward strand.
ATGCCGAGCAGCGCGCGGGGACGCCGCTCGGGGATTGGTCCCGCCCCGCCTTCCGAGGTCGCGAGCGTCGCGCGCGCGTAACCCGCGCGGTCGATCGACTCCGCGAACAGTGTGTAAGGCATGTCTTCCTTCGGCTCGACGATGACGTCGTAACGCTCGGCAACGCCGATCCTGAGTTCGTCGACCGGCACCGGGTTCACATCATTGCCGTCCGCCGCGACGACGGTCATTTTGAGGCCGGGAATCCGTACATCGAAGAGCGTCATCGCTGCGCCGTTGATCAGGCGCAAGCGAATGCGCTCGCCCTTGCGAAAGAGAAAGGTCTCGTTCCGTTCGGGCGCCTTGCCGTTGACGAGGAAAGAGTAACCCGTGACATCGGCGAGGTCGGTCGGATCCATCCGCATGGCGCCCCAGTCGAGACGGTCCTGGACGGTGGCGCCGACGCCCTCTCTGCCGACATCGGCGAAGAAGTCGAGCAGCGTGCGCTTGCTGTAGTTGTAGTAGCCCGGATCGGCCTTGAGATTACGCAGGACCCGATCGGAATCCTCGGGCGTGGCGTCGCCGAGAAGGACGACGTAATCGCGGTCCGCGCTGAAGGGCGTGGGCTTTGCCGGTTCAATGACAATCGCGCCGAGCACTGTCTGGTCCTGCGTGCCCGAATGGCTGTGATACCAATAGGTGCCGCTCTGACGGATGGGAAAAGTGTAGGTATAGGATGCCCCAGGCGCGATGCCCATGAAGCCGTTGAAGCCCGGTGCGCCGTCCATGATGCCGGGCAGAAGAATGCCGTGCCAGTGTACCGATGTCGCTTCATCGGTCTTGTTGGTGACGGTAATCGTCGCATCCTCACCTTCGCGAAGGCGCAAGGTCGGGCCCGGAACGCCGCCGTTGATCGTCATCTTCTCGACCATCCGGCCGCCGATCTCGACATGCGCGGTCTCGACCGTGAGGTCATATTCACCGGCGACAGCCGGGCCGGCGCCGGGCAGCGCCCAGAGCAGCGTGGCGCCAAGGATTGCAATCGTTCGTCCACGCACAACACACGCAGGGCCGGGCAAAATTTTCGGAAACATCGCGAAGCACTCCATCCAATGGCAAAGAGGACGCGCGGGGGCGTCCCGTTCCAGAGAATGGCGGCTCTAGATCAGCAGTCGTCCGGTGCGGGCGAAGGCTTCGGCATAGCTGTGAAGGGAATGCGTTCGTCGGTCCGGCGGCCCGCGCGCGGTATAGGCGCCCGAAGGTGCCGCGAAAGCCAGCGTTGCCACCGACGGCAATACGACGCTTTTCGACACCGGATCGGGCGCCGCCGCCAAAGCAGACAGCAGCGCCGGCGACGAGAACGCGATGGCACAGGCGGTTTCGTCGCCAAGACACCCTTCGGTGGAGATGCCATCCGGCTGCCCATGCGCCTTGTGTGCAACGGCTTCATCGTGGCTGTGAGAGGCGGACGCCGCCGGTGCCGGGGCGGCGTTGGCCGGGGACGCGGACCAGCAGTGACCGAGCGCGATGAAGACCACGCTCAGAATGTACAAAGCCGATATATGGGCCCGGAACCGTTTCATCTTCTTATAGTGAGACCTTCCGCCATGGGAAGGTCAAGCATCAAATCAAGAGAGGGACAGTCGGCCGCAGTACCGCAGGCAGGACGCTGGTTTCGCACACAAAGCCATGTCTGTCGTTGCACACGCAGAGCACACGACACGTACTAAGTCATTGAGATAAAAAGCAGATCGCTCAAATCCATCATGGGCGCGATGGAGATTTTATTTGTCAGCGTATTCAACAGCTTACCGGGCTTTGGCGAGTGTTCAAGCGGCCTAGTTTACGCTGTTCTATCCCCGGATGCCCCGGTTACACACAAGAATCTTGAGGCGCCTGCGAAACTGCGCGCGAAAGCCCAGGTGGCGCGATCGCGCGGGATCTTCTCTCATGCCGTCTTCACCACTTCGAGTTTCAGTTCCTCGATCATCGCATCGCGGATCTGGAATTTCTGCACCTTGCCCGTCACCGTCATCGGGAATTCCGGCACGAAGCGCACATAGCGCGGCACCTTGTAATGCGCGATCTGGCCCTTGCAGAAGGCCTTGATCTCGTCTTCCGTCGCGCTTTCGCCTGGCTTCAGCTTCACCCAGGCGCAGATTTCCTCGCCGAATTTCGGGTCGGGCACGCCCACCACCGCCACATCCTCGATCTTCGGATGACGATAGAGATATTCCTCGATCTCGCGCGGATAAACGTTCTCGCCGCCGCGGATCACCATGTCCTTCAGCCGCCCGACGATATTGCCATAGCCCTCGGCATCGATGGTGGCGAGGTCGCCCGTATGCATCCAGCCTTCGGCGTCCACCGCCTCGGCGGTCTTCTCCGCATCGTCCCAATAGCCGATCATTACGGAGTAGCCGCGCGTGCAGAGCTCGCCCGGCGTGCCGGGCGGTACGGTCTTGCCGTCGAGATCGACGATCTTGCATTCGAGATGCGGCTGCACCCGGCCGATGGTCGAGACGCGCCGCTCCAGCGGATCGTCCTCGCCGGTCTGAAAACTCACCGGGCTCGTCTCCGTCATGCCATAGGCAATGGTGACGTCCGTCATGTGCATGTCGGAGATCACCTTCTTCATCACCTCCACGGGGCAGGGCGAGCCCGCCATACAGCCGGTACGAAGCGAGGTGAGATCGAACTGCGAGAAATCGGGATGCGAAAGCTCGGCGATGAACATGGTCGGCACGCCATAGAGCCCCGTGCAGCGTTCACTCTCAACCGCCTGCAGCACGGCCAGCGGATCGAAGGCCTCCGCCGGATAGACCATGGTGGCGCCATGCGTGAGACAGCCGAGATTACCCATCACCATGCCGAAGCAATGATAGAGCGGCACGGGGATGCAGAGACGGTCGCCCCGCTTGAGCCCGATGCTGCGGCCGACGAAGAAGCCATTGTTGAGGATATTGTGATGCGACAGCGTCGCGCCTTTCGGCAGGCCCGTCGTGCCGCTGGTGAACTGGATGTTGATGGGGTCATAGGCATCGAGGTCGCGCTCCGTCATCGCCAGCATGCGGCGCTCGTCATCCCCTGCGAGCCCGGCAATGCCGTCGAATGCATGCCAGCCCTTGCGCGGCGTACCACCGATCTGGATCGCATGTTTCAGATGCGGCAGCCGCGCCGAAGAGATGATGCCCGTGGAGCGCGCAATTTCCGGCGCCAGCTCCTCCACCATCGCCACATATTCGGACGTCTTGAAACGCTCCGGCGTGACGAGTGCGGCAACGCCCACCTTGTTCAACGTGTATTCGAGTTCGGAGAGACGATAGGCCGGATTGATATTGACGAGGATGACGCCGATCTTCGCCGTCGCGAACTGCGTCAGCGTCCATTCGGCATTGTTGGGCGACCAGATGCCGAGCCTGTCGCCGCGCCGCAGCCCGAGTGCCAGAAACCCGGCGGCAAGCGCATCGGCCTTTGCATCGAGCTCGGCATAAGTCCAGCGGATAGCCTGATGAACGGAGACAAGCGCCTCCGTATCCGGCCATTTCTCCGCCGCCGCCTTTAGCGCCGCACCGATCGTCTCCTCGCGGAGCGTCGGCGTCGTGGCACCGCGCACATGGGCTTCCTTCATCGCATCCTCCCTCTTCCCTTGCGTCATTATCGGCGTTGTGCGGCTAGCGCTCAATGGAGAAAGGTACGTTCAGTCGAGGCTCATGGCTTGTTTACTCATTGGCCCGGCAGGAGGACGGCTTTGAGAACCCCGCCGCGCTCCGAGGCACGCGCCGCTTCCTCGATTTCAGAGAGCGGATAGAAGCGGATCAGCCGGTCGAAGGGGAAGCGGCCCTGCCGCCAGAGCTCGATGAGCTGGGGGATGAAGATATCCGGGATGCTGTCGCCTTCGATGATGCCGCGCACAGTGCGGCCGAAGAGCACGGCATTCATGTCCAGCTTGAATTCGGTGCCGAGCGGGGCAACGCCGACGATGCCGCATGTGCCGGTGAGCCTCAGGCAATCGACCGCCTGGCGCACGACCTGCGGCAGACCGGTGCATTCGATCGAATACTGAACGCCCTCACCACCCGTCAGCGCCTGGATGGTCTCAACCGTCTGTCCGTCGCCATGAAGCGTGTGGGTGGCGCCGAGCTCACGCGCAAGCGCGAGGCGCTGGTCGTTTAGGTCGACGGCGACGATGGTCGTGCAGCCTACCGTCTTCGCCGCCATGATCGCGGCAAGGCCGACGGAACCGGCGCCGAAAATCGCGATGCTCGATCCCGCACCGGGCTTCAGCGCGTTAATCACAGCACCCGCGCCGGTCTGGATGCCGCAGCCGAGCGGTCCCATGATTTCGAGGGGCACATCCTTTGCGATCTTCACGACGTTGCGCTCGGTCGCCAGCGCATAGTCGCCGAAAGAGGATTGCGCGAAGAAGTAGCTGCTGATGCGTTCGCCTTTTTCGCCACAGCAGGGCGATGAGCCGTCCGGCCGCGCGCCACTGAAATTCCGGCCGTAGAGATCGGGGCAATAACCGTAAAGCCCGCGCTGGCAATTCGTGCAGGTACCGCAGCTTGCATAGCTCAGCACGACATGATCGCCGGGCGCGACCTTGGTGACGGATTTGCCCACCTTCTCCACCACGCCCGCGCCCTCATGGCCGAGCACGGCGGGCAGCGGCGTCGGAAAATACTGGTCGCGCACCACGAGGTCGGTGTGGCACATGCCCACGCCCTTGATACGCACCAGCACCTCATTGTCGCGCGGATCCTCCAGCTTCACCCTCTCGATGGTGAAGGGACCCTCCTTCTCGCGCGTGACGGCCGCTTGCATGTCCGGCATTGCCGTTTCCCGTTCTGCCTTGTTGTCGTTTCTGTCTCAAGCCGTAGCGGCGGATTTCGCCAGCATGTCGCGGAGACCACCCGCCATTTTCGCGGGGTCAGCGGTGTCCATGAAATGCGTCAGATATGTACCGTCCGGTCCGAGCAGGTATGCGAAGGCTGTATGTGGCACCGCATAGCCCTCCGCGTCCTCCGGGTCCGGCCCTTTGCGGGTGAAGACGTGGAAGGATGCCTTCGCGCGGTCGATTGCCTCGCGGCTTCCGGTCAGTCCTGTGAAGCGCGGAAAATTTTCTTCGAGGAAAGACTTCATCACCTCCGGCGTATCGCGTTCGGGATCGACGGTGATGTAGAGCGGTACGATCCGCTTGCCGGCCTCGCCCAATGCGTCCAGCGCCGCCGTCATGCAGGCGAGCGAGCGCGGACAGACTTTCCGGCAATGGGTGAAGCCGAAATAGACCAGCATGAAGCGGCTGCGATAGCTCGCTTCCGTGACGGCGTTCCCATCGTGATCGGTCAGCGAGAAAGTGCCGTCGAGCATGATCGCCGCCTCAGTGAAAACTCATGACGAAATTCGCCGGCGCGGCGGCGCTGCATTCGAGAACGAGCCTCTCGCCTTCGCGCTTCGCCGCGACGGCACCGGCAGATGCGCCCGGCTCGCTCGCGCTGCCGGACAGAACATGCTCGCCATCGGCGGCAAGCGACCAGCCGCCGCGGTCCCATACATTGCCAAGTTCCAGCCGCAACCTGCCGTCGCGACCGGCGCGAGGAGAAAGCGTCAGCACAAGGCTTTGCGCATCGCGCTCATAGCGCGCGCGCAGCACGTCGGCATTGTCCGAAATATTCGTCAGTGCAGGCTCCCTGAAGTGCTCTTCGCCCCATGGTTCCGCATAAAGCTTCTCGAGACCGCCCGGCACGTTGAGCCGCGCGTAACCGAGAAGCGCATTGCCGGTATGAGGGTCCATCGCACTGAAATGCCCGTCTCTATCGAACGACTCGTCGTGACGGCGATAGTGAAGGCCCCCGTCGGACCATGTGCGATGCAGGAACCTGTCTGCATAGGCGAGCATTCTCTGCAGCCCATCCGCATCGCCGACTTCCGAGGCGCAAACCGCCGCCCAGCCGAAATCGCGCGCCGATGTGAAGCCGAGGCTCGTCGGAATGCCGGGCGTTTCGTTCACCCACAGCGTGCCGTCCGGCCCCGCCTCACCCCACCGGGCGATCTGTGCCGGATAATGTTCTTCGACGAAGCCCGGATTCCAGGCATGCATCAGCGAGCCGAGCCAGAAATCGACCCAGGGCGCTTCGGTGGGGATCAGGTTCCGCTCGATCTCCTGCACCATCATGTTGAAATGGCCGCGCTCGTTGGCGATGCCGAAATCGGACCAGGCGCGCAGATAACCGTCGGTGACGTCCTTCGCCAGCGTCCCGCCATAGACGAGATCGTGAAAGCGGAAGCCGAGGATCGGCACCTGGTTGCAGATCTGGAAGACGCAGTTCGGCTCGCAGGCGATGCCGAGATAACCCTTCTCCACCATCATCCAGTAGAGATGATCGTTGAGCGAACACTCGTCATAGACGAACTTTTTGCCGCCCGCTCCCCAGTAGAGCGGCTTCAGTTCCATCGTCAGCGCGCCGGGCTGCGCATAGCGATCGTCGTTGAAGATGTAGTGATAGAGCAGCGCCATCGACTGCAGATAGGCGCTGTACATGATGTTGTCCTTGACGACCGGATTCCATTCGGCGGGCAGTTCGCCCTGCGCCGCATTGATCGGGCCGTTGCCGGTGCTGACATAATGCCAATAGGTCCAGACATCGGGCGACAGCATCTTTTCGATCAGACGCTCGAATGTCTTGCGGAAGACGCCCGGCGCGGCCGGCAGACGATGCCTGTGCGTCAGCGCCAGCGCATAGGACATGTAGGCGAGCTGAAACCGCAGCCCGCCGAAATCTTCCTGAAGGCTCGACTTGCCCTGCATGCCCGACCAGTCGTCTGGCAGAAGCAATGAGAGATTTTCGATGCGGCGCAGATGGCCCACCTGATCGGCGTCGAGTTTCGGCAGACACGCGACGTCGAATGGTTCGTTCCTCGGAAACTCGCCGGGCGCAGCCATCGATTTCCTCCCCGAAACCATTACAGCGCAATTTCGGGCAGAATATGAAATTGAACATATTTTGTCAATATGGACTACTTATGTATAAAGTATTTCGCGACTCACTAGGTTCGGAGTGAAAATGGCTGGCGGAACCGCACTAAGACGCGCCGAGATCGGATTGGAGCGCCGCGAGAAGACGCGGCAGAAGCTCATCGCCGCGGCCGCGCGCGTGATCGCCACGAGCGGCGACAAGAATGCGACCATCGACGACTTCATACAGGCAGCCGGCGTCGCGCGAGGCACCTTCTACAACTACTTTCCCACCCGCGAAGACCTGCTGGACGCGCTATGGACGCAGGTCGGCAAGGATCCGTTTCTGGAAATTCGTCAAGCCTGCGCCACCCTGGACGATCCTGCGGAGCGCCTGATCGCGCAGGCCTACCTCATATTGAAGCGATCCGGCGAAGATCAGGTCTGGGGCTGGCTGGTGTTCGCCCTGTCGGGGAATGCGGAAACGGTGAACGCAGACTTGCGCGCCTACCCTGCCCCGGATCTCGAAGCCGGGCTGGTTGGGGGCCGGCTCCACTACGATAACCTCGACAGCGCGCGCGATCTGGTAGTAGGCACAGTCCGCGCGGGCATGAAGACGCAATTGAGCGGCCGGGGATCCTGTGAGTATGCCGTCGCAATTTGCAGGATGATCCTGCTCGCCCTCGCAGTGCGGCCAGCGGAAGTCGACAGGATCACGAAGGTGCTCCCCCTGAAGTGAAAGTACGCTTCTGCGTTCGGTCGAACGCTCCGGCAAAACGCCGTGCGACTGCAATGCTCTTCGCGCTTTTGACCAGATCAGAATCTGAACCTCAGCGTCAGCTCAAGAAAGTCGATATCGGCAGAAGGCCCGGTAGATTCCAAAAGAGGCTCCAGCGGAAAAATGGGTATAGATCGCTTGCCCAGCCCTGGCGAATATTCGGGTGGTTACTTTCAGGCTGTTGCATCCCTCATTGTGCTCGCAATGCACATGAAAATTGGCGGCCGGACCAGCACTGTGCCGGCCCGGCCGCGACATCTTGCCTTCGGGTCAGAACTGGCCGAGTGCCACACGGCGCACCGCCTCGCTGTCGGTCGGCTGGTGCCCGACCTTGTGGGCCGGTGCGGGCGCTTCCTGCACGGTATTGGAAATGCGGCCGATGCCTGTCACCTCCACTTCGACCACGTCCCCGATATTCATGGGCCGTGAATTGGCGGGCGTGCCCGTCAAGACGATATCGCCCGGCAGGAAAGTGATGTGCCGCGACAGGTCGGCAAAGATGTAGTTGATCGGGAAGGTCATCTCGCTCACCGGCCCGTCCTGTACGACCTTGCCGTTGATATAGGTGCGAACGCGCTCCTTGCGGATGTCGACGCCGCGGACGATGCCTGGGCCGACGGGGCAGAAACCGTCCTGCCCCTTCACGCGCAACATGGAGCCCGCATCGGTGTCGCGGAAGTCCTGCGCACCGACATCGTTCGCCGGGGCGAAGCCAGCGAGATGATCCCAGACATCCTCCGGCGCCACATTCCGCATCGGCTTGCCGACGATGGCTGCGATCTCGCCTTCATAGTTGAGATACTGGCAATCCGCCGGACGATTGAGGAAGCCGCGATGCGAATTGAGTGTCGTCAGCGGCTTCTGAAAATAGGTCGGCGTGACGAGCGGCGGCGCCTTGAACTCGACGCGGCGCGAATCGTAATTCAGGTGAATGCAGATGATCTTGGTCGGATCGCAGGGCGGCAGGTAGGTCGCGCTTGCTTCATCCACTGTTCGTCCATCGCCGAGGCGGAGCCTGCCGCCCTCCTCCGGCTTCACCCAGACCGGCGTTCCCTGATGCAGAATGCGCCGCCACTCCTCGCGCGGACCTTCCAGAACCGACATATTTCTTCTCCCTGCTTGCTTGATGCGCGGCGCGTGGCCGACCTTGCGGTCAGACCTCCATCAGCCCCTTGTTCATGACTTCCTGGTTTTGTTCGTGGCCGTAAGTGTCGCGCTGGTAGTATTCCGACTGATGCGTCGCCGGCCGCGCGCCCCAGCCCACTTCGCACATCCAGCCGGACGGGTTCATGAAGTAGAAGGAGTACATGTGATCGTTTGCATGGCGCCCCGGCAGCATGGTGATGGGGATGCCGGCCTGACGGACGATCTCATAGGTGAGGCCGACATCGTCGAACTCTTCCACCTCGATCATCATGTGATTGATGCGCTTCTCACCGGGCGGACCGAAGGCGACCGTATGGTCGCGTGCATTGCAATGCATGAACATGAGATCGAAGGGCTTGTCGAGGCCGGGAAACGGGATCCGGTATTCGATGCCGCCGCGCATGCCGAGCAGCTTGTAGAACTCGTAGGTCTTTTCGAATCCGACCGTTTCCTTCTGGATGAGGTGGCCGAGACCGCCTTCACCCGTCTTGAAGCGGCCATGCATACGGCGGCCCGGATGAAACGGTTTGTCGAACTGAACCTGCGGCCCGTGGAATATCTCGACCGGAAAGCCGCTGGCGTCCTTCAACTTCATCACCTCAAGCACGCGGCGATCCGCCGCCTCGGCGTCCGAGCCAATACGGACCTCGATTCCTGTATTGGTAAGCTTGCGGAACATCTCGCGGAACTCTTCCTGTCCGGCGACACGAAAGCCGAGAAAGTTGAGATCGTCGGTGCCATCTTCCTCGAGAATGAAGCGGTGGTGCCAATAGTCCATCCGCAGATAGCAGCGGCCGGGCTCGCCCTCGTCGGCCACTTCGAGCGCAAGGATTTTCGTTGCGTAGTCTTTCCAGTCCTTGAGGCTTTTCACGCCGAGCCCCATATAGCCGAGCTCCGTTACCTGAACCATGTGTGCCTCCCTTCAGGCGAACGATCCCTTGCGGACCGAAATGTTTTTGATGTCTGTGTAGAAGTCGAAGCTCCAGGTGCCGCCTTCGCGGCCGAGGCCTGAATCCTTCGCGCCGCCGAAAGGCGCCGCGAGATCGCGGATGAAGAAACAGTTGACCCACAGGGTGCCGGCCGTGACGCGCGAGGCAATTTCCATCGCGCGCTTTTCATTGCGGCTGAAGAGGGTGCCGGCAAGGCCATAGCGCGTGTTGTTCGCCATCCCGATCACCTCGTCATCCGACGAGAAGCTCTGCCAGGTCAGCACCGGACCGAAGACCTCGCGCTGCGCGATTTCGAGTTCGGGCGTGACATGGGCAAAAAGCGTCGGCTCGAAGTAAAGCTCGCCGAAATTCGCCCGGCTGCCGCCCCAGAGCGGCACCGCGCCATCGGCCTTCGCACGCTCGACGAAGCCCGCCACGCGCTCGAAATGCTCCTTGTGGATGAGCGGCCCGACGCGTGTGTCCTTGTCGCGGGGGTCGCCGACGACCATATGGGCAGCCGCGCCGCGCACCATTTCGAGGAATTGTTCCTCAATCTTCTTCTCGACCATGATGCGGGTGCCCGCGAGGCAGACCTGGCCTGCATTCATGTATTGACCGGCAACCGTTTGCGCCGCCGCTTCGAGATCGGCATCCGCACAGACGATGAAGGGGGACTTGCCGCCAAGCTCCGCGCTGAGCGGCGTGATGGAGCTTGCCGCAGCGCGGCCGATGATCTTTGCCGTGTCGGTCGAGCCGGTGAAGCTGATGCGGTCGACATCCGGGTGGTTCACCAATGCATCGCCCGCGTCCTCGCCGATTCCCTGCACCACATTGAGGACGCCGGGCGGCAGGCCCGCCTCATGCGCGATGTCGGCCATGAGCGAACAGGTGAGCGGCGCCCATTCAGGCGGCTTCACGACCACGGTGTTGCCCGCCGCAAGCGCCGGGCCGACCTTCCATGTGGTCAGCATGAGAGGCGCATTCCACGGCGTGATGAGAACGGCGACGCCGGCGGGATCGTATTTCACATGGTTCACGACTTCCGGCGAGTCGATCGAATGACCATCGAGCGTCAGCGCCCAGTCGGCGAAGAACTCGATGTTCTGCGCGGCGCGCGGCACGACACGATGGACATTGCCCATGAGGAGTGAGCCATTGTCCATCGTCTCGACGGCGGCGAGATCGTTCACCCGCGCCTTGATGCCCTCTGCGAATTTCTTGAGATAGGGGAGCCGTCCTTTCGGCCCGAGCGCCGCCCAGGCGGGAAAGGCTTTCCGCGCCGCCTCGACGGCGGCATCGGCTTCAGCCTTGCCGCCCGCCGACACATCCGCGAGATACGAGCCGTCGATCGGCGAGAAGTCGGCGAACTTCTCCTTCGAGGCAACGCGCCTGCCGCCGATCCAGTGATCGGTCGACACCTCCACGCCCGCGACTTTCACCCTGTTGCCGCTCATCACACCGCCTCCGCGAGCTTGAGTTCCGGCGCCAAGACGGTCTCTTCCTTCAGGAAGCGGTCGACAAGACGGTCGGCCCTCGACCTGTCGGCGATCATGTGGGCA
>JAHBYL010000025.1 GCA_019635955.1 Parvibaculum sp.
ACCGCCGACGACCAGCACGCGCTTGCCCGAAAAATCCGTATCCTTCATCGCTCTTCCCTTTTTGCTTCCGTGTTTCTTGCGTCAGGCGATCCAGCGCAGGGCGCGCTCGAAAAGGCCCACCGTGCTGGCATGGAGCTTGTCGCCAGTTTCCTTCGGCGCCTTGCCTTCGCAGGCGCGGGCGTGTGTTCCTTCCAGAATGATGCCGAGCTTGTAGCAGGCGAGCACGCCGTACCACTCGATATGACTCATGTCGCGTTCGGTCAGCGGTCTGTAGTGTTCAATCAGTTCATCCGCCGACGGAAAGCCGTCCCAGGGCTGAACTCCGACGGCACCTGCTGCCGCGCCTTCCTGCGGCCAGGTGGCGAGAAGCCAGCCGAGATCGAGCAGCGGATCGCCGATGGTGGTCAGTTCCCAATCCACGATGGCGGCAAGCTCGGGCCCGTCATGGCGGTACATCACATTGGCGAGATGGTAGTCGCCATGGATGATACCGGGGATAAGTTTTTCCGGACGGTTGGTTTCCAGCCATTTCGCGACCCTGGCGACGCCCGGAATGCCTTCCGGCCCCGGCCAAGAGGGAAACTCGCGGTAGCTTTCAAGCTGCGCCTGCCAGCGGGCGACCTGACGCTCGAGATAATTGTCGATCTTGCCGAAACCGGCGAGCCCCGCCTTTTCGTAATCCACGGCACCAAGCTTCGCGATTCCCTCGACCAGCGCGAACCCCATGCGCCGCCGGATCGCGGGATCGGAAGCATGAAGCGCGGGCAGACCGACCGTCGGATTGAAGCCGTCGATCGGCTCCATCAGATAGAAGGATGCGCCGATCACATCTTCTTCCGGGCAGGCGGCGATAAGCCGGGGATGGGGCACATCGGTATCGGCGATAGCGGCGAGCATGCGCGCCTCGCGGCGCATGGTCTCGTTTGAATTCTTGCGGAGATGCGGCGGCGGGCGGCGCAGCACATAGGTCCGACCGTCACGGGTGAAACGCAGGAGAATATTCTGCGTGCCGCCGCCGAGCATGGCCGCGCCTTCAAGCGGGCCCTTGCCCAGCCCCTGCCTGTCCATCCAGCGCGCCAGCGCGTCGAGATCGACGGGGATGTCTCCCATCGGCCGCTCCTCCCTGCCCGACCCCTGCCGGTCTCGCGCCGGTTTCCGCTAGGTCAAGTGTTTTATCCATTTGACCTATCAAGACCGAAGAGTCAGTCTCTGTCAATGACCGAAGGGACGATCATCGAAGCACGGCCCCTCCCTGCGCGCGAGCAGATCAAGCTCGCCGCGCGGCGGCTCTTTGCCGAGCGTGGCATGGACGGCGTTACCGTGCGCGAGATCGTGGAGGCGTCGGGCCAGAAGAATCACGGCTCGCTCTCCTATTATTTCGGGACCAAGGAAGCCCTCGTCCGCGAGCTCGTGACCGACGGCGCGAAGCTCATCGACATTCGCCGCAATGCCTATCTCGACCGGCTGGAGGCAGAAAGCGGGCCAAAGACGATCCGCGAAGTGGCGGAGGCGCTCGTCTACCCGTCCGTGAACCTCGCAGAGGAAACCGACACGGCGGAAGACAGCTATATCCGCTTCATCGCACTGCTCGGCATGAGCCATCGCGATCTCTTCATGGAGGCGCTGGAGAACCGCTGGAACTCCGGCTATCTGCGCTGCCTTGACCATCTGCGCAGGCTGATGCCCGAAATGCCCGAGGCCGCGAAGAACCAGCGCTTCGTCTTTCTCGGCGCCTATCTCAGCGGCGTCATCGCGGCGCGGGAAGCGGCGCTTGCCGACCGCTCGCGGCCGCATCCGATGTGGAGCGCGGAGGCGACGCTCCGGCATTTCATCGACACGATCACGGCGATGCTTGCCGCACCGCTCGACCCCGCGCTCACGGGCGAAAGCTGGGGCAGCGGCCATGCGGGTGGGGCGCCACGCGCCGTCGTCGGATCGGTCGGCATGATCCTGGATTGAAAGTGACGCCCGGACGGGAGGCCGGAAATGACCAAGCAATACGATCTCATCATTGTGGGCGGCGGCATTGGCGGATCGGCTCTCGCCGCAACGATGGCGAAGGCAGGCAAGAGCGTGCTGCTGCTCGAGAAGAGCACGGTCTATGAGGACCATGTGCGCGGCGAATGGATCGCGCCCTGGGGCGTCGCGGAGACCAAGCGGCTCGGCATTTACGACATGCTTGTCAATGCGGGCGGACACCACCTCGCGCAGCATGTCACCTATGACGAGACGCATGACCCGGAAGTGGCGGAAGCGATGCCGCTGCCGCTCGACATGTTCATTCCGGGCATTCCGGGACCGCTCTGCATCGGTCATCCGCATCACTGCCAGACATTGTTCGACGAGGCGAAGCGCACGGGCGCGACGGCGCTACGCGGCGTCAATGTGACGAAGGTCGTGCCGGGCGCAGCGCCCCGCGTCGAATACGAACATGACGGCGCCTCGCATGTGGCGGCGGCGCGGCTGATCGCCGGCGCGGACGGGCGCTCCTCCGTGGTGCGCGCCGCTTGCGGCATCGAGCTTCATCAGGACAAGCCGCATCACATGTTCGGCGGACTGCTCGTGGATGGCGCCGATGGCTGGAACGCGACGCGGCAGGCCATCGGCACCGAGGGCGAGTTCGCCTTTCTCGCCTTTCCGCAGGGCAAGGGCCGCGTGCGCATCTATGGCAGCTATTCGCTCAATGAGCGCCGCCGCTTTGCGGGCGATGATGGCCCCCGCGCCTTCCTCGAAGCCTTCCGCATGAAATGCGCGCCGGACAACAAATATCTCGCCGATGCGAAGCCTGCCGGGCCGCTGTTCAGCTATTTCAACAATGATGCCTGGACGGACGAGCCCTTCGCGCAAGGGGCGGTGCTGATCGGCGATGCGGCGGGATGGAACGATCCGATCAACGGGCTCGGGCTTTCCATCACCTATCGCGATGTGCGGATCGTGAGCGACCTGCTCAAGGAGAACGACGACTGGAGCCCGGCGCTCTTCAAGCCCTATGGTGAGGAGCGCTATGAGCGCCTCGGGCGGCTGCGCTTTGCAGGGCATCTGCAATCCATTCTTGATGCGGAATTCGGCGAGGCGGCGCGCGAACGGCGGCGGAGCTACAACGAGCGCAAGGTCGCGGACCCGACGCTCGGCGCTCACGCCTTCGCGATCATGGCGGGGCCGGAAACGCTGCCGCCCGAAATGTTCACCGAAGAACACAAACGCCGCGTGCTTGGCGAAACACATGAAGAAGGGGCGGCGGCATGAGCGTCGACATCGAGGATTTCAATGCGCGATGGCTTGCTAAATGGTCCGAAAAGGATGTGGCGGGGCTGCTGAAATTCTATTCGGCGGATACGGTCTATCGCGACCCGCAGGTGCCGGACGGGCTCCGGGGCGAAGAGGCGCTTGGCGCCTACCTCAAGCAGCTTTTCGATTCGACACCGCCTATCCACTATGCGCCGCATGAGACGTGGAAGACGGCGAATGGTTTCTGCGGGCGATGGTATGCGACGATCTCGATGCCCGACGGATCGAAGGGCCTGATGCGCGGCTTCGACCTAGTGGTGCTTGAAGGCGACCGCATCAAGCTAAATGAAGTCTATGTCCACAACATAACGAAGATACCGGACTGAAACCCGGCAAAGACCGGGACGGGAGGAAAGAAATGGGAGAGACGCTTGAACTGCCGATCCTTGCATCGGCGGCGGTGACGCCTGAATGGATGACCGCCGTGCTGCGGAAGGCCGGCCATGAGGTGACGGTGGCAAGCCTCACGGGCAAGCGCGTCGGCACGGGGCAGGTGGGCGAGAGCGTGCGCTTCACGCTCGATTACAAGGGCGATGCAGGCCAGGCGCCGCGCACGGTCGTCGGCAAGTTTCCTTCCTCCGACCCCGAAAGCCGGGCGACCGGCGTCAATTTCGGCAATTACATCCGCGAGGTGAATTTCTACCGGCACCTGAAGCCGAGCGCGGGCGTGACGACGCCGATCTGCCTTCATGCCGATGTCGATCCTGAGACCAGCGACTTCGTGCTCATCATGGAGGACCTCGCCCCCGCGCAGCCCGGCGACCAGATGAAGGGCACGAGCGTTGCGGAAGCGGCCCTCGTGCTTGGCGAGGCGGCGAAGCTTCATGCCTCGCACTGGAACGATGCATCGATGGACGAGATTGCCTGGCTGTTCGAGACGAAGGCTGCGCCGAAGCGGACGCAGCCCGATCTCATCAGGCTTCTCTGGCAAGGTTTCCGTGAACGCTATGGCGAGCGCATTCCCGCCGACTGTGTGGAAATCGGCGAAGCGATCACGCGGAACTACGATTATTTCAAGGACGGCTATGACGGGCCGAAATGCCTGACGCATAACGACTTCCGGCCGGACAACATGATGTTCGGCACGGCGGAAGGCGGCTATCCGGTTTCCGTGGTCGACTGGCAGTCCATCGGCTTTGGCTGCTGCATGGCCGACGTCTCCTACTTTCTGAGCGGTGCGCTGCCCCGCGAAGTGCGGCGCAAACATGAGAAGGAACTGCTCACGGCCTATCACCGGACACTCGGCGAGCTTGGCGTGAGCGGCTATTCCTTCGAGGAGATGATGCGGCACTACGCACTTTACAGCTTCTCGCTGTTCAACATGGCCTTCACTGCCTCGATGATCGTCGAGCGGACGGAGCGCGGCGACAACATGTTCTTCCAGATGCTGCGCGGCGGCGCGGACCATGTGCTCGATACGGGGGCACTCGACCTGCTTCCCCATTGAGCGGCTACCCCCTTGCGCCGATAATGACGCACGGGAAGAGGGAGGATGCGATGATCGGGAGACCGAAACTCGAAGCGGTGAAAAACAGCATGACGGCAGCGAAAAATCTGCGGCTCGCGGTGATCGGCGCCGGCGCCTCCGGCATGATGGCGCTCATCAAGCTGCGCGAGGCGGGCTTTCACGATGTCACCATCTACGAGAAGGCGGAAACGCTGGGCGGCACCTGGCGCGACAATCGCTATCCGGGCGTCACCTGCGACGTGCCTTCGCATGGCTATCGCTATTCCTTCGAGCCCAATCCCGACTGGAGCCGCGTCTGCGCGCCGGGCGCGGAGATCCTCGATTATCTGAAGGCGGTCGCACGCAAGCATGATGTCGAACGCTCGATCCGCTTCGGCGAGGAAGTGACGCGCGCCATCTGGCAGGACGGCAAGTGGCATGTCGAGACGACGTCCGGACCGAAGGGCGCTTTCGATGCCGTGATCACGGCGATGGGCGTGCTTCACCATCCGGTCTATCCCGATATTCCGGGGCGCGAAAGTTTCGCGGGCGAGGCATTTCACACGGCGCGGTGGAAGGACGATCTCGACCTTGCGGGCAAGCGCGTCGGCGTGATCGGCACGGGATCGACGGCGACACAGATCACCGGCGCGCTGGTGCCAAAGGTTGCGCATTATTCGCTTTTCCAGCGCACGGCGCAGTGGATCGCGCCGCTGATGCAGGGGCCGATACCGGAGGAGCAGAAGGCGCTCTTCCGCGCGCGGCCAGAGCTTCTCGAATCCGAATATCTGCGCATCTCTGACGAGAACAATTCGAAATTCGCCGCCGCCATTGTCGGCGCCAATCCGCGCGCCTATGAGAAGCTGGTGCAGGTCTGCCGGGACTATCTGGAATCCAGCGTGCGCGACCCGGAACTCCGCGCGAAGCTGACGCCGAATTATGCCGTCGGCTGCAAGCGGCTGATCCTGTCCGAGAACTTTTACGACGCGATCCAGCAGCCGAATGCCGAGCTCGTGGCCGATCCCATCGAGCGGATCGAGGCCAAAGGCATCCGCACGAAAGACGGGCGGCTCCATGAGCTTGATGTCATCGTCTTCGCGACGGGCTTCGACACGCACCGGCTGATGCGGCCGATGGATGTGCGCGGCCGCGCCGGGCGCGCGCTCGAGGACGCATGGGCCGAGGGCAATCAGGGCTATCTCGCTGTGACGGTGCCCGGCTTTCCCAACTGGTTCATGATCGGCGGGCCGAACAGCCCGATCGGCAATTTCTCGTGGCTACTGACGGCGGAGAACCAGTTCGGCTATGCGCTCCGGCTGATCGAACGGCTGGCACGGGGGAATGTTTCGGAAATTGCCCCGAAACGCGAAGCCGCCGAACGTTTCAACGCCGATGTGCGCGCGGCGCTGCCCGGCACAGTCTGGGCGACCGGTTGCAGCAGCTGGTACATCGACAAGCATGGCAACATCGCCTCCTGGCCCTGGACCTTCGAACGCTTCGAAGAGGAAATGAGCGAGCCGCGCTGGGACGATTTCGAGATGGCGTGAAAAAGGGCGGCCCGGCAAGGACCGCCCTTTCTTATTGCCGCTCCGTTCGCCTCAAGCGGCGAGGAAACCTTCGAGGCGCTTGCGGATGATCTGTTCGGCTTCCGCGACTATGCCTTCGATCAGCTCCTTGCAGGTCGGGATGTCGTGGATGAGGCCGGCGACCATGCCGCAGCTCCAGGCGCCCGCATCCATGTCGCCGCCCTGCATGACGCGCGGATAGACGCCGCCGACAAGTTCCTTGATGTCGTCGATGGTCGTGGCCGCACCCTTCGCCTTCTCGATCTCGACGATCTTGTCGACCGCGGCATTCGCCAGCACACGTTCGGTGTTGCGGAGGGGGCGCATGATGAGGCGGGTGTCGAGTTCGGAAGCCGCGATCAGCGCCTGCTTCACGTTCTCATGCACGGGCGCTTCCTTCGTTGCGATGAAGCGCGTGCCCATATTGATGCCGTCGGCGCCGAGCGCCAGCGCCGCAACGAGCTGCGAGGCCGTGCCCATACCGCCCGAGGCGACGAAGGGCACTTTCAGTTCTTCCGCCGCGCGGGGCAACAGGATCATGTTCGGAATGTCGTCTTCGCCCGGATGGCCGCCGCATTCGAAACCGTCGACGCTCACCGCATCGCAGCCGATGCGCTCGGCCTTCAGCGAGTGGCGGACGGAGGTGCATTTGTGGATCACCTTGATGCCCGCTTCCTTCATCTTGGGCATATAGGCCTCGGGGCTGCGGCCCGCCGTTTCGACAATCTTCACGCCGCCCGCGATGATCGCGTCGATATATTCGGGGTAAGGCGGATTGGCGAAGCCCGGCAGGAAGGTGAGGTTCACGCCGAAGGGCTTGTCCGTCATGCCGTTGCACTTCGCGATTTCCTTCGCGAGCGCTTCCGGCGTCGGCTGCGTGAGGCCGGTGATGATGCCGAGGCCGCCGGCATTGGAGACCGCCGCCGCCATTTCCGCGAGGCCGACGAAATGCATGCCGCCCTGGATGACCGGATGCTTGATGCCGAAGAGTTCCGTAATGCGCGTCTTCATGGACGTCTCCCGAATATCTGTCTGTGGCGCCGTGCTTCGCAGCGCTTTCCTGCCGGGGAGGATAGCCCTATCGGTGCAAATCCGGAACTCACTCCGCCGTGACAATGCCGTTCATGGACGAACAGACGGTTGACCGCTGAGTGACAGGCAAGCGGAAGCGAGAGCCTCTTCGCTTCGCCCTTTCATCGTCAATTAATTTATGTCATTAATTGTGCCAATAGTTTCGGAAAGGGGGGACACCATGAAGAAGTGGCAGATCTATTCGCTGGCGGCCGTCGTCGCGATCGCGGCACTGGCGGGCACCGCCTACACTTTCCGCAAGGATCTCATTCTCTATGCCGTGGCGACGCGGGCGCGGGATGCAACCCCCGTGGCGCCGAACCGCGACATCGTCTGGCAGCAGGGCCCGGCGGAAGCGGCGGAAGGTCAGCGCCCGCCCAATATCGTGCTCATTCTCGCCGACGATCTCGGCTTCAACGATATCAGCCTTTATGGCGGCGGCATCGTCGAGACGCCGAACATCGATGCGCTGGCGCGCTCGGGCGCGAATTTCTCCACGGCCTATGCTGGCACGGCCGCCTGTGCGCCGTCGCGCGCCATGATCATGACCGGGCGATACGGCACGCGGACAGGTTTCGAGTTTACGCCGACGCCGCCCGGCATGACACGCATCGTCGACATGTTCTACAATGACGGCACGCGGCTTCACGAAATGCTGGTCGACCGCGAGGCAGCGGCGAATGCGCCGCCCTTCCGCGAGCAGGGCCTGCCGGGCGAGGAAATCACGCTTGCCGAAGTGCTGAAGCCCGCCGGCTATCACAACATCCATATCGGCAAGTGGCATCTCGGCAATTCCGAAGAGTTCGTGCCCAATGCGCAGGGCTTCGATGAAAGCGTGATGCTGGAAAGCGGGCTCTTCCTGCCGGAAGACCACCCCGATGCCGTGAACGCGAAGCTTCCCTTCGATCCGATCGACCAGTTCCTCTGGGCGCGGATGCAATATGCGACGTCCTACAACGCGGGCGAATGGTTCGAGCCGAAGGGCTATCTCACCGACTTCTACACGGACGAAGCGGTGAAGGCGATTGAGGCGAACAGGAACCGCCCCTTCTTCCTCTATCTTGCGCATTGGGCCGTGCATACGCCGCTTCAGGCCTCGCGGGCGGATTACGATGCGCTGTCGCATATCGAAGATCATCGCGAGCGTGTCTATGCCGCGATGATCCGCGCGCTCGACCGCAGCGTCGGCCGTGTGATGGAAGCGCTGAAGGAAAACGGGCTCGACGACAATACCATCGTCATCTTCTCGAGCGACAATGGCGGGCCCGGCTATATCGGCATTCCCGACGTGAACAAGCCATTCCGCGGCTGGAAGCTCACCTATTTCGAAGGCGGTATCCGCGTGCCGCTCTTCATCCGCTGGCCGGGGCGGATCGAGGAAGGCGTGGAGCGCGAGATGCCCGTTGCCCATCTCGATCTCTTCCCGACCATCGCAGCGGCGGCCGGTGCGCCTCTGCCCGATGACCGCGTGATCGACGGCATCAACATCATGCCGCTTGCCAAGGGCACGGAGACAGCGGAGCCCGAGCGCGCGATCTTCTGGCGCGACGGACACTACCACGCCATGCGCAAGGATGGCTGGAAGCTGCAATTCGCCGAACGGCCGGCCAAGGTCTGGCTCTACAACCTCAATGAAGACCCGACGGAGCAGAACAATCTCGCCGAGGCGATGCCGGAGAAAGTGGCGGAGCTGCGTGCGCTGGTGGACGCACATAATGCGACGCAGCGCGATCCGCTTTTCCCTGCGGTGGCCGAAATGCCGGTGACGATCGACAAGACGCTGGAAGAAGAGGCGACGCCGGAAGACGAATATATCTACTGGCCGGGGTGAGGCCCTGCCCCAACACGCCTTTGCGTCAAGCGCCGCCTTTCCCAGAGGCGGCGCTTCTTTTTCCTGTACGCGCGCCCTGCCGCCGGTGTGAACTTCAGGAAAACACCGGGAGGGACGAATGAGCGATCATGTGAAGGGCAAGACCGTCGTCGTGACGGGCGCGGGGGGCGGCTTCGGGCGGCTGATCTCACTCAAGGCGGCCGCACGCGGCGCGAACATCGTCTGCGGCGATGTGAACGCGGCAGGACTTGCGGAAACCGTGGCGCTGGTGCGCGAGGCAGGCGGCAGGGCCTCCAGCGTCAGGACCGATGTGACGGATCTCGCGCAGATGAAGGCGCTGGTCGCCCATGCAGTCGACACGTATGGCGAAATCGATGTGATGATCAACAATGCCGGCGTGATGCCGCTCGCCTTCTTTTCCGATCACGAAGCGGCCCATGGCGCCTGGACGCGCTGCATCGACATCAACATCAAGGGCGTGATGAACGGCATTGTCGCCGCCTATGACCCGATGATGAAGCAGGGCCGCGGGCACGTCATCAACATCTCGTCGATCTATGGCAATTATCCGGTCACCGGCGCAGCGGTTTACGGCGCGACGAAAGCGGCGGTGAATTTCCTGTCGGAATCGCTCCGCGTGGAAGCGGCGGGCAAGATCAAGGTGACGATCGTGAAACCGACCGGCGTGCCGGGCACAGGGCTCGGCGCTGGCGTGCTCAACCCCGAAGCGATCACCGGCATTCTCGGCCAGAATGCCGCGAGCTATCTCGGCACGATGATGGCCATCATGGAAGGGAAGGTGCAGGACGAGCGCGTGAACCCCGACAGCACCGCCTATGCCGCGCTCGAGCCGGCCTATATCGCCGATGCCGTCATCACCGCCATCGACCAGCCCTGGGGCGTCTCGCTCGGCGACATCACGGTGCGTGCCGCAGGGGACGGGTATATTCTCTGAAGCAGAGATTCACATCCCCGCCGGAGCCGCGCGATGAAACCGATAGTCAATCTGGATGAAGTCGTCGATTTCGACGATGTCGAAGACAATGGCCGCTACTGCTCGAAACGCGCCTTGTTCAGCGGACGCATCGGCGCGCGGCAACTTGGCTACAATCTGACGGTGCTGCCGCCCGGAAAGGTGCAATGCCCTTTCCATGCACATCGGGGCGAAGAGGAGATGTTCCTGATCCTCGAGGGCGAGGGTGAGCTCAGATTCGGCAAGGAGCGATATCCGATCCGAAAGCATGACGTGATCGCCTGCCCCACGGGCGGAGCCGACGTGGCGCATCAGATCATCAACACCGGGACGACGGATATGCGCTATCTCGCGGTGTCGACGCTGGCGGAAATCGAGGTCTGCGAATATCCGGATTCCGGCAAGGTATCGCTCTGGACGGAGGGAGGAAGTTCGCCGGGCCTGCGCAAGATTTTCCGGGCCGAGCAGACGGTCGACTATTACGACCGTGAAAAGGAATAAAGCACCGGCAGGCCCAGAGGCTTCTTTGACGATGGAAAATGGCGCGCCCGGAACGATTCGAACGTCCGACCCTCAGATTCGTAGTCTGATGCTCTATCCAGCTGAGCTACGGGCGCATGCACATCGCGAAGCCCTTGATCCAAGGGCATGGGGTGGAAAGTGACCACCCGTCGCCGAATGCGGGGCCACTCTTAAAGCCTTGAAGGCCCAAAGGCAAGGGGCGAGACGCCATGAAACCGGGCCAAAATTCAGGGCAGATGAGGCCCCGAAATCCCGGCTTGCCGCCGTTTCCGACCCTGCCCTTGCCCCGCCGGGCGGCGGCCTCAGCGCCCGTGGCGCTCGCGCCAGGAAACGGTTTCGCCCAGCGTTTCCGCCTCATAGACGGCGCGGGCGATGGCGCGGGAGACGCAATCGGCGGCGAGCGCACCGATGATCGAGAGCGCCAGATGGCGCGGCGCGGGGCCGAGGGCATGGGCGCCCGTCGCCAGCACGAAGATCGTGTCGCCATCGACCGGGGCATGGACGGGCCGGATGGCGCGGGCCATGCCGTCATGCGCCATGATGGCGATGCGGCGGGCCTCGGCCGGCGTGAGGTCCGCATTTACCGCGACCACGCCGATAGTCGTATTGCCGCCGGCAAGCGCATGGGCCTTCGAGCCCGAGAGCGGGTGCTGCGCGGCAAGGCCTTCAGCCGCTTCGGGCCAGCCGCGCCCGCCGAACTCGCCATCAAGCTCAAGGGGTGCTGCCCAGAAGCGATCCGTCCCCGGCATCACGACCGAGCCGAAGGGATTGGCGGCCATCAGCGCCCCGACTTCAAGCCCGCTTTCGGAAACGATGGAGGCGGCACCGAGGCCTCCCTTATATGTGCCCGCTGTGGCGCCGAGGCCGGCGCCCGCATTGCCGAGCGCGAGATCCTCGCCTGCCTTTTCGCAGGCCGCCTTGCCGAGCGCGCGATAGGGCGGCTCCTCCCCCCAGCCCTTGTCGCCACCATTGGCAAGGTCGAAAAGGATGGCGGAGGGGACGATGGGCGAGACGAGCGGGCTCGACCCGACCCTGTAGCCGCGGCCCCGTGCGCCGAGCCAGGCGGCAACGCCGGAGGCTGCCTCAAGCCCCCAAGATGAGCCGCCCGAGAGCACCACCGCATCCACCGCATCGACCAGGCAGGAGGGATCGAGCAGATCCGTCTCGCGCGTGCCGGGACCGCCGCCGCGCACCTCACCGCCCGCGACGGCGCGCACTTCCGGCAGGACGACCGTGACGCCGGTGCGCGCGGCCTCGTCCACCGCATTGCCGACGGAAATGCCGCCGACATCGCAAATATGGTTGCGCGGGCCTTTGCGGAGGGCGCCCAGATGCATATCTCTGATCCTCTTCCTGTCTTTCGCCGCTCCCGCCATTGCGGCGCAGCGCCTTTTATCCGCATCATAGCAAATCGCCGCCAAAGAGCCGCATAAGCGTGAGGAAACCCGACATGAAACTCGAACGCCTCCTGCCGGGCCTCAGCATTGCCGCGCTCGGACTTGTGGTTCTCGTCACGCTTCTTTCGCTCGTGTGGCGCGGGAGCGAGCCGCAACCCTTCATGGTGGCGAGCGCCAACCCTTATGCAAGCGAGGCGGGGGCGGAAATCCTGCGCGCGGGCGGCAGCGCCACGGATGCGGCAATCGCGGTGCAGGCGGTGCTGTCTCTCGTCGAGCCCGAATCCTCCGGCCTCGCAGGCGGTGCCTTCCTGCTTCATTACGACAAGACGGCGGACAGGCTCGACGCCTATGACGGGCGCGAGACGGCGCCGATGGGCGCGACGCCGGCGCTCTTTCTGGACGAAGAGGGAAAATCCCTGCCCTTTCTCGAAGCGATGATCGGCGGCAGCTCCGTCGGCACGCCCGGTGTGGTGAAGATGATGTGGCTCGCGCATCGGGAGCATGGACGCCTTCCCTGGGCCGATCTCTTCACACCGGCGATCCGGCTTTCGGAGGATGGTTTTGCCGTTGCGCCGAAGCTCGCGGAAGCGATTGCGCGCGATCCCGTTCTCATGCAAATGCCGGTGGCGCAGGATTATTTCTACCGCCTCGATGCCGATGGTACCCGCGTGCCGGCTGCCGAAGGCGACATCCTCAAGAACCCGGCCTATGCGGAAACGCTGAAGCGCATTGCCGCGGAAGGCTGGCGCGGCTTCTATGAAGGACCGGTGGCGGAGGAGATCGTCGCCGCGGTGCAGAACGCGCCGATGCGGCCCGGCACGCTGTCGATGGACGATTTCGCCGCCTATGAAGCGAAGAAGCGCGAGCCCGTCTGCGCGCCCTACCGGGCGTACCGCGTCTGCTCCATGCCGCCGCCGACCTCCGGCGGCATCACGGCGCTGCAGATTCTCGGCATCCTGTCCCACTACGATCTGAAGGGCATGGAGCCGATGACGCAGATGTCGGTCCATTTCATCGCCGAAGCGATGAAGCTCGCCTATGCCGATCGCGATAAATATATCGGCGATCCGGATTTCGTCTCCGTGCCTGCGAAGGCGATGCTCGACCCTGCCTATCTCGAGCGCCGCTCGGAAGAGCTCGATGCAAGCATCACGCGGGGCAAGGCCAGGCCCGGCGAACTGCCGGACGGGCGGGCGATGAACTGGGGCCTCAATCAGCCGGTGGACATGCCCTCCACCAGCCATTTCAGCATCGTCGATGCGCAAGGCAATGTCGTCTCCATGACGACCACGGTGGAAGGGCCTTTCGGCTCGCATCTCATGGCTGGCGGCATGATGCTCAACAATCAGCTCACCGATTTTTCCTTCCTGCCGGAAGTCGATGGCGAGCCGGTGGCGAATGCCGTGGCGCCGGGCAAGCGGCCGCGGTCCTCCATGACGCCCGCGATCGTGTTCGATGGTAACGGTGAATTTTATGCCGCCATCGGTTCGCCCGGCGGTAGCCGCATCATCGCCTATGTGACGCAGACGCTGATTGCGCTCATCGACTGGGACATGGACATGAAGACGGCGATCTCGCTGCCGCGCTTCGTCGACAGGAATGGGCCGCTCGAGATCGAGGCCGGTACGCCGCTCGAAGATCTTGCGCCGGCGCTTCGGGAACTCGGACACACGGTCGAGGCGCGCGAATTGATGAGCGGCCTGCACGGCATTCGCGTAACGCCGGAGGGGCTCGACGGCGCGGCCGATCCGCGGCGCGACGGCAATGTGGTGTCGGAGCTACCTTGAACTAGCCCGTGCGGCGCGGGCGAGGCCGAGCAGCGCCGCATCCTTGCGCCGGATGACGAAGACGGGGATGCGCCTGAGCAGGGCGGACATACGCCCCTTGTCCTCGAAGCGCGCACGGAAACGGGCTTCGTCGAAAAGGCCCGGCGCGTGCTCGATCCACCCGGGCACGATACCGCCGCCGATATAGATCCCACCTTCGGCGCAGAGCGTGAGCGCGAGATTGCCCGCAACTGCGCCAAGCCAACCGCAGAAAAGCTCTATCGCCTCCGCCGCCAGCGCATCTCCCGCCTGCGCGAGCCGGGCAATTTCCGGCGGTGCCAGCCTGCCTTCCGCCCTGCCCTCGATGGCGCAAAGCGCGGCATGAAGCGCGACGAGCCCCGGGCCCGAAAGCACGCGCTCGAGCGAAACATGACCATGCTTCGCCTGAAGACGCGCGAGGATTTCCCCTTCGCGCGGAGAGCCGGGCGGAAGATCGGCATGGCCGCCCTCGCCCGGAACGGCGATCTCATGCAAACCGTCGAAGACGAGAGACGAAATGCCGAGGCCGGTGCCGGCCCCCAATATGCCGACCGGCGCCCCGCGCCGCGGCGTGAGTGCCGGGCCGATGGCGTGGAGCTCGGCCCGTTCCAGGGCCGGGATGGAAAGGGCGAGCGCGGCGAAATCATTCATCAGGCGGGGCGCGGCGACGCCTGTGACGCGAGCGAGGTTCGCGACAGATACTTCCCATGGGCAATTCGTCATCCGGATCAGGACATCGTTGCCCTCGCCTTCCACGGGGCCGGCGGCGCAGGCCGCGACGCCGGAAATCTCCGGCTTGCCGGAAGCATCGAGAAAGGCGCGCAGCGCATCTTCCATCGAGGGATAGTCGGCGGTGAGATAGATGGATGGCGGAGAAATATCAGGCCGGAGGGGCCCCGGCTCCGCCAGCGCGAAGCGGGCATTTGTCCCGCCTATGTCGGCAACAAGATACATTTCTCCCCCTGCGCGGCGGCGCCGTCAGGAGGCGACCGCCACGTCCGCGTGCCTCGGCACCGCGGCCAGCATGTCCAGGAAGTCGTCGCGCCAATGCGCCACATCCTCCCTGACCAGCCGCGCCATGAGCGCCTTGTGGCGCTCGCGCCGTTCATCGAGCCTCATATAACGCGCGATCTGGAGCGCGTCGGCAACGCCTTTTATATCGTAGGGATTGACGATGAGGGCTTCCGGCATCTGCTGGGCGGCGCCTGCGAAGCGGGAGAGAACGAGGACGCCGGGGTCTTCCGGGTCCTGCGCGGCAACATATTCCTTGGCGACCAGATTCATGCCGTCGCGAAGCGGGGTGACGAGACCGATCTTGCTCGCCCGGTAGAGACCGGCAAGGGCGCGGCGGGCCACGGGCCGGTTCAGATAGCGAAGCGGCGTCCAGTCGAACTCTCCATAGGTGCCGTTCACATGGCCTGCGAGCCCGTCGAGTTCCTCGCGCATCGCCTGATATTCCTGGACATCGCCTCGCGACGTCGCCGCGATCTGCAGGAAGGAGACAGCGCGGCGCGCATCGGGATAGTCCTCCAGCAGGCGCTCATAGGCACGAATGCGCTCGGGGATGCCCTTGGTGTAGTCGAGGCGATCGACGCCGAGGATCTGCATGCGATCTCCAAGTCCTGCCTTGGCCTTCTCGAACTGGCGGCGCGCATCCTTGTCGGTTGCGGCGATGCGAGAAAATCCTTCCGCATCGATGCCGATCGGGAATGCACGCAGCCTGACGCTGCGGCCAAAGCAATAGACCCTGTCTCCATCCGCACGGCCGCCCGCTTCGCGAACGACATAGTCGCGAAAGCGTTCGCAATCCTGTTCGGTCTGAAAGCCCAGTACGTCATAGGCGAAAAGGCCTCGCACCATCGTGTCGTGATGCGGCTCGGTGGTGAGCACCTCACGCGCGGGAAAGGGAATGTGCAGGAAGAATCCCATCCGCTGGTTCGCACCCATCTGCCGCAGCTCGTCGCCGAAAGCGAGCAGATGATAATCGTGTACCCAGATCGTGTCGTCCGGCCGCAGCAGGGGGAAGAGCACCCGCGCGAATTTCGCGTTCACGCGGCGGTAACCTTCATAGTAGCGCCGGTCGAAGGCGGTGAGATCTGTCCGGTAGTGGAAGAGCGGCCAGAGGCAACGGTTCGCGAAGCCGTTGTAATATTCCTCATGTTCCTCGGGCGCCAGATCGACAGTCGCAAGCGTGAGCTGACCCACATCCTCGACTTTCGCCGTATCGCCCCCGCGCGTCTCAATCTTGCCGCTCCAGCCGTACCAAAGGCCGCCGCGCGACTTCAGGGCTTCGACAAGCGCAACGGCAAGGCCGCCCGCGCGGGCAGCATCCTTCACAGGCCCCACACGATTCGATACGACGACAAGGCGACTCATACCTGCTCTTCCCATCTGCGGCTCAACCGCATGGCCGAATTGATGATGCCCACGAGCGAGTAGGTTTGAGGATAATTTCCCCAAAGTTCTCCCGTGGCGGTATCGGTGTCCTCGGAAAGAAGGCCAAGGCCGTTCCGGCAAGCAAGAATCGACTCGAATATCTCTCTTGCTTCCCCGGTCCGTCCCACACGCGCCAAGGCATCAATGTACCAGAACGTGCAAATGTTGAATGCGTTCCGCGGGATACCGAAATCATCCGCGGTCGCGTAGCGGAACATATGGTTGCCGCGGCGAAGCGCCGTCTCGATGGCGGCGAGCGTCTTGCGGAACCGCTCGTCATCCGGCTTCAGGAAATTCACTTCCGCCATCAGAAGGAGACTGGCATCGAGCTGGTCGCCGCCGAAACTTTCGGCGAAGGCGCCGAGCTTCGGGTTCCATGCGCGTTCGCAAATCGCCGCATGGACCGTGCGCGCCCTTTCCCGCCAGTAGCGTGCACGGGCGGCGAGGCCGAGATGGGCCGCTATGTTCGACAACCTGTCGCAAGCCGCCCAGCACATGAGGCTCGACGATGTGTGGATGCGCGCCATGGTGCGCAGTTCCCACATGCCGGCGTCCGGCTGGTCATGCAACGCGAAGGCGCGCTCGCCCACTTGCTCGAAGCGTTCGAAATCCGCGACGGTGAGGCGCTGCAACAGGCGCTCATCGAAGAACGATTGCGAGGCCGCGAGAATGACATTGCCGTAGACATCGTGCTGGAAGTGCTCGAAAGCCTGGTTGCCGCGGCGGACGGGACCCATGCCGCGATAGCCCGATAGAGAGGGGACGATGTGCTCATCGAGCGCTGTCTCGAGACCGATGCCATAGACGGGCTGGAGATGGCCGCCGGCGGCCGTGCCGACAATATTGCCGAGATAGCGGAGGTAGATTTCCATCGTCTCCACTTCGGCAAGCGAGTTGAGCGCGCGGACGACGAAAAACGCGTCGCGCAGCCAGCAGAAGCGATAGTCCCAATTGCGTTCGGAATTCGCTGCCTCGGGGATACTGGTCGTCAAGGCGGCGACGATGGCGCCGGTTTCCTCGAAGCAGCAGAGTTTGAGCGTGATGGCGGCGCGGATTACCGCCTGCTGCCATTCGAAAGGCAGCGCAAGCCGGCGCACCCAGCGGCGCCAATAGTCATCCGTGCGCTCTTCGAACTCGCGCGCGGTTTCCTCGATGCCGGTCGTCAGCGTTTCATCCGGTCCGAGAATGAAGCTCAGAGGCGTCGTGAGATTGAAGGCCGTTTCGTCCTGCACATAGGTGAGGGGCGCATTGGTGGTCATGCGGATGGCAAGACCGCTGTGAAAGAAACGTATGTGGTTGCTGCCGCGTGTCGTGGTGGGCTCGCGAAGACCGTAGTTGAAGCGCGGACGCATGCGGATGCGGATGCGCGGCGACCCTGCGAGCGGGCGGACGCGGCGCACCAGGGTCATCGGCTGGAAGATGCGCTCGCGCCTCGTGAAGCGCGGCGCGAAGTCGCATATCTCGACGGAGTTTCCGTCCTTGTCGGTCAGTTCGGTGATCAGGATCGCCGTGTTGGGCCGGTAGAACTGCCGGGACGAGCCCAAGTTCTCGATCTCGACCGACCAGTACCCGCCATCCGGATTTTCCTCGCGGCCGCCGTTCAGGAGATCGCAGAATACCGGATCGCCATCGAGGCGGGGCAGGCAGCACCAGACGATCCGGGCCTTGTCGTCTATCAGCGCGCCATAGGTTCCATTTCCAATCACACCGAGATCGAGCGTGGACAAAACACCTCCATTCAAACAGACAGCAATCTGGATACCTCTTTCAGCCAGGCAAGCAGCGCATCGACGGATGAAATCCGGTGAGATGCGCGTGTGGCGCCCGGTCCGATCTTTATCGTAATGCCTTTCATCGCGTTGACGACCTCAAAGCCATCCTCATCTGTGCGATCGTCGCCCGCGAAAACCGGAATACGTCCGGCAAACGGCTCGACATCCAGAAGACGGGCGATGGCAACGCCCTTGCTTATGTGATCGGGCTTCACCTCCAGCACCATCTTGCCGTCGATCAGCGCCATGCCGGGCAATCCGTCGAGGGCGCGCGCCATGGCGGCGCGGCATTCATCCTCGCGCTCCGGTGCGCGGCGATAGTGAAAAGCGATGGCGCCCGGCTTTCGTTCCAGAATGAGGCGCGGATCGGCCTCGACCATCGGCGCCAATGCACGCTCAATCACACGAATAGCCGCCATGTCGCGCGGCGGCTGCACGGCGCCGCCGCGGGTTTCACGCAATTCGAGACCATGAACGCCGGCGCCTGGAAGTCCGATGCCGAGAAGCGCATCGATTTCGGAAAGGGGACGGCCGGAGACGATGGCGAGGGCGCCGCCCAACCCCTCTTCAAGCGCCGCAAGAACGGAGCGAAGCGCCGGGTCGACGGAAACTGCATCAGGCGTCGGGGCGAGTTCCGTCAGCGTACCGTCGAAATCCAGAAAGAGCGCCCAGTCGCGGCTCGGCGACGGGAGGCCTGTCTTGTGGAACTTCATATTCCCTGTCCCTCCGCCGCCATCGCGGCGACTCCTTTGTTCGGACAATCGAGATGGGCGGCGCCGCGATCCGGAATGCAGACACGGAAGGTCGTGCCCGCGGCGCCTGTAGAAACGAGCTCGATATGACCGCCATGGCTGCGCGCGAGCTCCGCCGCTATGGCGAGGCCAAGGCCTGTGCCATCACTGCGCGTGCCGCCCGAGAACGGTTCAAAGAGATGATCTAGCGCCTTCTTCGGCAAGCCGGGGCCCATGTCGGATATGTCGATATGGACATGGCTTCGTTCGCGGCGCGCGGCAAGGCGTATCTCGCCGTTTTCCGGTGCGGCGCCGTCGCCTTCCGTTACGGCCTGCGACGCGTTGCGCGCGAGATTGAGCAGCAGGCGGAAAAGCTGATCCGGGTCCGCATCGATCTGGAGGTCAGGCGCAATGTCGACGATCCAGTTTATGCCGTCATCATCGCGGGACACGGCCTCGACCACTTCCTGGGCGAGCGGCTGCAACGCAACGGGGCGGCGCTCGGGCACCGGCTCGTCCGCCACACCGAACTTGAGCGATTTTGCGCAGAGATCGATCGCGCGGTCGATCGAGGCGAAGAGACGCGGCGCCAGATGTTGCACGGTTGGATCGTTCACGGCGCCGATGCGATCCGAAATGAGCTGCGCGCTTGCCAGAATATTGCGGAGATCATGACTGATCTTGGACACGGCAATGCCGAGCGAGGCGAGGCGCGCCTTCTGGTTCAACGTCGCCCTGATGCCGATCTGCATATCGGCCAGTTCGCGCTCCGCGACACCGATTTCATCATCGCGCGCGGAAGGAGCAATCACCCGGCGGGCGTCTTCCGGATTCTCGCGGAAGGCGATCATGTTGTCCGACAGGCGGCGCATGGGCCGGACCAGCAGGAAATGGAGAACGATATAGACGAGGCTTGCCGTGATGATCGAGATTACGAGCGAGAGCAGAAAGATGTTCTTCGCATAGCGCAGCATGGACTTGCGGAGCGGGGTCTCGTCGAGAACGATCTCAATCGACTCGCCCGCGCCGAAGCCCGGCTCGCCGGTAACTCGGATGATGCGCCCCTCGCGCGCCATGATGGTTTCGACGGCGTCCATGATCAGCATCATGGCCATGGCGTCGCGCAGGTCGAATTCCGCGTCGACCAAGGGCGGCATGTCGTCGCTGAGGACGAGGCGGCGCGCATCGTCGCGGATCAGAGCGACCGAGTAGACCTGCGCGTTTTCAAGCAACTCCTCGCGAAGCGCCGGCGTCACCATATTGTCGGGCCGCGCTTCCAGCGCGAGCGAAGCGATCTGCGCCGCGGCCATGCGCTGCTCGAGCCAGGTAAGACGAAAATTCGCGACCGATGGCACGAAGATCAGCACTTCCGCCAGCATGACGAAGAGAATGGTGAGGAGCAGGAGGCGGCGCGACAGCGAGCCGCGAAAGGGCCACACAAAGAATGCCGTGCGCCCGTTCTCCGGGCGCCGCGCCGTTTCTCTCGTTTCCGTCATGCGTGCCGATACGCTCCGCTGCCTCGATCAGAAGGCAGTCTAGCCGAACAGACCGAGGAAACGCACCAGCATCTTCGTTTTCGTACTGAAAAGGGTCGGCGTGTAATAGGAACCGGCGGCGCGCTTGCTGATTTCCGAAAGCGTCGGATAGGGCGCGACGACGCCCGCCATGGCGCTGAGTTTCAACGCCTGCGACTTGGCAAGCACCCAGGGCAGGATGAGATCGCCCGCATTGGGCGCGACGATGGTGGCGCCGAGAACGCGGGCATGATTGTCCGTCACGACCTTGATGACGCCTTCCGTCTCGTGCTCGGCCTGGGCGCGGTCGTTTTCCGCGAGGTGCCAGCGCAGCACATTGAGCGTCAGCCCCTTCTGCCGCACCTCGGCCTCAGTGAGGCCGACATGGGCGAGCTCCGGGTCCGTGTAGGTGACGTGCGGGATGGCGCTGTGGTCGGCGCGGGCCGGGACGCGGAAGAGCGCATTGCGGATGACGATGCCAGCATGATAGCCCGCGACATGGGTGAATTGCGGGCCGCCCGCGACATCGCCGATGCCGAAGATGCGCTTGTTCGTGGTGCGCAGCCGCTCGTCGACGCGCAGACCCTTGTCGGTATACTCCACGCCGGCCTTTTCGAGATCGAGCCCTTCCACATTGGCGCGGCGGCCCGTGGCGACGAGGAGATGCGAAGCTTCGACGCTGCGCTCGCCTTCGTTATCCGAGAAACTCACCTTGATCGCGCCTTCGCCGCCCGAGACGGCGAGGATTTTTACGCCTTCCAGGATTTCGATGCCTTCCTTGCGCAGCCTTCCGAGAACGATGGCCGAAAGCTCCGGATCGTCACGGCCGAACGCGCGCTGCGTCTCCAGCACCGTGACTTTCGCGCCGAGGCGGCGATGCGCCTGCGCCATTTCCATGCCGATGGGGCCGCCGCCCAGAATGACCAGATGCGACGGGCACGACGTGTTCCGGAAGATCGTCTCGTTGGTGTGGAAGGGCACCTTGTCGAGACCTTCGATCTGCGGCACGAAGGGGCGCGAGCCGGTGGCGATGACGAAGCGGCGGGCAGTGATTTCCGCATTGCCTGCGATGACCGTGCTGCCATCGCGGAAGCGGCCATGCTCCTTGATGACGGTGACGCCAAGCGCCTCGAACCGGGCGACGGAATCGTTCGGCGCAATGGCGGCTATGACGCCATGGACGTGATCATGGACCTTCGCGAAATCGACCTCCGCCTTGGCGGGTGCAATGCCGAAAGGCTCGCCCGTGCCCATGCGATAGGCCTGCTTGCCGGCGGCGAGCAATGCCTTGGATGGCACGCAGCCCGTGTTCAGGCAGTCGCCACCCATTTCGTCGCGCTCGATCAGCACCGTGCGCGCACCCATCTGCGCGGCGCCGGCTGCAACGGAAAGTCCGCCCGAGCCCGCCCCGATGATGCAGATGTCAGCCCTGATCCTCTTGGCCATGTTTTCTCCGGACGAAAATGAATGCGAGAAGCCGTTCAGGCCGTCTCGTCGGGTAGCTGGTTCTTGCCCGCAAGGCGGCGATAGACGACCGGCACGAGCGCGAGCGCGGCAAGCGCGAGAATGGGGCCGATAATCTGCGGCTCGAAGATAAGCCCGAGATCCGGTTCGCGGCCCGCATCGAAGATTGCGCCAAGCCCGTTGCCGAGGCTCGCAAAGACAAACGTGCCCGGCATGATGCCGAAAAAGGTCGCGACGACATAGGTGCGCAGTCTGACGCCGAGAAAGGCGGGCGCAAGGTTGACGAGGAAGAAGGGAAAGAGCGGCACAAGTCGCAGCACCAGCATGTAGCTGAAGGCATTCTTGCCGAAGCCCTGCTCCAGGCGGCGCAGGCTCGGGCCCGCCTTTGCGCGCAGCGCATCGCCAAGCGCTGTTTTCGCGGCAAGGAAGATCGCGGTGGCGCCGATGGTGGCGCCCACAATGGTGAGAAGGCCGCCAAGGACGGTGCCGAAGAGGAAGCCGCCCGTGAGCGTCGCGACCAGCGCACCCGGCAGCGAGAAGGCCACCATGGCGATATAGGCGACGACATAGACAAAGGCGGCCAACGCCCAGTTCTCCGCCACCCAGCCCGAGAGCGCCTGACGGTTGTCCCGCAGCGTATCGAGCGTGACATAGCGGTCGAGACCCAAGGCAAAGAAGGCCCCGAGGCCGGCAAGAAGCACGGCCAGCGGCAGGAAACGGCGCAAGGTGGCCGGGCGGGACGGCGGCTCGATTTCGGTCATGACAGCCTGTGGAAGGACAAAAAGAACATAAAAAGAACAAATAATGCCGCGAAACAAGGGCCCCCGTCCGCCGCAAGGCCCCAGAGATTAGCCCCAATCGCGGCGAGCGGAAGGGCCCTTCACCGTAATGTGAGAGCGGGTCATTCGGGGCGAGAGAGACGTGATTCCGGCGCTGTGGCGTTGACTTCCGCGGGCCTTATGCTTATAGAACCCGCCAGACAGCCGTCGGGTGGCAACGCCTGCGGCTCTTGTTTTTATTGGCAAGCTCGCGGCGGCCTTTAGGCCGCCCGGCGCCGGGCAAGATGCCCTGACCTGTCGGAGAAGAGACGTGAAACGGACCTATCAACCGAGCAAACTCGTCCGCAAGCGCCGCCATGGCTTCCGTGCGCGCGCCGCGACCGTTGGCGGCCGCAAAGTGCTTGCCGCGCGCCGCGCCAAGGGCCGCAAGCGGCTCTCCGCCTGATCGAGGCAACTCCTCCGGAGTATGCACAGGCCCCGCTTAGCCGGGGCTCTCGAAAAGAGCGCAGCGACCGAGGCCCAGCGAGCCCCAGATGGACCGCCAGCCGGACAGATTGCGCAAGCGCAGCGATTTCCTGGCCGCCGCCCGCGGGCGCAAGCGCGCCGAACGCGGGCTCGTGCTGCAGGCCAATTTCCGCCATGACGAAAATCCTCCCCGCCTCGGCTTCACGGTGACGCGCAAGGTGGGCAATGCAGTTGCGCGCAACCGGGTGAAGCGGCGCCTGCGCGCGGCCGCCGCCGAAGTTCTTTCCCTCGCAGCGAAAGACGGCTACGACTACGTGCTGATCGGGCGGCAGGAAACGCTGACACGGCGCTGGCCCGACCTTCTCAGCGATCTCACCATCGCACTCCGCAAAGTTCATGGAAGCCGCAACGGCGAGACGCCAGCGCCTTCCGATGCCTCAAGGTCCGCGTCCGGGAAAGACTTGCCTCATGGGTGACAACCGCAACTTCATCATCGCTATTTTCCTGTCGGTCCTCGTCTTTGTCGGATGGCAGTATTTCGTGATCGAGCCGCAGGTCGAGGCCGAGCGCGCGCGGCAGGAGGCGGTTGCGCCTGCGCGCGATGACGCAGCGGCCGGACAGCCGGCGGCAACGCCCGGCGAGGCGCGCCTGCCAAGCGTCGACGAACCCGCGCAGCGCCCCGGACAGGCGGCCCCGGGGGGCGGTGCGCTTGCCAATGACGAGGCGCTTGGCGCGAGCCCGCGCGTCGCGATCCGTTCCGACGAGCTTGCCGGTTCGATTTCGCTGCGCGGCGCGCGTTTCGACGATCTGAAGCTGCGGCAGTACCGCGTGAGCACGGACCCTGCGAGCCCCGAAGTGACGCTGCTCACGCCGGCGGGCACGCGCGCGCCCTACTTCGCCGAATTCGGTTTCATTCCCGCACCCGGCAGCAATGCGGCGCTGCCCGGCTCGCGTACCGAGTGGCAGCTTGCGGAAGGCGAGGTGCTGACGCCTTCGACGCCGGTGACGCTGCGCTGGGAAAACGGCCAGGGGCTCACCTTCCTGCGCACCATCTCGGTCGACGAGCATTTCCTTTTCACGGTCACGGACCGCGTCGAGAACAATGGCGCCAATGCCGTGACGCTCTATCCCTATGGCCTCGTTTCGCGCACAGGCCGCCCGGCCGGCAGCAGCTTCTTCATCCTGCATGAAGGCTTCATCGGCGAGTTTCCGAGCGTCGGCGAAGTGGCCCTGTCTTACAAGAATGCAGGCGATGACGGCCCTGTGAAGGTGACTGACACCGAAGGCTGGCTCGGCATCACCGACAAATACTGGGCGGCGGCAATCGTGCCGCAGACGGGCGAGAATTTCGTCGCGAATTTCAGCGCGCATCCCGACCCGACGATCGACAATTTTCAAGCAGATTTCCGCTACGCCGCGCAGGACGTGCCGGCGGGCGGTTCCGTCGAGATCGAGAACCGCCTCTTTGCCGGTGCGAAGGTGTCCTCCGTCATCGACAGCTATCATCAGGCCGGCATCTACAAGTTCAACCTGCTGATCGATTGGGGCTGGTTCTGGTTCCTGACGCAGCCTCTCTTCAAGTTCCTGCACTATATCGCGCTTTATGTCGGCAATTTCGGCGTCGCGATCCTGATCGTCACGGTCCTGATCAAGCTCGTCTTCTATCCGCTCGCGAACAAGTCCTATGTCGCGATGAGCAAGATGAAGAAGCTGCAGCCCGAAATGGAGAAGCTCCGCGAGCGCCACAAGGACGACCGGATGAAGCAGCAGCAGGAGATCATGGAGCTCTACAAGAAGGAGCAGGTGAACCCGCTGGCGGGCTGTCTGCCGGTACTGATCCAGATTCCTGTGTTCTTTGCGCTCTACAAGGTTCTCTTCGTCACCATCGAAATGCGCCATGCGCCCTTCTTCGGCTGGATCGACGATCTTTCCGCGCCGGACCCAACCTCGATCTTCAATCTCTTCGGCCTCATTCCGTGGGATCCGCCTTCGCTTCTGCTCATCGGCATCTGGCCGATCATCATGGGCTTCACCATGTTCGTGCAGATGCGCATGAACCCGCTGCCGGCGGACCCCATCCAGGCGCAGATCTTCACCTGGATGCCAATCATCTTCACCTTCATGCTGGCCGGCTTCCCGGCGGGCCTCGTGATCTACTGGGCGTGGAACAACACGCTGTCTGTGATCCAGCAGGGCGTGATCATGAAGCGGCAGGGCGTGCCCATCGAAATTTTCAGCAATCTCGGCCTCGACAAACTCGTGGGCGGCGGCAAGCCGAAATCCTGAGCCATGATGGAAGAGCCGGCGCAGGAAAATCCGCTCGACACGCCGGACATGGAGACCGGGCGCTGGCTCTTTGCGCAGACCTGCGACTTCGTGCGCGGCGTCGTCGACATGAAGGGCCTGCCCCCCGGCGCGCTCACGGAGGTCGCCTTTGCCGGGCGTTCCAACGTGGGCAAGTCGAGCCTCATCAACGCGCTGACGGGCCGCAAGACGCTCGCCCGGACGTCGAACACGCCGGGCCGCACCAAGGAGCTCAATTTCTTCGCGCTCGGGACGGCGGGGAAGCCTGCCGTGATGCTCGTGGACCTGCCGGGCTATGGCTATGCGCGCGAGACGAAATCGCGTGTGAACCAGTGGACGGCGCTCGTCATGTCCTATCTCAGGGGCCGGGCGCCGCTGCGCCGCGTCTTCGTGCTGATCGACGCGCGGCACGGGCTCAAGGCGAACGATCACGAGGTCCTCGACATGCTGGACGAGACGGCTGTCTCCTACCAGATCGTGCTGACCAAGATCGACAAGCTGAAGACGGGTGAACTCGAGGTGCGGCTCGAAGAGGTGCGCAGTGCGCTCCGGCCGCATGTCGCCGCCCATCCCCGGATCGTCGCGACCTCGAGCGAAAAAGGCGATGGCCTCGCCGAGCTCCGCGCCGAGATTGCCTCGCTGGCCGATCCCGCCCTGCTGGGGTATAAACCGCGGGCAGATTGACCCCGGACCGCCGGGGCAGACGGGAAGGCGCAGGGACGATGGCGGACACCACGAAAAGCGAAGACCGGAACCTCGAAAGGGCGCAGCTTCTTTCCGAGGCGTTGCCCTATATGCAGCGCTACGACAAGCGCACCGTGGTCGTGAAATATGGCGGCCATGCGATGGGCGACGAGGCGCTGGGCGCGGAGTTCGCGCGCGACATCGTGCTGCTGAAACAGGCGGGCCTCAATCCCATCGTCGTGCATGGCGGCGGGCCGCAGATCGGCTCCATGCTGAACCGGCTCGGCATCAAAAGCGAGTTTTCCGGCGGGCTGCGGATCACCGACAAGGCAACCGTCGAGATCGTCGAGATGGTTCTCGCCGGCTCGATCAACAAGCAGATCGTGGCGCAGCTCAACCAGGCGGGCGGCCGCGCCGTCGGCCTTTGCGGCAAGGATGGCAATCTTATCGTCGCCCGCAAGGTGGAGCAGAAGATCCACGACCCTGAGTCCAATATCGAGAAGATTCTCGATCTCGGCTTCGTCGGCGAACCGGCGAAGATCAATCCGGAAATTCTCGAAGTCATCCAGAAGTCCGACATCATTCCGGTGATCGCGCCGATCGGCGTTTCGGCTGACGGGCACACCTACAATATCAATGCCGATACGGCGGCGGGCGCCATCGCAGCGGCGCTCGACGCGGCGCGGCTTCTGCTGCTCACAGATGTCAGCGGCGTGCTCGACAAGCAGGGCAAGCTCATCGAGGAACTCACCGTCGATCAGGCGAAGGCGCTGATGCAGGACGGCACGATTTCCGGTGGCATGATTCCGAAGCTCGAGACCTGCATCGAAGCCGTCGAAGGGGGCGTGGAAGCAGTGGTCATTCTGGACGGTCGCGTGCGCCACGCCGTGCTGCTTGAGCTCTTCACCGAACATGGCGCCGGCACGCTGATCCAGCGCTGAGCGGTTTCCCGTCCGTGTCATGGGTGTTAAGCTTGCCTCTCGCTACGGGGGCGTCCCTTGTCCATGACACGTTGTTTGCAGATCGGCATCGCCGGCTTTCTTTGCTGGCTTCTTTTTCCGGCGCCGGCCCATGCCGACTATAACTTCTGCAACCGCACCAGCTACGTGCTCGATGCGGCGATCGGCTATCACGATGGCGAAGTATGGAAGAGCCGCGGCTGGACGCGGCTGCTGCCCGGCGCTTGCGAGAAAGTGCTGCAAGGCGCTGTCGGGACGAGCGACTATTATGTCTTCGCGCGATCCTTCGACGGACACAGAGGCAGCACAAAATATTTCTCCGGCAATACCGGTTTCTGCATCGTCGAATCCTCCTTCGACATCGAGAACCGGGAACAATGCGCCATTCGGGGCTTCGATTCAGCGGACTTCCTTCACGTCGAAACCAAGGCGGGACCCGACTGGACGACGAGCTTTACCGAAGCCTCCGACTACAGCGCGGAGGAAGCGCGCGTTGCCGGCACGCAGCGCCTGCTGATCGATCTCGGATTCGCGTTGAAGGAGGTGGACGGGATTGCGGCCCGCAACACGCTGCGCGCGGTGCAGGCCTTTCAGCGGTCTGAAAACCTGGCACAGACGGGCACGATCGACGACGGCCTGCTCGGCCAGCTCACGGCGCAGGCATTCGAGGCGCATCAGCGGGTAGGGCTCGATTTCTGCAATCGCACAGAGGAACTTGTCTGGGCGGCAGTCGGCTATCGCAGTGGTGGCGAGGACATATCGAGCGGTTGGATTCGCATCGAACCCGGGAGCTGCCGCAAGGCGATAAAGGGGAAACTCGCCGCGGACGACTATTACGTCTATGCCGAGGCGATAGACGACACGGGCAGCGTCGCGAGGCGAAACGGCGAACCTCTCATCTGGAGTGGCGAGCGCAGCTACTGCACCAAGCCCACACGCTTCGAAATTCGCGGGCGCGAAAGATGCGCATCGCGCGGCTTCGATGAAAAGAACTTCCGGCGCGTGGAAACCGCGGGCATAGACTTCTACGAAGTCACGCTCGACTAGGCAGGCCCCGCAGCGGGCGCAATGCCGAAATATTGCAGGTGCCACGCAAGTTCGGCCTCGCTCATCGGATAGTCGAAACCCTCGCGCGGCAAAACGAGGTTTGCCGAAGGCACGTGCGCAATATGGGCCTGGATGGCGAGCGCCGTGCGCATGGAGAGGCCCGCCTTCCAGCAGAGCGCCGTAATGCCGCGGCCGCTTTGCGCATCGAGCACCATCTCGATCGTACCGGCGGCCACGCCGGTCAGAAGCGACAGCGCCGTCACCACAGGCTCGCGGCGTGCGATGGTGGCGGCACCGGTCACGATGTCGTCGCCGAGATCGCCCTTGGCATAGGCCTTGCGCACCGCCTCAACCGTGACATGCCTGCTGGCATCGATCTCGTCTTCAAGAGCCGCCTGCGCCCTCGCCTTCAGCCACTGGGAGGTTTCAGCGTCAAGGCCGTTTCGCCGCGACAATTCGTCGATCAGCGCGCGCGATACGAAAGTAGCGATGCGACGGATGGCGCGGAGAGAGAGATCGGTGCGCATGACGAGCGGGCGATGCAGAGCCTCGATGCCGGCTGCCCGCGCGAGGACATGATTCAGCGTTTCCTCGCGAATCTCCGCTTTCGGATTGGCAAGGAGGGCCGCGACGGCCGGAATGTCGAGAGAGGCGACGATGGCCTCGGCAACGTCGCCACTCAGCCCGTCGCGGTTCGCAATCGCCTCGATCGCGCCGCGCACACGGGTGGTCGCCACGATCTCGATCAGGTCTTCATCGGAGAGAAGAGGCGAATATTGCAGGATTGAGCCGCAGACCACGATTTCCGCATCCCGCGCGAGGCGGAGCGCAAGGCGCTTCGGAAGCGTTCGGCTGGAGGCGAGTTCGCGGGAAATGACCGCGCGCACGCGTGGCAGTTCATCCTCGGCCAGACGCTCGAGAAGTGCGACCGTCTTCTGCTGAAGCGAGGTCAGCTCGCCTTCCGGCATATCCGGCATGAGCCGCGCGATCTTTCGGGCAAGTTCCTCCCGAACTTCCGCATCCGCGTCCGTCCGCAGGAGTTCGTTCGCCTGCATCGGCGTCGCCGGATTCGCCGCCACGAGGCCACGCACCCCGGCATCGTCGTCGCAGGCGAGGTAGTAAAGCGCCTCGGGCGGCGCATCCTCGCGTCCGGCGAGCTCGCGTTTCACTTCGAGCTGATGACTTTCGAGAACCTGACGTGCGTCCTCGTAGCGAAGCTCCGCTGGAAGCTTCCGCCGGCCGAACAGACGGGAGAGCAGGCCGAACGCCATTCTCGCTCCGGGTC
The DNA here is from genome assembly GCA_019635955.1 of Parvibaculum sp. Classification (GTDB taxonomy): domain Bacteria; phylum Pseudomonadota; class Alphaproteobacteria; order Parvibaculales; family Parvibaculaceae; genus Parvibaculum. The sequence continues at coordinate 29,340 of JAHBYL010000025.1, forward strand.
AGACTGAATAAATCGAGACCAGTGTCGGGCGGGGCAATTAACACTCGATTAATCTCCGGCCACTTGCCAAGAAGGGCGTCAGGCGGCACATATTGGGCATGGAGATGCCAGAAAAATCCCCCGTGCCTCGCGGCTTCGGCCATGTCGACACATGGATTTTCGACCTCGACAACACGCTTTACCCGCCGGCCTGCGATCTTTTTGCGCAGGTCGACCAGCGCATGACCGCCTTTATTGCCGACTATCTCGGCGTCGATGCAGCGGAAGCCAGGCGCATCCAGAAAGACTTCTATGTCGAGCACGGGACGACGCTTTCCGGCCTGATGGCCGTTCACGGCATGGAGCCAGCGGCCTTTCTCGATTTCGTCCACCGGATCGACGTTTCGGGCGTCTCTCCCGATGCGCTTCTCGGCGAGGCGATATCGGCGCTACCGGGGCGGAAAATCATTTTCACCAACGGCTCCTGCGCCCATGCGGAGAATGTGGTCCGCCAGCTTGGCATCGACCATGCGTTTGACGGGATCTACGACATCGTCACGACAGGCTATGAGCCGAAGCCCCGGCGGAGCGCTTATGAGCGTTTCGTCGAGGCGAGCGGCATCGAGCCCACCCGCGCAGCGATGTTCGAGGACATCGCGCGCAATCTCGAAGTACCGCATCTCCTCGGCATGGTGACGGTCTGGGTGAAGCCCGGTATCCAGGGGCCGGAGCGGCATCACACCTATTCGCATGAGGGCGCGGAAGGCCCGCATATCCATCATGTGACGGAGGAGCTTCCGGGCTTCCTGACCGAGACCTGCCTCGCTCCTTCAGCGGCGGCCAAATAGGCGTTCTATATCGGTGAGCTTCAGTTCGACATAGGTCGGGCGGCCGTGATTGCACTGGCCGGAATGAGGCGTCGCCTCCATCTCGCGCAGCAGGGCGTTCATTTCCTCAGCGGTGAGCCGGCGGCCCGCCCGCACGGAGCCGTGGCAGGCGATGGTACCGCAGACCTCTTCCAGCCGTTCCTTCAGCGACAGCGCATCATCGAGCTCCGCCAGGTCGTCGGCTAGATCGCGCACGAGCCCGGCGACATCGAGCTTGCCGAACAGGGCTGGCACTTCGCGCACGACGACGGCGCCGGGGCCGAAGCCTTCGAGCACGAAGCCAAGCTCGGCGAGCTCGCTCGCGCGGGCCGCAACACGCTCGGCCTCCGCCTCGTCGAGATCGACGACTTCGGGAATGAGTAGTATCTGGCGGGCGACGCCTGTCTCCGCCATGGCCTTTTTCATCCGCTCGTAGACGAGGCGTTCATGCGCGGCATGCTGATCGACGATCACGATGCCGTCCGCCGTCTGCGCGATGACATAGGTTTCATGCAGCTGCCCGCGCGCGACGCCGAGCGGCATGTCGGGCGTGTCGGGAGCCTCCGGCGATGGCGCTTCCTCAACGCGGGCGGAATGGCCGCCAATAGTCGCAAACGCACCCTGCCAGGCGCTTGCCGGCTCGGCGAAGCCGGGACGCGGCGGTGGCGACCAGCGAGGCGCATGCGCGTAGGACTGCGCGTGCATTTCCGGGCGGAGGGCACCAAGCGCGGCGCCCGCGACCGTCGTCGCGGCGCGATGGCCTGCGTCCGCAAGGGCATGTTTCAACGCGCCCACTATCAACCCACGCACGAGACCCGCGTCGCGGAACCGAACCTCGGCCTTTGCCGGATGGACATTCACATCGACCTCGCGAGGATCGAGTTCGATGAAGAGGGCGACCGCCGGATGTCTGTCGCGGGCGAGGAAATCCGCATAGGCGCCGCGCACCGCGCCGACCACCAGCTTGTCGCGAACGGGCCGCCCGTTGACGAAGAGATACTGCATCTGCGCCGTGCCGCGATTGTAGGTCGGGAGGCCGGCAAAACCTCGCAGCGCGATACCCTCGCGAAGCGCATCTATCGCCAGTGCGTTCTCCTCGAAATCACGGCCCATCACGGCGCCGAGCCGGGCGAGCCTGCCACCCTCGCCCGGCAGTTCGGGCTCGAGGCGAAGCATGGTGCGCCCGCCGCTCGTGAGCATGAAACCGGTTTCGGGATGCGCCATGGCGAGGCGTTTCACGATATCGGCGACGGCCTGCGCTTCCGCACGCTCGCTCTTCATGAATTTGAGGCGGGCGGGTGTCGCATAAAAAAGGTCGCGCACCTCGATCTGCGTGCCTGCGCGGCCGGCAGCTGGCTCGACCGCGCCGGTGCGGCCACCCTCCACGACGATCCGGTGCGCCTCGGCGCCATCGCGCGGGCGGCTGACGATCGAAAGCCGCGCCACCGCCCCGATCGAAGGCAGCGCCTCGCCGCGAAAGCCGAGCGTTGCAATGTCATGCAGGTCTTCGCGCCCCTCGCCATCGACGCGGAGCTTGGATGTCGCGTGGCGCTCCACGGCAAGCGCCATTTCCTCCGCATCCATGCCTATGCCGTCATCGCTCACGCGGATCAGGTCGCGGCCGCCGCCTTCGATCACGATATCGATATGGCGCGCGCCGGCATCGAGCGCATTCTCGACAAGCTCCTTCACGGCACTTGCCGGACGCTCGACCACTTCGCCAGCGGCGATGCGGTTGATCGTTCCCTCGCTCAGGCGGCGAATGCGGCCCATCGGCGTCAGGCTTTCCCTTCGGCGAGATATTTCCGAGCGAGAATCTTTCCTTCCTCGACTGCAGGCTGATCGAACGGATCGACGCCCAGCATGCGCCCGGCGATGATCGTTTCCAGCATGAAGTGCATGAAAAGAGCGCCCAGCGTGCGCTCGTCGAGCGATGGCAGCATGAAGCTGCGCACAGGGCGGCCGTTCTTCACCAGCGTGTCCGCCGTTGCGCGCTGCTCGGCATCCACGAGATCGCCGATCCTGTGGCCGCCGAGAAAGGCGAACTCCGTCTTTGCCGCAACGTCCGCCAGCGCTTCGGCGCCCTTCCCTTTCGTATCGGTGAGGAAGAGGTTGAACAGCTTGTCCTTCGGTCCGGCAAGCCAGAGCTGGAGCTGGCTGTGCTGGTCGACGGGGCCGAGCGCGCGCACGGGTGTCGTACCCCTGCCCTCCTTGCCGAGGCTTTCCGCCCAGAGCTGGCAATACCAGGCGAGGAAGCGATCGAGACGGTCCGCATAGGCCGCGACGACCGACATGGCGGCGCCCTTCTCGCGCGCCATGGCGACCTGCAACGCTGCGCCCGCCGCCGGGGCGACATTCTTCGCGGGCGTGCCGTCGAGAACCTGTTTCAGCGCGGAAGCTGCACCCTTGCGTATCGCCTGAATGTCGAGGCCCATCAGCCGCGCCGGAAGAAGGCCGACATTGGTGAGAACCGCATAGCGCCCGCCGACGCCCGGATCGTGCTCCAGCGTCGGAAAGCCGTTCGCCTCGGCCAGCGCGCGCATGGGGTTCGGCTTGCCGTTCTTCGCAGGCTCCGTCAGCACCGCGAAATGATGCTTCATGTATTTGCCGCCGCCCGCCTTCTCGAGCGCGCTCATGGCGGCCAGCGTCTGGATTGCGGGTTCGACCGTGCCGCCCGACTTCGAGACGACAAGGAAGCGCGTGGTGCGCAGGTCGAGGGTACCGAGCACAGCCTCCATGGTCGCGGCGTCGAGATTGTCCGGAATATGGATATTCACGCCCTTCTGCCTGTGGGCGGGCGTGCCCCAGCCGGTGAGCTGCGCCAGCGCCTGCGCGCCAAGGGCCGAGCCGCCTATGCCGAAGATGACGATATCCGTGGTGTTGTTGAGGAGATGTTCGGCCACCTCCTCGATCCGCGCGAAATCTTCCGTGCGGGCCGGCACGCGGAGCAGCGGCAGCGCGCCGCTTTCGTGGACTTCGCGAAGCCAGACAAGCGCCTTCTCGGCTTCGGCCAGAGCCGCGGCAAAGCTTTCCTGCGAAAGCCCCTGCTCGCCGATCCGGTCCGAGAAGCAATTTTCGATAGATTGGCGGTAAGGCAGGTCAGGAACGGCCATTCGGTTCAATCCGGAATGAGGTGCGAATTCTGGCTCGCGGAATCGCGCGAGTTCGAGCCCAAGCGTAACAAGAAGCTCAACGCGCCACCAGCAGGCCTGTTCCGCCCTGGGAAACGGCCGCTCAGAAGGGGGCGTCGCCCGGATGAGCGGGCGGCGCAGGCCGCATATCCTCATCGTCGGGGAGATTCGGGTTAGGCGAGAGATCCGGCTTGCCGACGATGGCGACAATCATGTTTTCGGGCTTGAGGAGACGCTTTGCGACCCGGGAGATATCCTCCGCGGTGACGGCTTCGATCAGCCCGTTGCGGCGCTCGACATAATCGATGCCGAGATTTTCCAGCTGAATGCCGAGAAGCTGCGAGGCGATGGACCGGTTCGTGGTGAAGCGAAGCGGATAGGAGCCGGTGAGATAGGTCTTCGCGTCGTCGAGTTCGTCCTGCGTGACGCCCTCTTCCGCCATGCGCGCCATTTCACGCCGGACGATGGCGAGTGTTTCGCCGACGCGCTCGTTCTTGGTGCCGACTTCGCCGAAGAAGAAGGCCGCGCGATCGAGCGGTTGGAGATAGGTGCTGACGGAATAGGCCAGCCCGCGCTTGACGCGCACCTCCTCCATGAGACGCGACGAGAAGCTGCCGCCGCCAAGCATGTAGTTCATGATGAAGGCCGGAATGAAATCATCGTCGTCGCGGGGAAGACCTTCGATACCGAACAGGACCACGCTTTGCGGAAAGTCCCGCACAAGAATGATCGTCTCGCCGCCCTTCGGCAGCGCGATGGGCTCGATTTCGGGCAGGGATGCCTTTTCGGGAAGGCGGCCGAATGTCTTGTCGAGCAGGGGCTCGAGCTCAGCGGGAGAAATGGCGCCGACGACGGAGATCTTGAGGTTGTCGCGTGCGATGACACGGCCCGCAAATTCCTTCAGGTCTTCCCGGCCGATCGCGGCGAGCGTCTCCGCGGTGCCTTCGGCAGGATGCGCGTAGGGATGGTCGCCCAAGGCTGCCTTATACCATGCATCGCCGACGATCCAGTCCGGCCGGTCGGCATTGCGCGCGATCACAACACCGATCTGCGCACGGATGCGCTCGATGGCATCTTCCTCGAAGCGGGGTTCGGAAATTGCCATGGAGAAGAGACGGAAAGCTTCGCTGCGGTTTTCGACGAGCGTCGAAAGTGTGCCTGTGAAGTTGTCGTTCTCGGCGGAAAAGGACATTCGGGCCGCAATGTCGTCGAGCCGGGCCTGGAAGGCGGCGGCGTCGAGATCGCCTGCCCCTTCGTCGAGGAGCGACGAGACCATATTGGCGAGACCAGCTTTTCCGTCCGGGTCGCTCGCCGTGCCGCCCTTCCAGGCGACTTCCATCACGATCAGGGGGATCGACTCTTCCTGTACGAGCCATGCCTCGATGCCGCCGGAGCTCACCACGCGCTCGATATCCATGGCGCGAAGCGGTGCGATGTGAACGGCGAGAAGAATGAGCGACAGGATGACGGTGCGGATCACTGGTCGCCTCCCGGCAGGAGCTCGCCTGTGACCGACGGATTGTTCTCGAAGACGAGACGCGCAACGCGCATCACATCGTCCTTCGTCACGCGGCGAACGCTTTCCGGCCATTCGTGAATCTGTTCGATGGTGCTACCCGTCATCAGTCCTTCACCATAGGCATAGGCCATGGTGCGCTGATTGTCGCGCGCATAGACAGCGCTCGCTGCGATCACGGTGCGGGCGCGGGCAAGTTCCTCATCGGTGATGCCGCCTTCGAGAAGGCGAGCGACCTCCGCTTCGATCGCATTTTCCAGCGAGATGAGGTCGCCGCCGACGCGCGGCAGGGCATAGATGCCGAAGCGGCCATCGTCGAGACGGCTGCCCTCGTACCAGCTCTGCACGCCGCTTGCGATGCCCTGCTCCACGACCAGCGCGCGGTAGAGCCGGCTCGTCGTTCCCCGGCCGAGGATTTCCGCCAGAACGTCGAAGGCGGCCCGGTCTTTCGCTTCTGCCTTGCTGTAGCTCGGGGCCGGGAAATAACGCAGCCATGTCGCCTGCGTGACGCGCGGATCGCGCCGCTCGATGCGCACATCCTCAGCCGGCCAGACCGTTTGCGGGCGATCGCGGACGAAGGTCGGGGCGCGTTCGGCAATGCCGCCATAGAACTGCTCGGCGAGCGGACGAAGCTCCCTCGCCGTAATGTCGCCCGCAACGATCAATGTCGCATTGTTCGGCGTGTAGAAGCGCGCATAGAAATCGAGCGCATCCCCGGTGGTGAGCTCCGCGATTTCGCTCATGTGGCCGATGATGTCTCGGCCATAAGGATGCTCGCCATAGAGAGCCGCGCCCATCTCCGACTGGAGGGCCGCCACCGGGTTGTTCTCGATCCGCATGCGGCGCTCTTCCATCACCACATCGCGCTCGGGCAGGACTTCCGCGTCTGTGAGGACCAGATTGGTCATGCGGTCCGCCTCCATCTCCATGACGAGCGGCAGGCGGTCCTTTGCAATGACCTGGAAATAGGCGGTGAAGTCGTAATGGGTGAAGGCATTGTCCTGGCCGCCATTGCGCGCAACGATGCGCGAGAACTGGCCGGGCTCAATCTTCTCCGTGCCCTTGAACATCAGATGTTCGAGGAAATGGGCAAGGCCGGTCTTGCCCGGCGTCTCATCTGCGGCGCCGACCTTGTACCAGACCATATGGGTGACGACGGGGGCGCGGTGATCCGGGATCACCAGCACGTTCATGCCATTCGAGAGCTTGAAGCTTTCAGGCGGGGCGCCGGCGGTAAGACCGCGTTCCCCGCCGAAGATGAGGCCGAGCAGAACCGCGAGCAGGAGCGCGGCAAAGGGCAAGACGGGAAGGTATCGCGGCTGGAACACTCTGCCTCGGAAACGCATGCATGGGCGGCGAAGCGGTGCCGGACGGCGCGAAGGCCGCCCGGAGCGGACGCGGCTCGCCTAGAAGATGCCGGAGAGCCAGCCTTCCTTCTTCGGCTTGACAGTCGGCGTTTCGCCCTCGGTCACGGGCTTGCCTTCCGCCTCGTTCTGCTGGAGGCGCTGCTTTTCCTCGGCCGGGTTGACGAGGCGCTCGTCCGGCGGCGTGCCGGGCTTGCGCCAGAAGATCACGTCGTCGACGAAGGTCTTGTCGCGCTCGACGAGGGAGCGGGTTTCGGCATTCACGACCTGGCGGATGCGCGGATCGGCGGCCGCACCGCCCGACTGTTCGAGAAGGGCCTGTTCGCCAGCCGACATGGAAGGCGAGACCTCGGCGGTCAACTCTTGCTGGCCGACCAGGGCGCGCTGCGCCGTGACGCTCGGCTGCATTTCCATTTCCTGCGGGCGGGGCGCGCCGGGCTGGGGCGGACGCAGCGAATAGTCCGGCGGAATGACGAGCGGCGCCTTGGTGACGATCGAGAATTCGTCGGGTGCCGACTTACCATAACCAAGGGTGTCGCGGAGGCTTTCACCGCCGCAGCCTGCGAGAGCCAAGGAAAGCCCGGCAATCACGCCCGCTTTTGCGCTCCACCCGGCGAGCCGGGAGATTTTCGCTACTTCGCTCACGTCGCAGTCTCCTCAAGAAACCCAGTGTTCAGGCCTTAACGGGCGCTTTCGCCCGAGTCTTGCTTTTTGGCCTTGCCGGCCAGCCCCGGCCATACCGATTCAAGGATGATGAGGCCAACGCCCACGGCTATCCACACATCGGCAATGTTGAAGATATACCAGTAAAAGCCGAAGGCATGAAAACTAAAAAAGTCCGCCACTGCGCCATAGGCGATGCGGTCATAGACATTACCTATGGCCCCGCCAAGGACCAGGCCGATGGCGACCGCCGTCAGCTTCAAATCGACGCGGGCGAGCCAGAGGGCAAGGCCGAAGCTGACCGCGATGGCGAAGCTCGCGAGGATGATGACCCCCATCGTGGTCTCGGCGGCGAAGAGGCCGTAGCTCACTCCCCTGTTCCACGCCATCACGAGATCGAAAAAGGGCGTCACCTCGACCTTGCCGCGGGAGGCGATGTCATAGACATGAAGCATCCACCATTTGTGGAGGCGGTCGGCGAGGAAAGCCGCCAGAGCCACGGCAAAGCCCAGAAGCGAGAACGGGCCCCAGAAGGTTTCGCGGCTCAGGCGGTTCATACGCTTTCCTCTCAGGTTTTTGCGGCGCGGGCATCGAACTCGCGGACGGCGGCGGCATCCCGGAGCGAGAGATCGGGATAATCCGGATCGCTGCCGACTTCCGGCAGGATACGCCATGAGCGGGCGCATTTGCGGCCTTCGGCGAGTTTCGGCACCACGGCGACGCCGGGCACGTCATCGAGACGCCATGCATCGGCCGGGCCTTCGCCCTCGATGAGCTGCGCCTGACTGGTGATCGAAATTTCGGCGAGGTCGACACCCTTCATCGCCTCGATGAGTTCGGGCCGCGAGACATAGACATCGGGGGCGGCTTCGAGGCTCGCGCCGATGCGCTTTTCGCGGCGCTCGACTTCGAGGGCGCCGGTGACGGCGCGGCGAAGCTCGCGGACCTTCTTCCATTTTTCCGACAGGGCATCGTTGCGCCACTCGCCGGGAATGTCCGGGAAGGTGCGCAGATGCACAGAGCCTTCATCCGAGGGGAAGCGGGCGAGCCAGACTTCTTCCACTGTGAAGCAGAGGACAGGCGCGAGCCAGGCGGTGAGACAGTTGAAAAGATGGTCGAGAACCGTGCGGCAGGCGCGGCGGCGCAGCGAGGACGGCGCATCGCAATAAAGCGTGTCCTTGCGGATATCGAAATAGAAGGCCGAAAGCTCGACATTCATGAAATTCGACAGGGCCTGCGTGACGCGCTTGAAGTCATAGTCGTAGTAAGCCTTGCGCACGAGCTCATCGAGCTCGGCGAGGCGATGCAGGATGACGCGCTCGAGTTCCGGCATGTCGGCGACGGAGACGCGCTCCGCGTCATCGAAACCCGAGAGATTGCCGAGCAGATAGCGGAAGGTGTTGCGCAGTTTCCGGTAGGCCTCGACATTCGATTTGATGATGTCGTTGCCGATATTGTGGTCTTCCCAATAGTCGGTGGAGGCGACCCATAGCCGGAGGATGTCGGCGCCGTTCTGT
>JAHBYL010000026.1 GCA_019635955.1 Parvibaculum sp.
CGCCGATGCGGTGGATATCGACACGCTCGAAGCCGTGCGTGTCGCCGCCCTTGGCAAGAAGGGCCGTGTCTCCGACCTGATGAAGGGCCTCGGCGCCATGTCGCCCGAGGAGCGCAAGGAAATGGGGCCGAAACTGAACGGCCTCAAGGACCGGCTGACGGAGGCGCTCGCCGCCCGCAAGGACATGCTGCACGAAGCGGCGCTGGAAGCCCGGCTTGCCGGCGAGCGGATCGACGTGACGCTGCCCGTCCGCGCCACGGCGCTCGAGACGGGCCGCATCCATCCGCTGTCGCAGGTCTGGGACGAAGTGACCGCGATCTTCGCCGATATGGGTTTTGCCGTGGAGCAGGGCCCCGACATCGAGACGGACCATTACAATTTCGGCGCGCTCAATTTCCCCGAAGGCCATCCCGCGCGGGAGATGCACGACACCTTCTATTTCGAGCCCGATGCCTCCGGCGCGCGCAAACTCCTGCGCACGCATACGAGCCCGGTGCAGGTCCGCACCATGGAGGCGGGCAAGCCTCCCTTCCGCTTCATCTGCCCCGGCCGCACCTATCGCTGCGACAGCGACCAGACGCATACGCCGCAATTCCACCAGATCGAGGGTCTCGTCATCGACGAGGTGACGCATCTTGGCCATTTGAAATGGACGCTGGAGGAATTCCTGCGCGCCTTCTTCGAGGTCGATGGCGTCGAACTTCGCATGCGCCCATCCTTCTTCCCCTTCACCGAACCCTCGATGGAAGTCGATGTGCGCTGCGCGCGTCTCGGCGATGAAATCCGCATCGGCGAGGGAGACGACTGGCTGGAAATTCTCGGCTGCGGCATGGTCCATCCGAATGTGCTGCGCTCGTCGGGCATCGACCCGGAGAAATATCAGGGCTTCGCCTTCGGCATGGGGCTCGACCGCATCGCCATGCTGAAATACGGCATCCCGGATCTGCGCGCCTTCTTCGAATCCGATCTGCGCTGGCTGAGACACTATGGCTTCGCCGCGCTCGATGTGCCGACGCTCGCGGGAGGGCTCTCGTCGTGAAGTTCACACTCTCCTGGCTGAAACGTCAGCTCGATACGGATGCATCGCTCGACGCTATCGCCGAACGCCTCACCATGCTCGGCCTTGAGGTCGAAGGCGTGGAAGACCCGGCGAAGAAGCTCGCCGTCTTCTCCGTTGCGAAAGTGCTGGAAGCAGGCCCCCATCCCGATGCGGACAAGCTGCAGGTCCTGAAGGTCGAGGCGCTTGTCGAAGGCGACGTGAAGCAGCTGCAGGTCGTCTGCGGCGCGCCGAATGCGCGTGCCGGCATGACGGGCATCTTCGCCCCGCCCGGCGCCACCATCCCCGTCAACGGCATGGTGCTGAAGCCGACGAAAATCCGCGGTGTCGAATCGAATGGCATGATGTGCTCCGAGCGCGAGCTCGAACTCTCGGACGATCATGTCGGCATCATCGACCTCGGAGGCGAGTGGAAAGTCGGAACGCCTGCCGCCGAAGTGCTGGGGCAGAACGATCCCGTCATCGAAATCGCGATCACGCCGAACAGGCCGGATTGCCTCGGTGTCTATGGCATCGCGCGCGATCTCGCGGCCGCCGGCCTCGGCCGTCTCCGCGAAGGCGACCTGTCGCCGGTGCCGGGCAAGTTCGAAAGTCCCATCGGCATCGAACTCGATTTTCCTGCAGGTGAGGAACATGTCTGTCCCGTCTTCGCAGGCCGTCTCATTCGCGGCGTGAAGAACGGGCCCTCGCCCGAATGGCTGCAGAACTGGCTGAAGGCAGTCGGGCTGCGCCCGATCAATGCGCTGGTCGATATCACGAATTTCATCTCGCTCGATCGCGCGCGCCCGCTCCATGTCTATGACGCGGCAAAACTCACTGGCAACATTCGTGCGCGCCTCGGCCGCAAGGGCGAGCAGCTCCTCGCGCTAGACGGCAAGACCTATAATGTCGAACCGCATTACTGCATCATCGCCGATGATGCGAAGGTACTCGGCTTCGGTGGCGTGATGGGCGGCGAGGACTCGGGCTCGACCGGAGAGACGGTCGACGTCTTCCTCGAAAGCGCTTACTTCGATCCCTACCGCACCGCGCGCACGGGCAGAGATACGGGCATCGTGTCGGACGCGCGCTACCGCTTCGAGCGCGGTGTCGACCCCGCCTTCGTCCTGCCGGGCCTCGAACTCGCAACGAAGATGATCCTGAACATCTGCGGTGGCGAACCGTCGAATATCGTGGTGGCGGGCAAGGTGCCGGAAACGAAGAAGGAAATCTCCTTCGACACGGCGCGCATCGAAAAGTTGACCGGCCTCAAGCTCGGCAAGGCGGAAGCGGCGGAGATCCTCGCAGCGCTCGGCTTCGGCGTCACGGACGCAGGCGGCAATCTCTCCATCGCCGTGCCGTCCTGGCGGCCGGATGTGGAAGGCCCCGCCGATCTCGTGGAAGAGGTTGTGCGCGTTCATGGCCTCGACGAAGTGAAGTCGGTCGCGCTCCCGCGTATCCATGCGGTAGCAAAGCCCGTTCTCTCGCTCCGCCAGCGCCGCGACAGGCTCGCGCGCCGCGTGCTTGCCGCGCGGGGGATGGTCGAAGCGGTCAACTGGTCCTTCATTTCGGAAGCGGAAGCCGCGCTTTTCGGTGGCGGCAACGCGATCCCGGCGCTCAAACTCGCAAATCCCATCTCCGCCGAAATGAGCCATATGCGGCCGAGCCTTCTTGCCGGCCTCATCGCGGCGGCGGGCCGCAACATGGCGCGCGGGCTTTCCGATGTAGCGATGTTCGAGGTCGGCCAGCAATTCGAAAGCGATGAGCCGTCGGGCCAGGTGCTTGCCGCAAGCGGCATCCGCCGTGGCACGGCTCGCCCGCAGGGCGCAGGCCGCCACTGGCAGGGCAAGGCCGGTTCCGTCGAGGCGATGGATGCGAAGGAAGATGCGGTGGCGCTTCTCGCCTCCCTCGGTGCGCCGGTGCAGAGCTTCCAGATTTCGGCGGACGCGCCCTCCTGGTATCACCCCGGCCGCTCCGGTGTGATCCGTCTCGGCCCGAAAAACGTGATCGGCTATTTCGGCGAGCTTCATCCCCGCGTCCTCGATGCGATGGATGTGGCGGGGCCCATCGTCGCCTTCGAGATTTTCCCGGATGCGATCCCCGAGCCGAAGCGCAAGGCGACGCGCGCCAAGCCGCCGCTCGCGCTTTCCGATCTGCAGCCGCTCCGCCGCGACTTCGCTTTCGTGGTCGACGAGAAGGTAACGGCGGATCAGGTGATCCGTGCCGCCCGCGGCGCCGACAGGAAACTCATTGCCGATGTCTCGCTCTTCGATCTTTTCGAAGGCGGCGCGCTCGGCGAGGGCCGGAAGTCGCTTGCGATCGAAGTCACGCTCCAGCCCGTCGAAAAGACGCTGACGGACGAGGAAATCGAAGTGGTGTCGAAGACGATCGTGGCGGCGGTCGAGAAGGCGACAGGCGGAACGCTCAGAAGCTAGGGACCGGCCCATGCCCGTGACGGCGGATCAGGCAAGGAAGATCGCGCTCTCCCTCCCGGAAGCGGTGGAGATGAGCCATTTCGACCAGCCTGACTTTCGCGTCCGGAAGAAAATATTCGCCTCGCTTCACGCGGCGGAGAAACGCGTGGTGGTCAAGCTCGGCCCGGAAGAACAGGCCATGCTTGTCGAAAGCGAGCCGAAGGTCTTTGCGCCCGTCCCCGGCGGCTGGGGCCAGAAGGGCTGGACCCATGTGAACCTCGCAGCCGCAAATGCTGCTATCGTCCGGGAGGCGATGACGCGCGGCTGGCGCAACGTCGCGCCGAAAACGCTGGTAAAGGCGTTCGACGCGGGCTGACGCGCAAAGGGGGGGAGGGCATCAATGGAACTGAAGACCATCCGCTACGATATTGCCGATGGCATCGCCACGGTGATGCTCTCGCGCCCGAAGCGCCGCAATGCCTGGACAGGCCGGATGCATATGGAATACCGCCATGTGCTGGAGCAGGCGGACATGAACCCCGCCGTCCGCGTCATCGTGGTGACGGGCGACCCCGAAGGCGGCGCCTTCTGCGCGGGCGCCGACATGGCGGCGCTCGAAGGCCATTCCGAGAAGGGCAGCTATGACAGCGGCACCACCGAGGACATCGCCAATCCGGGCTTCGGTGTCGCGCCGGAATTCGACGCAACCTTCGCCTATCATTTCGGGCTGACCAAGCCCGTCATCGCGGCGATCAATGGTGCGGCGGCGGGTATCGGCCTCGTGCTCGCGGCCTTCGCCGATCTCCGCTTCGCCGTGCCGGGCGCGAAATTCACCGCCGCGCATGGCCGCTTCAACTTCCCGGCGGAGTTCGGCCTCTCCTGGGTGCTGCCCCGGATCGTGGGCCTCACCCATGCAAACGACATATTGCTCTCAAGCCGCGTCTTCACGTCCGACGAAGCCATGAGCATGGGCTTTCTGAACAGGCTCCTGCCGCCCGACGAGCTCATGCCCCATGTCATGGACTATGCGCGGAAGCTCGCCGATGGCGTCTCGCCCGGCTCGCTCCGCGAGACGAAACGGCAGATTTACACCGACCTCCACCGCGATGCCGCCACCGCCGTCACGGCGGCCGAAAGGCTCCTTGAAGAGATGATCAAGCATCCCGACTACAAGGAAGGGGTGAAAGCCTGGATGGAGAAGCGCAAGGCGGACTGGCAAGAATAGGAGCTATCTGCCAATGGACTACACTTGGACCTGCCGTTGCTGCGGGAAGCGATACGAAACGCTTCCCTTAGATTTTGCCACCGACGCCCCGGCCTCTTGGCTCGCACTATCTGAACGGGATCGAGAGGAAAGGACGAGGATCAGCGCCGATGTATGCATCGTCGACGACAAGGACATATTCATTCGAGGTTGCCTGGAAATCCCAATTCTCGATCATCCCGAAAAGTTCACATGGGGCTTGTGGGTTTCGGTGTCTGAACAAAGCTACGAACGAATTGTGGAACTTTGGGGAGGCTCCGTACCCGACAATGAGCCCCCAAAATTCGGATGGCTTTGCAATAGCGTTGGGATTTATCCGCCTGCGGTAGGGCTCAAAACCAATCTTCACCTGAGAAGCGATGGCTTGCGTCCTTTGATCGAACTTGAGCCGACCAATCATCCTCTTGCCCTTGACCAACGGGACGGAATTTCGATGGAGCGGGTCAAGGAAATCGTAGCCGAACTGCTACACAGGCCTTAAATCTGAAATAGGTCGACCTTGGGCAGATGTCAGGCTGGCTGGCGGGGCTGAAAGGATAAAAAAAGCCCCCCAATTGGCTTGTATCCCGGCCAATGCTATATGGGCGCGTCCGCGAACCAGTAGGCCTCATGACCGACCTCTCTCATATCCGCAATTTCTCGATCATCGCCCATATCGACCACGGCAAGTCGACCCTTGCCGACCGTCTCATTCAGCTTTGCGGGGGCCTGTCCCAGCGCGAGATGAAGGAGCAGGTGCTCGACAGCATGGAGATCGAGCGCGAGCGCGGCATCACCATCAAGGCGCAGACCGTGCGCCTCGATTACAAGGCCGCGAATGGCGAGATGTATGAGTTGAACCTCATCGACACGCCGGGCCATGTGGACTTCGCCTATGAGGTGAACCGCTCGCTCGCCGCCTGCGAGGGCTCGCTCCTCGTCGTCGATGCGAGCCAGGGCGTCGAGGCCCAGACGCTCGCCAACGTCTATCACGCGCTCGATGTGAACCATGAGATCGTGCCGGTCCTGAACAAGATCGACCTGCCGGCGGCGGACCCCGAGCGGACGCGCCAGCAGATCGAGGATGTGATCGGTCTCGATGCCTCGGAGGCGGTCGAGATTTCAGCCAAAAGCGGCATCGGCATCCCGGACGTGCTGGAAGCGATCGTGAAGCGCCTGCCCGCGCCCAAGGGCGATGCCAAGGCGCCCTTGAAGGCCATGCTGGTCGACAGCTGGTACGACGCCTATCTCGGCGTCGTCGTGCTGGTGCGCGTCATCGATGGCGAGCTGAAAAAGGGTCAGCGCGTCAAGATGATGGGGACCGGCGGCACCTATACGATCGATCAGGTTGGCATCTTCAGACCGAAAAAGGAAACGGTCGCAAGCCTCACGCCCGGCGAAATCGGCTTCTTCACCGCCTCCATCAAGGAAGTGGCAGACACGCGCGTCGGCGATACGGTGACGGAGGAAAAGCGCCCCTGTGCCGAGGCGCTGCCGGGCTTCAAGCCCGCGCAGCCCGTCGTCTTCTGCGGTCTCTTTCCGGTCGACGCGGCGGAGTTCGAGGACCTGCGCGATGCGATGGGCAAGCTCCGTCTGAACGATGCGAGCTTCGAATACGAGATGGAAACCTCCGCCGCGCTTGGCTTCGGCTTCCGCTGCGGCTTTCTCGGCCTCCTCCATCTCGAAATCATCCGCGAGCGGCTCGAGCGCGAATTCAATATCGATCTCATCACCACCGCGCCCTCGGTCATTTACCAGCTTCACATGGTCGATGGCACGGTGAAGGAAATGCACAATCCGGCCGACATGCCGGACCCGACGCGCATCGACCATATCGAGGAGCCGTGGATTCGCGCAACGATCCTCGTGCCGGACGAATATCTCGGCGCCGTGCTGAAGCTCTGCGAGGACAGGCGCGGTTCGCAGATCGACCTCACCTATGCCGGCTCGCGCGCGATGCTCGTCTATCGCCTGCCCTTGAATGAAGTCGTGCTCGATTTCTACGACCGTCTGAAATCGGTGAGCCGCGGTTATGCGAGCTTCGACTATCAGATCGAAGGCTATGAGCATGGCGATCTCGTGAAGATGTCGATCCTCGTCAATGAGGAGCCGGTGGACGCGCTTGCCACCATCGTTCATCGCTCCCGCGCCGAGCAGCGTGGCCGCGTCATGTGCGAGAAGCTGAAGGAGCTGATCCCGAAGCACCTCTTCAAGATCCCGATCCAGGCCGCGATCGGCGGCCGCGTCATCGCGCGCGAAACGATTTCGGCGATGCGCAAGGACGTGACGGCGAAGTGCTATGGCGGCGACATCACCCGCAAGCGCAAGCTTCTGGAGAAGCAGAAGGAAGGCAAGAAGAAGATGCGCCAGTTCGGCCGCGTCGAGATTCCGCAGGACGCCTTCATCTCCGCCCTCAAGATGGACGAGAACTGAGCCCGCACCGGCGGTGCGGCAAACGGAAAGGCCGCCCCGCAAGGGGCGGCCTTTTCATTCGGGCGGGCGTCTTGTCAGTCGCCGCGGCGCAGCAGCGCGGCAAGTCCGGCGATGACGATGCCGATGATGCCGAGCACGCCCCAGGCCGGGAACGCCATCACCGAGGCGAGCGGACCCTGCACCGCCTCCGGCGCATTGGCCGCTGCGAACGCATTGAACGCCTCGCGGCTTCCTTCATTCAGGATCCCCCAGGTGTCGCTGAAGGAGCGCATGGTCACTTCGCGGGCTTCCAGCGAAAGCAGCGCATCCGACCCCAGCGCCATCAGCGCGGTGATGATGAAAAGAAGTCCGATAAGCCTTAAGACAAACATGGCATGAGCCCCCCAGCCCTACGCAGTGATATCGAAACGTGGTCAGGAACGGTATCCGGATCGACTGTGCCAAACAAGCACACTTCTGAGAAGAGTTTGTGAGATCAAGGCGCTAGGCGGTGCGATCCTTGTTGATTCAGGCCCCTTGTTGCGTATAGTGCCGCCGACTTCGCCCGCCGCGCCGGGCGACCCGGAGGGGTGGCCGAGTGGCTGAAGGCGCACGCTTGGAAAGCGTGTATACGGGAAACCGTATCGAGGGTTCGAATCCCTCTCCCTCCGCCAACCGAATTTCCCATAAAAATCAAAAGTTTATGCACCGCCGGCCGGGTCGGGCGGCAGTCTCGCGGCCTGCGCGGCGCCGGAGCCCTGCAGGGTGCAGCGCCGGGACTGCTCAGCTATGAGGCAGATTTGCTACAGCCCCGCCCGAAACATGGTTAACCGGTCTGCGGTCAGTTCGTTCGGGTGATCGTGACCGCGCGACGGGGCTTCAGATAGGCCGTTTCGGTGAAAGTCAGCGTGTCCTTCACGACCGAACTCACCGGCGAGGAATAGCCATAGGTCACTTCGGTCATCACGACGCTCGTGCCCGGGGTAACGAGCCCGGCCGGCAGGGTGACGGTGGAATTGACCGTACGCGGCGCGATCTGGAAGCCGTCGCTCCAGGCGACGCGCGGGGAGCCCGAAGCATTCGCCACCACGCTGGTGATGCGCACGCTGAGCGGACCCGTCGGGAAGGGAGAGAGAATGGCCGAGCTGGCAGAGAATATATCCGTCATGTCGGCGTTGCTGATGGTCGCCGCCTGTGCCGCCAGATCGGCGGCCGTATAGGCGACAGCGGTCACGCGCCGGTTGGCGGTCAGCATGTTCGTCGCTTCCACCGAGCCGAGATAGAAGAGCAGCATCACAGGCACGATGAGCGCGAACTCGACCGCCGCGAGCCCGGCGCAATTGCGCGCAAAGGCCGAGAGACCGGTGCGCCCCATCTTTTCTGCGAGACTGACTCTTTCCATGCCGCTCCGGTCCTTGTCAGCTGCTCTAGAGAATGTCGCCGAAGGGCTCATTGCGGAAAGCAGCGCTCGCCGCAACAAGGCGTCCGCCGCCATCGAGATTGGAAAGGCCGACAAATGCCGGTGTCAGGACACCCCAGGAGTAGTAGGCCCGCACCACCACGATGTCGCCTGCCGTGCCCGGCTGGAACACGGTGTTCTCCACCATCTGGCCATTGCCGTCGACCAGCGGCGGAAAGGTCACACCGCCGAAATTGCTGAAGTTGCGCACGTCGATGCGTAGCGTCGAGCTGCAATTGCTGACGAGATGCATCCTGCTGCAGACGAGGTCCCTGAACTGGTTCGGTGTCATGCCGCTCGTCTGCACCGAGCCGATCCGGATGAGCCGGCTCGCGGACGAAACCGCGCTGTCGAGGTTCGATGTCGCGAAATAGACCACGCAGGTTTCGATGGTCGCGAAGATGAGGAGGAAGAAGGGAATCGCAAGCATGGCGAACTCGACAGCCACATTGCCCCTCTTGTTCCGCCGGAAACGGGACAAGAAGCGTCTCCCGCCCTGCGCTCTCCGCAAATTATCGTCCATGTCTCGACCTCGCGCCCGGAGCTTTCTCCGCAGTCTTCGTTGATAGCGCCGAGCCGGTTACCAAATGGTAAGCAGTTTGAATTTTCGCTTAGCCGTTTATGCCTTCTTAACGCCATCCGCCGTAAGACTGGTCCGAATTCCCATTCAAGCCGGACAGGCCGATCGCGGTCTCACGGGTCTCCGGCGGTATTGACGGGCGGAGAACATTCATGCGGCGTCTCGGCACATTTCTTCGCAGCTTCTTCGGTGACCGGCGCGGCAACTTCGCAATCATCTTTGCGCTTACGATAACGCCCATCGCCATCGCCGCCGCGGCCTCTGTCGACATTTCCCGCGCCTATATCGTCGAGACGCGTCTCAAGGCGGCGCTTGATGCCGCCGCCCTTGCCGTGGGCACGGCGAGCGGCCTCTCATCGGCCGAAGTCCAGACCTTGGCGCAGGCCTATTTCGACGCGAACTATCCGGAAGAGGTCCTCGGCGTGCCGGGGACCGTCATCGTGACCGACACGCCCACCACGGTGGACATATCGGTCAAGGCAAAGCTCCCGACGACGATCATGGGGCTCGCGGGGATCAAGTCGCTCGATGTCGGCGCAACCTCGCAGGTGATGCGCCACGGCAAGAAGCTCGAGATCGTACTCGTGCTCGACAATACCGGCTCGATGAACCAGGAAGGCCGCATGACCGTGCTCAAGGCGGCGGCGAAGGACCTGATCGACACCGTTGCCAAATCGGCCCTCACGCCGGGCGACGTCCGCATCGCCATCGTTCCCTTCACGACCGACGTCAATGTCGGCGTCTCCAACAAGGACGCGAACTGGCTGAAATGGACCTGGGAGCTTCCAACCGAGACCTGCACCACCACGGGCTCTGGCAAGAACAAGAAGACGACCTGCACGCAAGACTACCGCACGGTTTCGAAAAGCGGCTGGAAGGGATGCGTTGTCGATCGAGACGAGAATTACGACGTCTCGATAGCGCCGCCCGTGGTGAGCAACAACGCCACTCTTTTCCCGGCAAACCATAACGATATCTACAACAACCAGTGCAGCCTTCGCCCCATGGTTCCTTTCTCGACCGACTGGAGCATGCTCAAGAACGAAATCGACAGCATGGTCGCGGGCGGCGCCACCAATACGACGATCGGCTTCGTCTGGGGCTGGCAGATGCTGACCAATGGCGCGCTTCTCTCGAACGCGGCTGCATCCGATCCGAAGAAGCTTGAAAAGGTGATGGTCTATCTCACCGACGGGCTCAACACCTATGACCGTGGCGGTATCGGCACCTGCAATGGCAGCTCTACCTGTGCCCGTGTTGATGCGCGGACGGAACTTGTCTGCAGCGGCATAAGGAGCGCGGGGATTACGGTCTACACGGTCCGCCTCGTGCAGGGCAACGCGACGCTCCTGCGCAACTGCGCCACGAATCCGAACATGTATTACAACGCGAATACGGCGGCCGACCTGACCAACGTCTTCAAGTCGATCGCCCAGGCTCTCTCGAATCTCCGCCTCAGCAAGTAGAAGCGCGAGGACAGCGGGAAACAAAAAAGGCCGCCTCGGAAGGCGGCCTTTTCTATTCGGAAATGAGGGCTCAGCGCATGGTCGCCGTGCCGCCGCCGGAGCCGCTATCGCTGCCGCCTGCATCCGACTTGGCGCTGTTCATGCTGCTGCCCTGCTGCATCAGCGTCTCGAAGGATTCCGGGTCGTCGCCGATCACAGCAATGCGTTCGCAGCGCGGCGTGCAATTGTAGGAGTGCTGGCCCGTGCCCCGCGTCAGCGTTACGGCAGAGGTGCCCTGCGCCGTCACGCTCAGCTTCATGTCGAGAATGGTCTTGCCGTCCGCGTCGAGCGCGACGAGATTCGTCGTGCCGTAGTTCCGGCCCATCACATAGAGAAGCTGTGTGCTCTCGAGCGAGATATCGGCGATCGCGGGATTGCCGACCATCACGGTCGCGGCCGGCTTGGCAAGCTGCAGCGGCCGTGTCTCGTTCATCGGCACCTTGAATTCGGATGCCATGGCCCCGGTGGCGAAAAGCGCGGCCATGCCGGCGCCAAGCGCCAATGCGACGGCTGTCTTGTTCGTCTGAATCTTACGCATGTTTCAACCGCTTGTCTGGTGGCGCCGCGCGCCAATGGCCGAACGTCCGCAAGGACGGTGCTCGCATGACAGTAAGGCCGAACAGGTAAAGGATATGTTGACCGTAAGCCGGTCCGCGCACGCCTGTTAACGCGCACTTAAAGCAGCGCGGCTAGCCTCCCATGGACTGACCAGGGAGTTCGAGATGGCGCAGGATGCGGTGCAGGGCCGCGATATCACCGGCCGGGGGCATACGCTTGCCGGCATAGGCATTCTGGCGTCCCTTGCGCCCCGCGAACTCGCCTTGCTCGCCGCCGAATGTGAATGGCGCAGCTTTGCGCGTGGCGACATTCTTCTGAACCTCGATCGCGGCGACCGGCTCGACGGCGTGATCTTCGTCGTCGCCGGCAGCCTTCGCCTCGCCCGCAGCCTGGGGGGCGCGGGCCGCATTTTCTATACGGACGTAAACGAGGGCGGCCAGTTCGGCGAAATGGCAGTCTTCGGCGTCGAGGAGGAAGGGCTCTCGGTCGTCGCCCGCGATGACGGGCTCGCAGCCACCCTGCCGGGGGAGAGTTTCATCGGCCTTCTGTCACGCGAGGAGTCCGTGTCCCGCGCGCTTCTTTGCCAATATGCGCGGCTCCTCCGGGCGAAGGAATCCTCCGTTCCGGCCCAGAGCGGCGCGACCGAGGGGACGGGCGCCCAGCGTCTTTATGGCGAGCTGCTGGCGCTTGCCGAGCCCTGGCGGGATGATGAGGGGCGCGATTGCCTTCGCATCGCGCGCCTGCCCCGCCACCGCGAACTCGCCGCCCGCGTAGATACCACGGAAGAAGTCGTCGCCCGCGCTATCGCCGAACTCGTGCGAGAGGGTATCGCGCTGCGCGACTATCCGGGCCTCATCGTCGCAGACGAGGCGAGGCTCCGCGATCTCTGCGCGTCCGCCTGAGGCTTGCCCGCCTCCTCCCTGTATTCGCCGGCGATTGCGCCGCGCCCCCGCAGTGCCGCGCGCACCACTCTCCCAGCACGGAATGCGCTTTAACCCGGGATTAACCGCGTTCTGATGCCGCCCGCGCTCCTGTGCAGACGCGTCAACCAATCGAATACAAAAAAGTCCCGTGTAAATACAGTATTCAATGATCGAATACACGGAATCTCGGGGAAATTATCTAAACAGAGAGCGAAATTGCGAGTAATCGTTAGCGTTTGGGTAACGGAGGTTGGGTAGGGTCGTTTCCAGTCCGAAGGGGCTCCCTTTGCCCGGCAGGGCATCAAGGGTGGTGCTGTCGACAGTCAAATATGCAAGGAGGCTTGTATGAGCCAGTTTCTCAAGTCGTTTCTGAAGAATGAGTCCGGTGCGACCGCCATCGAATATGGCCTGATCGCCGCCGGCATCTCGGTCGTCATCGTGGCTGCCGTCGGCCTGATCGGCGGACGCGTGCAAACCACGTTTAACAACATTGCCGCCGCCCTCGCCCCGTAATTGACGAGGGTGCAGCTGCGCAACCGGCGGGGAATTTTCCCGGCACGGTGAAGAAAAAGCCGTCAGCGCAACCGCGCTGGCGGCTTTGTCGTTCCCGGCACCGAACCTCGGTTCCGGCCGCCACTCTCAACCTCACGTCAAATCACGCATTTTGGTCCATCCCGGGCCGCTCTTTACCTCAAATTTACGGTCCTTTGCCCACTATCGAAAGGCGCAAGGAGGCATGAGGCCGCCTGGCGCGGGGCACCATTGCCCAGTTGCAACCGGGCATCTTTCGCGATGAGTTATCTCGTCCTCGCCATTTTCCCCCTCGCCATGATCTTCGGCGCGATTTGGGATCTGGCGACCATGACCATCCCGAACCTGCTGACCGCCGGCCTGGCGGCGGCCTTCTTTCTGGCCGCCTTCCTCATGGGCTTCGGCTGGCAGGACATCGCGCTTCATGTGGCGGCAGGCGCTCTGCTGCTGCTCGCCGGCATGGCCATGTTCTCCTTCGGATGGATCGGCGGCGGAGACGCAAAATTCGTCGCGGCGATCGCACTCTGGATCGGATGGAGCGATCTCCTCGCCTATCTCGTCGTGGCCTCCGTCCTTGGCGGTGTGCTGACGCTGTTCATTCTCTGGTTTCGCACCATGCCGTTGCCTTCGGTTCTCTTCCAGCGCGAATGGATCGCGCGCCTGCACGAACCGAAGGCAGGCATCCCGTATGGTGTGGCGCTCGGCGTGGCCGGGCTTCTGATGTTCCAGCACAGCGTCTGGATCGGAGCGGCGGCGCAAGCCGCCTGATGAATTGAGCGGCGGGGCGCTTGCCTCGCCAATGTGGAATGAAAGGATTGGGCAAGTGAACGCCGCACGCATTGGAGTTCTGGTTCTGGCGGTTATCGCCGCGGGCCTCGCGGCGCTTCTCGCACGCGGGCTGATGACCTCGTCGAAGCCCGAACCTGTCGTCACGCAGGTCGAGGAACCGACGACGGAAGTCCTCGTCTCGAGCCGAAACGTGCAGCTCGGCCGCCGCGTCGCCTCGGGTGATCTCCGCTGGCAGCGCTGGCCGGACGAAGCGATGAACCCGTCCTATATCACGCGCACCGCACGCCCTGCCGCACTCGAGGAATATGCGGGCAGTGTCGCGCGTTCCTCGCTTCTCGCCGGCGAGCCGGTGACGGAAGAAAAGCTCGTCAATCTCGCCGGCGCCGGCTTCATGTCCGCGCTGATCGATCCCGGCATGCGCGCCATCGCCATCGAGATCACGCCGCAGACCAGTGCCGGCGGCTTCATCCTGCCGAATGACCGCGTCGACATCGTGGATACGAATCGAGGTCAGACCGTGCTTCGCAATGTACGCGTGCTCGCGATCGACCAGCGCTTCGACGAAGCGGGCGAGCAGGTGGCGGTCGGCCGCACGGCGACGCTCGAACTTACGCCCGCACAGGTGGAACTCATTTCGGTTGCGGCGAATGACGGCCGTCTCGCGCTTTCGCTTCGCTCCATGAGTGAGCAGAAGGAAATCGCGGGCAGCGAAGGTGAAATGTCCGGGCGCGAAGGTGGCTCGGTGGTGAAAGTCGTGCGCTACGGCGTCGCACAATCCGTGCGCGTGAAGTAGGCGGTGGGGTCGGGTATGAACACCATGTGGAACAGGCTCAAATCCCAAATGGTGCGCCATGCGCGCCAGACGGCCGTGGTGCTTTGCGCCGCCTCGATGGCGCTGATGCCGGCCGAAATGGCCATCGCCGGCGATGCGCGCCTCGTCAAGATCGACCAGGGCGGCGCCGGCCAGTCTTCGCGCAGCATCGTGCTCGGCCTCAACAAGGCGGCGATCGTGGAACTGCCGGTGGCCGCGCGCGACGTGCTCGTCTCCAACCCGGAGATCGTGGACGCCGTGGTGCGTACCAACCGCCGGACCTACCTGATCGGTCTCGCCGTCGGCCAGACCAATGCCTTCTTCTTCAATGAAGCGGGCCAGCAGATCCTCAATCTGGAAATCCGCGTTGCGCGCGACCTGACGGGCCTGCGCGAAACGCTTCGCCAGTATTTCCCGAAGGCCAATATCGACGCCGAATCGATCAACGATCACATCGTGCTCTCGGGCATGGTTGCGAGCGCGACCGAAGCCGATCGCGCTCATGATCTTGCCGCTCGCTATATCGGCGTCGCCCGCGAGAACGTGCTGAACATGCTCGGCATCGAGGGCAAGGACCAGGTCATGCTCAAGGTGACCGTGGCCGAAATGCAGCGCAACGTCATCAAGCAGCTCGGTGTGAACCTCACAAGCGCCGCCGATTTCGGCGATTTTGCGCTTCGTCTCGCGACGACCAATGCCTTCAGCATTCAGGGGCAGTCGCTCGGCGGTCTCTCGACGGCGGGCACCGCCGTCAGCGGCAGCGATGGCAGCGTCGGCGCCGCGCTCCGCATGATGGAGCGCACCGGCCTTCTGAAGACCCTGGCAGAACCGAACCTGACGGCCATTTCGGGCGAGTCCGCGAAATTCCTTGCGGGTGGTGAATTCCCCGTGCCCACCTCGCGCGACCGCGACGGCAATGTGCAGCTCGAATTCAAGCCCTTCGGCGTGGGTCTGAACTTCACGCCGGTGGTGCTCAGCGAAGGCCGCATCAGCCTGAAGATCTCGACGGAGGTCAGCGAACTTTCTTCCGAAGGCGCCTTCGTGCTGCAGGGCGCGGGCGGCGACGGTGTCACCGTGCCGGGCCTTAAGGTCCGTCGCGCGGAAACGACGCTCGAACTGCCGAGCGGCGGCTCGCTCGTTATGGCCGGCCTCCTTTCGGACTCCACGCGTCAGAATATCGACGGCGTGCCGGGCGCGAAGGATATTCCGGTTCTCGGCCAGCTCTTCCGCAGCCGCGACTACCAGTCGAACGAAACCGAACTCGTCGTGATCGTGACCCCCTATCTCGTCGATCCGACATCGCGCGACAAGCTCGTCCTGCCGACGGACGGCTTCGCGCCGGCTGGCGATATGGACACGATCCTGATAGGCCGTCTCAACGCGACCTACGGCGCCCGCGGCGCGGCGCCGGCCGGCAAGTCGCTCCAGGGCCCAGTTGGCTTCGTTGTGGATTGAGGTGTTTGAAATGAACAAGATGACAAAGCGCAACGGAAAGATCGCCCTTCGCCTGCTGGTTGCCGCCGCGGCGGCTGGCCTTGCGGGCTGCGGCTTCAACGGCGCCGAACATGCGCAGTTCACCGCCCAGCAAACGCACCCGATCACGGTGGAGGCCGATGTCGCAACGCTGAATGTTGGCGTCGTCCCCGGCCAGCCCGGCCTCACGCCGTCCGATCGTGCCGGGATCGAAGCCTTCGCCGCCTCCTATCGCCAGCGCGGCCATGGACCCCTGACGATCTCGACGCCGTCCGGTTCGCCCAATGCGGGCGCGGCGGCGGTGGCGCTTTCCGATGTGCGCGACTTGCTGAAGGAAAACGGCGTGACCGCCGGCGATCTCGCCTATACGCCTTATCGCGCATCGGGCGGCGATGCTGCGGCCCCGCTGATCCTCTCCTTCAAGCGCTATGTCGCGCACGCCACGGCCTGCGGAAACTGGACGCAGGATGCCGCGTTCAATCCGTCGAACGGCATCATGCCGAACCATGGTTGCGCGACGCAGAACAATCTCGCGGCCATGGTCGCGAACCCCGCGGATCTTCTCGGTCCGCGTCAGATGGGCCCCGCAGATCCGGGCCGCCGCAATACCGTGCTCGAGAAATATCGCGCCGGTGAACCGACAGCGACAGAGCGCGGCCAGCAGGATTCCGGCGCCGTCAGTGAGGTACGTCAATGAGCAATCTGGCCCGCAAGGAACCTATCGCGGAGGTCGAGGCACCGCCCATGCCGGAAGTGCCCGTGGCCAAGCCTGCCGCCGCGCCCGAAACGCTCGCCGTCGTCAAGCCGGTACCGCGCATCACCATCCACGCCTTCTGCGAACTGCCGGGCACCGGCAGCGCCATCCAGCGCGCGGGCGAGGATCGCCGCCTCGCCAAGGCGCATCTCGCGGTGCATATGGGCGGCATCCCGGCCGCCGTCGACCAGTATCAGCAGTCGGCCACGCCGAACCTCATCATGGTCGAGACGCGCGCCATGGGTGAAGAGCTGTTCGGTCAGCTCGGCGCTCTCGCCGAAGTCTGCGATGCCGGCACCAAGGTCGTCGTCATCGGCCATATGAACGATGTCTCGCTCTACCGTGAAATGATGCGCCAGGGCGTGAACGAATATCTCGTGGCGCCGCTCCATCCGCTCGGCGTCATCGAGGCGATCTCGCGCCTCTATATCGATCCCGACGCGCCGCCGATCGGCCGCACCATCGCCTTCATCGGCGCGAAGGGCGGCACGGGCTCGAGCACCATCGCCCATAATATCGGCTGGTGCATCTCGAGCGGAATGGATGAGGACGTGATCATCACCGATCTCGATCTTCCTTTCGGCACAGCGGGTCTCGATTTCAATCAGGACCCGGCTCAGGGCATCGCCGATGCGCTGACTGCGCCGGAGCGCCTCGACGATGTTCTGCTCGACCGGCTTCTCGTGAAATGCTCGGAGCGCCTCAGCCTCTTTGCAGCACCGGCCGTGCTCGACCGCGATTTCGAGATGGACCCGGAAAGCTGCGAAAGCGTGCTCGACGTGGTGCGTGAAGGTGTGCCTTGCGTGGTCGTCGACCTGCCGCATGTCTGGGCGCCCTGGACGAAGAAGGTGCTCCTCGCCGCGGACGAGATCGTCATCACTGCGACGCCGGACCTCGCAAGCCTCCGCAACGCCAAGAACATTCTCGATCTGACGCGCCAGGCGCGGCCGAACGACAATGCCGCGCATATCGTGCTCAATCAGGTCGGAATGCCGAAGCGCCCGGAAATTCCGGTGAAGGATTTCGCCGAAGCCGTCGGCACGGACGCAACGCTTGTGCTGCCCTTCAATCCCGGCCTCTTCGGCACCGCCGCGAATAACGGCCAGATGATCGAGGAGCTCGAGCCGAAGGGCAAGACGGCGGAAGGTTTCCGCTTCCTCGCCCGTGAGCTTTGCGGCCGCGAGGCGCGCGCACCGAAGGTGAAAGCCGCGCGTTCGTCCATGTTCAGTTTCCTGTCCCGCAAGGGATAATCGGAGGTAGCCCGTGTTTGGAAGGCGAACCGAAGGTCAGCCCGTAGCGCGCAAACCCGCGCCTGCGCCCGTTCAGGCCGAACCGCCGCGTTCTGCTGGTGCGCCCGCCGCCGCCCCGAAGGCGCCGGCGCCGAAGCCTGCTGCGCCGGCCCGGCCCGCGCCGCGTGCGAGCGATCATCGCTCGGAAAACTACTATCAGATCAAGACGACGATCTTCAACGCGCTGATCGACACGATCGATCTGACGCAGCTCGCCCAGCTCGATGCGGAAAGCGCGCGCGAGGAAATCCGCGACATCGTCAACGAAATCCTGTCGATCAAGAATGTCGTCATGTCGATTTCCGAGCAGGAAGCCCTGCTCCAGGACATCTGCAACGACGTTCTGGGCTACGGTCCGCTCGAGCCGCTGCTCGCGCGTGACGACATCGCGGACATCATGGTGAACGGCTCCGACCGCACTTTCATCGAAGTGAACGGCAAGGTCGAACTCACCAATATCCGCTTCCGCGACAACAGCCAGCTGATGAATATCTGTCAGCGCATCGTGAGCCAGGTCGGCCGCCGTGTCGATGAATCGAGCCCGATCTGCGACGCGCGCCTCCCCGACGGCAGCCGCGTGAACGTGATCGTGCCGCCGCTCTCGATCGACGGCCCCGCGCTCACCATCCGTAAGTTCCGCCGCGACAAGCTGACGATGAACGATCTCGTCGGCTACAATTCGATCTCGCAGGAAGGCGCTGACGTTCTCGGCATCATCGGTAAGGTCCGCTGCAATGTGCTGATCTCCGGCGGTACGGGCTCCGGCAAGACGACGCTTCTCAACTGTCTCACCGGCTTCATCGACACGGACGAGCGCGTCATCACATGCGAAGATGCCGCCGAACTTCAGCTCCAGCAGCCCCATGTGGTGCGCCTTGAAACGCGCCCGCCGAACCTCGAAGGGCAGGGCCAGGTCACCATGACCGAGCTCGTGCGCAACTGTCTGCGTATGCGCCCCGAACGCATCATCGTCGGCGAAGTGCGCGGACCTGAAGCCTTCGACCTGCTTCAGGCCATGAACACGGGCCATGACGGCTCAATGGGCACGCTCCACGCGAACAGTCCTCGCGAGGCCCTCTCGCGTCTCGAAAGCATGATTACCATGGGCGGCTACCAGCTTCCCTCGAAGACCATCCGCGAAATGATCTGCGGATCGATCGACGTCGTCATTCAGGCGGCACGTCTGCGCGACGGTTCCCGCCGCATCACGCACATCACCGAAGTGCTGGGCACCGAAGGCGACGTGATCATCACGCAGGACCTCTTCGTCTACGATATCGAGGGCGAGGACGAGACGGGCCGGATCATCGGCAAGCATCGTTCCACGGGCATTGCGCGGCCCTCGTTCTGGGATCGCGCACGCTACTACAATCAGCATCACGCGCTTGCTGCCGCGCTCGACCGCGCTCAAGGGTAGCCGGTCATGGATCAGACGACGCTGATGATCTTCGGTATCGCGTTGCTCTCCGCCCTCTGCATAGGCGGCGTGGGTTTCGCCTTTGTCGGCGGCCAGACGAAATCGCAGCAGCGTGTCGCCCGCGTGTCGCGCGCGGGCCAGGCGCGGCTGGCGGCGGCCGGCACCGAAGTGGACAACAGCGACAAGCGCCGCAAGCAGGTGCAGGACACGCTGAAGGACCTAGAGGCGAAGCAGAGGGAGCAGAAAAAGCGCATCCCGCTGCGCACGCGCATCGAGCGCGCCGGCCTCGATATCGAGCCCCGCGTCTTCTACATCGCGAGCGCCATTACCGGCCTTGTCGCTCTTCTGCTGCTCTTCGTGACGGGCATGTCGCCGCTCGTATCCGTTCTTGGCGGCTTCGCGGCCGCTTTCGGTCTGCCGCGCTGGTTCCTGTCCTATCTCGTGAAGCGCCGGCAGAAGGCTTTTACCGAGGAATTCGCCAATTCGATCGACGTCATCGTGCGCGGCGTGAAGTCCGGCTTGCCCGTCAACGACTGCCTGAAGCTCATCGCCGCCGAAGCGCCGGAGCCCGTGCGCACCGAGTTTCAGGGGCTTGTCGAGGCGCAGCGCGTCGGCGTGACGCTGGAGCAGGGCCTCGAGAAGATCTACGAGCGCATGCCCCTTCCGGAAGTCAACTTCTTCATGATCGTGCTGTCGATCCAGCAGAAGACGGGCGGCAATCTCTCTGAAGCGCTCGGCAATCTGTCCAAGGTTCTTCGCGAGCGCAAGAAGATGCGTGGCAAGATTCAGGCAATGTCGCAGGAAGCGAAGGCCTCTGCTGCGATCATCGGCTCGCTGCCGCCCGCTGTGATGCTCCTCATCTATTTCAGCTCGCGCGACTACATGACGGTTCTCTTCACCACGACGGCCGGCCACATCATCATCGTCGGCAGCCTTCTCTGGATGGGCATCGGCATCTTCATCATGAAGAAGATGATCGACTTCAAGTTCTAGGATCGGTTTATGAACAGCGTCTACGAGATTGTGTCGGGCATGATGAACGTCGAGAGCATGGTCATGCTGCTCACGGCGATCGCCGCCTTTGCGACCATTCTCACGCTCGCCGCTTCGTTCCTGTCGAACGACAAGCTCTCGAACCGCATGAAATATGTCTCGACCGAGCGAGAGGCGATGCGTGCCCGCGCCCGCGAGCAACTCGCCCAGGAGAAGACGCGCCTTCGCCACACGCCCAAGGGCTTCATGAAGGAAGTGGTGGACCGCTTCGCCTCCGGCCGCATGCTCGAAAATGCGGAGATCCGGGAGAAACTCCGTCAGGCCGGTTTCCGCGGACCGGGGCCGATGTATACCTTCGTCTTCTTCCGCTTTGTCATGCCGCCGATCCTCTTCCTGCTGACATTGCTCTATCTGTCGTTCGCAAACGATTTCGGCCTTGCGCCCATTGCGCGTTTCGCCGTGTCCTGCGCCGCGGCCTTTATCGGCTTCTATATGCCCAACGTCTTCGTGCAGAACGTGATCGCCCGCCGCCAGGATTCGATCCGCAAGGCCTTCCCGGATGCGCTCGATCTTCTGCTGATCTGCGTCGAAAGCGGCATGTCGATCGAAGCCGCCTTCCAGAAGGTCGCGGCCGAGATCGGCAGCCAGTCGGTAGAGCTCGCCGAGGAACTGGCGCTCACCACCGCCGAGCTCTCCTATCTGCAGGAGCGGCGCGCGGCTTATGAAAATCTCGCACGGCGCACGGGCCTGCCCGGCGTCAAGGCAGTCTCGACGAGCCTCATCCAGGCCGAGCGCTACGGTACGCCGCTCGGACAGGCCCTGCGCGTCATGGCGCAGGAGAACCGCGATATCCGAATGTCGGAAGCCGAGAAGAAGGCAGCCGGTCTCCCGCCCAAGCTCACTGTGCCGATGATCGTCTTCTTCCTGCCGGTCCTCTTCGCGGTCATCCTCGGCCCCGCCATCATCAAGACCATGGCGACGCTCTGAACCGGCCGCCGGACAATGAAAAAGGCGCCTGATTTCTCAGGCGCCTTTCGTTTGTCCGATGAAGGGGCGGTTCAGTGGAGGGAGACGCTCGTCTCCGGCGGCAGGAATGAGACTTTGTCGTCTTCGCGCGGTGTCTTTGCGGCCGGTGCTTCGCTGGCGGGCGCCTTGTCGAGTTCTTCCATCTTCTTCCAGAGCGCCGGTTGCGACAGCATGGCGCGCAGATAGGCGATATTGTCATCCGCGACATTCGCCGGCAGGTCGGCGCGGGCAAGCCGCTCCGCCTCGTCGAAGTCGCCCTTGAGCCCGAGCACGATGGCAAGGTTCTGCCGCGCATAGGCATCCGACTTCGCATCGGCGACGGCGCGCCGCAGCGTCCGCTCCGCCATGTCGAGGTCGCCGGTCAGGGCATGGGACAGGCCGAGATTGGTGAGCACCGAGGGATTGTCCGGCGCCAGTTCCAGCGCGGCGTTGTATTTCGCCTTCGCCTCGTCATAGCGGCCCATCTGGTCGAGCGACACGCCGAGCGCGGAGAGGATCGTCCAGTCGCGCGGGTTTTTGGCCGCGGCCGCGGAGAGCATCGCCACCGCCTGGTCGGGCCGCCCGCCAGCGGTCAGCGCCTTGCCATATTCGGCAAGCGTGTCCGCATCGTCCGGATGGCGGATCTGGCTGCGCTGCATCACCATCATCGACTGGTCGATGGAGCCGATCTGGCGCAGCGCGCGCGAATAGCTGATGGCCGTCACCGCATCTGCAGGATTGCGCTCGTAAAGAGCGCCCCAATACGCCGCCGCGGCCACATAATCCTGGGTCTTGGTGCTTTCGACGGCAGCCTGGCGCAGGGCCGGTTCGCCAATCTGCGCCTCGGCAGCCGCCTGCGGCGCTGTCCCGGCGGCGGAGGGCGCATCCGTCGTCGCGCAGCCCGAAAGCGCCAGCACGGAGCAAAGGCTCGTGGTGGCGAGCCAGCGGGCAGGGGTCATGGCGAAGAAGCGTAGCTGGATCTTGGAAGTCATGGTCCGGTCCCGGTTCGAGAAGCGGGAAGGGCAGACGCAAAAAGCGGCGTTCCGGCCCTGTCTGACGCCGATTTTCCGCCAGAGCGGTCAAGAAATGATTAATTATAGAAGCACGGGAAACCCGGAGCGAACGCCGGAGAGGCCATGGATTTCGACAAGCTCAGCGCCCGCCTGGCAGGAGCGCTCCGCGCCGCGCAGGAAGCGGCGGCGGCGCTCAGCGTCCGCACCATTCTTGCGGGTCTCGGCGTTCTCGCCTTTCTGGTCCTTGCGCTCTTCGTCTATCTCGCTCCGCCCAGGGTTTTCGAGGAAGAGCCCGACGCCGTCACCTTCTTCCAAATCGGCACCGGCAGCCCCGGCGACGAATATTTCGCCGTCGGCGAGCGCCTTGCCGCTGCGATCAGCCGCCCACCCGGGACCCCCCGTTGCGAACGGGGCCTTCCCTGCGGCGTGGCAGGCCTTGTGGCGGTGGCAAAATCCTCAGCCGGCCCCGTGGCGAATGTCCGTGCGGTGAGCTCGCAGCATTTCGAATCCGCCCTCGTCGCCGCGCCCGTTCTCGATCTGGCGACCCGCGCGGAGACGCCGTTCCGGGGCGAACCTGCGGTGCGCAATCTGCGGGCCATTGCAGGTGTCTATCGCGAAGCGCTTTATCTCATCGTCCGCCGCAATTCTGAGATTACGGGCATTGCAGATCTCGAAGGCATGCGCGTCTCGGTTGGTCCCGTCGGTTCGGGCACGCGCGAGGCGGCGCTTCCGGTTCTCGCCGTTCACAGTCTCGGCCGTCGCACGGTCCAGATTTTCGAGCATGAACGCGCCACCGCGATCGACCTTCTGCTGCGCGGTCAGCTCGATGCCTTCTTCCTGGTCGATGCGCTGCCCTCGGATGAGATCGCAAGCCTCGCAGATCGCGGTGCGATCGATATCGTGCCGCTCGACGATGAGGAACTGGAGCAGCTGGTGCGGCCGGGTGCAAATTTCCAGCCGCTCTATATCCCGGAAGGGCTTTATCGGTTCGTGCCGGAAACGCGCACGCTCGGCATCTCGATGATCTGGGTGGTGAACGAAAATGTCGACCCGGATCTCGTCTACCGCATCACCGGCACGCTCTTCTATCCCGGCAATCGTCAGTTGCTTTCGGGCTCCGGCCTTGCAGGCCTGCTTCCGGGCGATGAAGGCGAGGCGCAGCGTTTCGCCATTGCCTCGCTTCCCGTGCCGCTGCATGAAGGCGCCGCGCGCTACTATGCCGAGCGCGGCCTTGTCGATCCCGGTCCGCCGCCGCCCGGCCCCGCGCCTGAGCGGCCATAAAAAGCCCCGCGCCTGAGCGGCCATAAAAAGCCCCGCGCCTGAGCGGCCCTAAAGAGTCAGGCCTTGCCCTTTTCCTCGTCCTCGGCGCCGTCGATCCAGTCGCGCATCGCCGGCAGCGTCAGGATCGCTTCCATATAGTTGCGCGCCGTGCCGTCATCGCCAAGCGCCGCGAGATCGACGTCATAGGTCCGGAAGCGCGTGACGACCGGCGCATACATCGCATCCGCCACGCCGAAACGGCCGAACAGAAACCCCTGATCCTGCGCCGATTGGCGCCCGAAGCGTTCCCGTGCGCCTCGCCATATGGCGATGATGCGCTTTGCATTCGCCAGTGCCGCCTCGCTCTGGCCTTCGCCCGGATGGCTTTCGATCACCGCCATCGGCATGTCGCGGCGGAGATCCTGAAAGCCCGAATGCATTTCCGCCGATGCGCTGCGCGCCACCGCCCGGGCAAGGCTGTCCGCTGGCCAGAGCCCCTTGGCCGGATAGAGGTCGGCAATTGTCTCGCAAATGGCAAGCGAGTCGCCGATCACCATGCCGCGCCATTTGAGCGCCGGCACCTGGCCCGCCGGCGCATGGGCGAGGATCCGGGCCTTTGTGTCCTCCTGCCGCAGCCGGATCGGGGTTTCCTTGAAGGGAATGCCGGCATAGCGCATCAGCAGCCAGGGCCTCAGGCTCCAGCTTGAATAGTTCTTGTCGCCGATCAGCAGTTCGAACTCAGGGTCGCTCATCTATTCCTCGCGATACGCTGCATCAGCGCAAGCCTTGCCGTTGCGGGCTTTCCGGCCACTCTATAAGGTTTCGAGCCAGCGAAATCATCCCTTTCCTCCAGCGGACGGACATTCCCTTGCTCGATATTTTCATCCCTTCCAAGGATGTGGCCGCGACACCGGTCTGGCTGCTGCGCGCGGCCGACACCGCCCATTGGTGCGAGACCCATGCGGGGCCGGGCGCCGCCTGGGTGGTGACCTCGGGCTTCAAGGGCGAGGCGGGAAAGGTGCTGCTGCTGCCGGATGGCTCGGGCGGCCTGTCGGGCGTGCTGCTCGGTCTGGGCGATGGCGGCGATCCCTTTGTCACGGGCGCGCTCCCCGCCGCTCTGCCCATGGGCGACTATCGCCTTGCGGGCGAAATTCATGGCGATGCCGAAAAGGCAGCCTTCGGCTTCGCGCTCGGCACTTATCGTTTCACGCGCTATTCGGGGAGCGCGCGCGAGTGGCCGCGCCTTGTCTTGCCCGACGGCGTCGATGGCGAAGAGGTAAGGCGCCTCGCCCGTGCGGTCTTCCTCGTTCGCGATCTCATCAATACGCCGGCCGGCGACATGAGCCCCGCCGACCTCGCCGCAGCCGCATCCAGCGTGGCGGAAGCGCAGGGCGCAAGCCTCTCGGTCGTCGAGGGCGAGGCGCTCCTCGCCGAAAACTATCCGATGGTCCACGCCGTCGGCCGTGCCGCCGCCGTCGCGCCGCGCCTTGTCGACATGCGCTGGGGCAGGGCGGACGCGCCAAAGGTCACGCTGGTCGGCAAGGGCGTCTGCTTCGACACGGGCGGCCTCGATCTGAAGCCTTCAAGCGCCATGCTGCTGATGAAGAAGGATATGGGCGGCGCGGCCTGCGTGCTTGCGCTCGCGCAGATGCTCATGGAAGCAAGGCTCGATATTCGCCTGCGCGTGCTCATTCCTGCGGTTGAGAACAGCGTCTCCGGCAATGCCTTCCGCCCGGGCGATGTGCTGCCGAGCCGCAAGGGCATCACGGTCGAGATCGGCAATACCGATGCCGAGGGACGCCTCGTCCTCGCCGATGCGCTGACCGAAGCCGACAGCGAGACGCCGGACCTCATCATCGACATGGCGACGCTCACAGGTGCCGCCCGCACGGCGCTCGGGCCCGATCTGCCGCCTTTCTATACCGATGACGAGGCGCTGGCCGCCGAACTCGCCACCTCCGCCGAGGCCATGGCCGATCCGCTCTGGCGCATGCCGCTCTGGAAGCCTTACGACGCCTGGCTCGAAAGCAAGATTGCCGATGTGAACCACGTCTCGGACGGACCTTTCGCCGGCTCCATCACGGCGGCGCTTTTCCTGCGCCGCTTCGTCGAAAAGGCAAAGGCCTATGTCCATTTCGACATTTACGGCTGGGCTCCTAAACCGCGGCCCGGCCGGCCCGTCGGCGGCGAGGCCCAGGGCATCCGCGCGCTTTATCACCTTATCAAGCGCCGCTATGGCGCGTGAGGCTTGCCGGTTCCGTTCCCGCCGCTAGACTGATACGGGCCCGGAACGGAGGGAACCGGGCAGATGTCGGGGTAGCGTTGGGGGGACGCCATGCCGGAATTTTCCACGCCCGGCGCCGGGGAGCTGAAGCCCGTTCAGGCCCTGTCGCTATGGCACGATGTAGTGCTTCAGTCCGTCCGTCAGGCCGGGCCGGACCTGTCGTCGAGGCAGCTTGCGATCATGTTCATCGTCTATCTCGATCCACCGCCGCACACCGTCAGGGGCCTTGCCGCTATGCTGGGTGTATCGAAGCCCGCCATTACCCGTGCGCTCGACACGCTCGGCGGCCTCGACCTGTTGAAGCGTGCACGCGACGATTCCGACCGTCGCAACGTGCTCGTGCAGCGCACGGTGAAGGGGTCCGCGTTCATGCATGATTTCGCCGAGATCATCGTCCGTTCCTCGCGGGGCCTCGTCGCATGAGCCGCACGCGCGGGCCCGACCATCGTCTAAATCCCTACCGCGAGGATCTCGCTGCCGCTCATCTGAGAGGCGAGGTCAAGGCGGCGCGTTTCGTCGAAGGTGTGGACAGGCGCGTCATCCTGCCGAACCTGCCGCTTCTGCGCGAGCCCGAGCCAGCGGCGCCCATGGACACGCAATTGCTCTTCGGTGAGGCATTCCGCGTCTATGAGGAACGCAACGGCTGGGCCTGGGGCCAGGCGGCGCTCGATGATTATGTCGGTTATGTCGATCTGAAGGGCTTAGGCGCCCGCGTCGTGCAGCCCACGCACACCGTCGCCGCGCTCCGCACCTTCATCTATCCGAAGGCCGACCTGAAGACGCGGCCCGCAACGCCTTTGTCCATGAACGCCAAGGTGAGGGTAACTTCGGCGCGTGGCAATTTCAGCGAGATCGAAGGCGGCGGTTTCCTCTTCACCGCCCATCTCGCGCCGGTCGGCGCCCATGTCCGCGATTTCGTCGCCGTCGCGGAGGAATTTATGGGTGTCCCCTATCTCTGGGGCGGGCGCGACAGTCTCGGCCTCGATTGCTCGGGCCTCGTGCAGATGTCGCTCGAGCGCGCCGGCATTTCCTCGCTGCGCGACACCGATATGCAGGAAGCGACGCTGGGTGAAGCCTTGGTGGAGCCGATCGACTTCACCTCGCTTCGCCGCGGCGATCTCGTCTTCTGGCGCGGCCATGTCGGCATCATGGTCGACGCCGAACACATGATCCACGCCAACGCCTTTCACATGCGGGTGGCGGTGGAGCGGCTCGACATCGCCATGTCGCGCATCGCCCGCTCGGATGCGGGCCATGTGACGAGCATCAAGCGCCTCCTGCAGCGATAGCTATCCGGCAGCGCCGCCCGGCACGGCTTCGAGGTCGAAGGCCGCCGCCATCAGCGCGCGTGTGTAGTCGGTTTCCGGACGATCGAAAATCTCATCGGCGCTGCCGGCTTCCACTACCTTGCCGCCCTTCATCACGATGATGTCGTCGGCAAGCGCGCGCACGACCTTGAGATCGTGGCTGATGAAGAGATAGGCGAGGTTGTGGCGGCGCTGCAGCTCGCGCAACAGGTCCACGATCTGCGCCTGCACCGACATGTCGAGCGCCGAGGTCGGCTCGTCCAGCATCACAAAACGCGGCTTCAGCGCCATGGCCCGCGCGATGGCGATGC
Source organism: Parvibaculum sp. (assembly GCA_019635955.1). Lineage (GTDB taxonomy): Bacteria > Pseudomonadota > Alphaproteobacteria > Parvibaculales > Parvibaculaceae > Parvibaculum. The sequence continues at coordinate 27,368 of JAHBYL010000026.1, forward strand.
GCTGGCGTTGTCCGCCGGAAAATTCATGCGGATAGCGGTCCTGCATGGCGGGGTCGAGCCCCACTTCGCGCAGCGCCTCGGTCACCTGCGCCCGCCTTTCTTCCGCGCTCATTTCAGGGTGCTGGATCTCGAGCCCTTCGCCCACGATCTGCGACACCGACATGCGGGGGCTGAGCGAGCCGAACGGGTCCTGAAACACGATCTGCATGTTGCGGCGAAGCGGCCGCATCTCCTTTGACTGGAGGCCCTGGATCATGTGACCGTTGAAACGGATCTCGCCATCGCTCGAAAGAAGCCGCATCAGAGCAAGGCCGAGCGTCGTCTTGCCCGATCCCGATTCGCCCACCACGCCGAGCGTTCGTCCCTCGCGGAGCTTCACCGAAATCCCGTCCACAGCCTTCACATGGCCGACGGTGCGGCGAAGAAAGCCGCGCCGGATCGGAAACCAGACCTTGAGATTGTCGGCTTCCATGACCACGGGCCCGTCCGCCGCGGCGCCGAGCGAGCGGCCCTTCGGTTCGGAGGCGAGAAGATGCTGCGTATAGGCGTGTTGCGGCGAGGAAAACACCTGCTCCGTCGGACCATGCTCGACGATCTTGCCCTTCGTCATCACATGCACATGGTCCGCCATCTTCCTGACGATGCCGAGATCATGCGTGATGAGGAGAAGCGCCATGCCGGTCTCGCGCTTCAGGTCCATCAGCAGCTTCAATATCTGCGCCTGCACCGTCACGTCGAGTGCCGTGGTGGGCTCATCCGCGATCAGAAGCTGCGGCTCGTTCGCAAGCGCCATGGCGATCACGACGCGCTGGCGCTGTCCGCCCGAAAGCTGGTGCGGATAGGCGTCGAGCCGCTCTTCGGCGTTTGGAATACCCACACGCTTCAGGAGGTCGAGCACGCGCGCCCGCACCGCCGCGCCCCGCAAGCCCTTGTGCTCGATCAGCACCTCGCCCACCTGGCGTTCGATCGTATGCAGCGGATTGAGCGATGTCAGCGGTTCCTGAAACACCATCGTGATCCGGTTGCCGCGGATCTTCCGCATCGTCTTCTCGTCCGCGCCGACGAGGTTCTGCCCCTCGAACATGATCTCGCCGGATGGGTGGAACGCCTGCGGGTAGTTCAGAAGCTGCATGATCGAGAGCGCGGAAACGGATTTTCCCGAGCCCGATTCGCCGACGAGCGCCACCGTTTCTCCCGGCTTGATGCTGAAGGACACCTTGTCCACGGCCAGCACTTCCTTGCCATCGGAGCGGAAGGCGACCGAGAGATCGCGGATATCGACAAGCGGCGCAGTCATTGCATCACCTTGCGCGGGTCGAAGGCGTCGCGCACCGCTTCGCCGATGAAGATGAGAAGGCTGAGCATGATGGCGATGGAGAAGAAGCCCGCCAGCCCAAGCCAGGGCGCCTGCAGGTTCGCCTTGCCCTGCTGCAGCAGTTCGCCGAGCGAGGGAGAGCCGGGCGGCAGGCCGAAACCGAGAAAGTCGAGCGCCGTCAGCGTGGTGATGGAAGCATTGAGGATGAAGGGCATGAAGGTAAGCGTCGCCACCATCGCGTTGGGCAGGAGATGGCGGAACATGATCAGCCCATTGCCGAGCCCCATGGCCCGCGCCGCATTCACATATTCGAAGTTGCGCGCCCGCAGGAATTCAGCCCGCACCACGCCGACAAGCGCCACCCATGAAAAAAGCAGCAATATGCCGAGCAAAATCCAGAAACTCGGCTCGATGATCGAGGCGATGATGATGAGGAGATAGAGCTGCGGCACGCTCGTCCAGATTTCGATGAAGCGCTGGAAAAGAAGGTCCGTCCAGCCGCCGAAATAGCCCTGCACGGCGCCCGCCGCCACACCGATGATGGAGGAGAGAACGGTGAGCGTCAGCCCGAACAGCACGGAAATACGGAAGCCGTAGATGAGCCGCGCCGCAACGTCGCGGCCCTGATCGTCGGTGCCGAGCCAGTTGTCGGCGGAAGGCGGCGAAAGCGCCCTGCGGTTCAGGTTGATCGTGCGATAGGAATATTCGATGAGCGGCCAGACCATCACGCCGCCCGCCTCGCGGATCAGCTCCTGCACATATGGATCGCGGTAGTCCGCCGCCGTCTCGAAATCGCCGCCAAAGGTTGTTTCCGGATAGGTCGCAACGACAGGGAAATAAATGTCGCCCTTGTAGGTAAGGAAGAGCGGCCGGTCGTTCGCGATGAATTCCGCGAAGAGCGAAAAAAAGAACAGTGCGGCGAAAATCCACAGGCTCCAATAGCCGCGCTTGTTCGCCTTGAAGTTCCGCCAGCGCCGCTGGTTGATCGGGCTCAGCGGCTTCGACCGGAAGCCCGGAAAGGGAAGCGCAAGAAATGCCATCCGCATTTCAGACCTCCCTCGTTTCGAAGTCGATGCGTGGATCGACCCATGTATAGGTGAGGTCGGAGATGAGCGAGATCAGGAGACCGAGAAGCCCGAATATGTAAAGCGTCGCAAAGACGACCGGATAGTCGCGATTGACGATCGACTCGAAAGACAGAAGGCCGAGCCCGTCCAGCGAGAAAATCTGCTCGATGAGAAGTGAGCCGGTGAAGAAGGCACCGATAAAGGCCCCGGGGAACCCAGCAATGATGATGAGCATGGCGTTGCGGAAGACATGGCCGTAAAGCACCTGATTTTCCGAAAGCCCCTTTGCCCGCGCCGTCATCACATACTGCTTGCGGATTTCGTCGAGAAACGAGTTCTTGGTGAGAAGGCTCGTCGTTGCGAAGGCGCCGATTACCATCGCGGTGATTGGCAGCACGAGATGCCACAGATAGTCGACGATCTTTCCCGCAAGGCTCAGGCTCTCCCAATCGTCGGAGGTGAGGCCGCGCAGCGGGAAGATCGACCAGTAGGAGCCGCCCGCAAAGAGCACGATCAGGAACACCGCGAAGAGAAAGCCTGGCACCGCATAGCCGACGATGATGACGCCGCTCGTCCATGTGTCGAAGGCAGAACCGTCTCGCACGGCCTTGCGGATGCCGAGCGGGATCGAGATGAGATAGGTGATGAGCGTCGTCCACAGTCCGAGCGAGATCGACACCGGCAATTTCTCGGCGATCAGGCTCAGCACGCTCACATCGCGGAAATAGCTTTCGCCGAAATCGAAGCGCGCATAGTCCCAGATCATCTTCGCGAAGCGCTCGTGTGCCGGCTTGTCGAAGCCGAACTGCTTCTCGAGCGACTTGATGAATTCGGGGTCGAGCCCCTGCGCGCCGCGATACTTGCTGTTCATGGCGGCATCCGCGCCGGACATTTGCGCCTGGGTCGAGAAGTCGCCGCCCGCCGATCCGCCGATCCGCGCCGTGGCCGAAACCTCCGTTCCCTGCAATTGCGCGATGATGCGCTCCACAGGCCCGCCCGGCGCAAACTGAATGAGCGCGAAGCTCACCAGCATGATGCCGAAAATCGTCGGGATCATCAGGGCGAGGCGTCTGAGAATATAGGCAGACATGTCTGTGTCAGTCCTTCGCGCCGGAAAGGCCGGTCTTGGTCTCGTCGCTCCACCAGGTCTCGAGCACGCCGCGCGTATATTTCGGCTTGGTCTCCGGCCAGGCGAACTTGTCCCAGAAGGCAATGTGATGGAGGTTCTTGTGCCACTGGGGAATCCAGTAATGGCTCGCGCGCAGCACGCGGTCGAGCGCCCGCGCCGCCACGATCTGCTCATCGCGCGTTTCCGCCGCGATCACCTTCTCCACCAGCGCATCCACCGCCGGATCGGCAATGCCGGAGAGGTTGCGGCCGCCCGGCACGGCGGCGAATTCGCTCGTCCAGTAGCTTCTTATCTCGATCCCTGGCGTCAGCCCCAGCGAATAGCGCTGGAGCATCACGTCGAAATCGTAATTGTCGCGCCGCTGCTGATGCTGCGAGGAGTCGACGAGGCGCGTATTTGCCTCGATCCCGAGCAGCCGCAAATTCTTGACGAGCGGCGCCGTCAGCCGCTCCACCATCGGGTCGTTATCGAGAAACTCGATTGTCAGCAGCTCGCCATCCGCATTGCGCCGCTTGCCGCCCTGCACGGTCCATCCGGCTTCATCGAGCAGTTGCGCCGCGCGCCGCAGCAGCCGCCGGTCCTGTCCGGAACCGTCGCTCACAGGCGGCGTTACCGCAGGCCCGAAAACCTCATCCGGCAGCGAAGTGCGGAAGGGCTCGAGCAGCTTGAGCTCCTCAGCGGAAGGCGCGCTTTCCGCCTTCATCGGCGAATTCTCGAAATAGCTCTCCGTCCGCTTGTAGATATCGTAGAAGATATTCTTGTTCGTCCATTCGAAATCGAAGGCGAGCGTCAGCGCCTCGCGCACGCGACGGTCCTGGAATTTTGCGCGCCGCATGTTGAGGAACCAGCCTTGCGCGCCGGAGGGCGTCTCGTCCGGCAGCGTCATCAGCTTCACGCGCCCGTCCCGTACCGCGGGGAAGTTGTATTCCGTCGCCCAGACCTTGGAGGTAAACTCCTCCCGGAAGAGATAATTGCCCGCCTTGAAAGCCTCGAACTGCGCTGTGCGGTCGCGGAAATATTCGAAACGCACCCGATCGAAATTCCAGTGACCCACATTCACGGGCAGGTCGCGGCCCCAGTAGTCCTCGACGCGGGCATAGGCAATGTGGCGCCCGGCGCGAAAATCGCCGATCCGGTAAGGCCCGCTGCCAAGCGGCGGCTTGAGCGTGGAGGCGGAGAAGTCGTTCTCCGTGTAATAGGCTTTCGAGAAAACCGGCAGCACGCTGGCGATGAAAAGCGGCAGGTCGCGCGTCTGGTTGCCGGTGAAGGAAATCTCGAGCGTGTGCGGGTTGAGCGCTTTGGCGCTCTCCATCTCCCGCAAATTCTGTGCAATCAGCGGGTGACCCTTCTCCTTCAGGAGCATGAAGGAGAAAGCGGCGTCTTCCGCCGTCAGCGCCGTGCCGTCATGGAAGCGCGCCTCCCGCCGCAGGTGGAAAATGAGTGTCTTCCCGTCCGCGGATGCCTCGACGCTTTCCGCCAGAAGCCCGTATAGCGCGTCGGGCTCGTCATAGGCGCGCGCCATCAGCGTATCGAAGATCAGGTTGAGCCCCTGCGGTGCCGATCCGCGCAGCACATAGCCGTTCAGCGTGTCGAACGTGTAGAACGAGGCATTGAAGGCGGCTGTGGGCCCAATCTGTGAGAAGGTGCCGCCCTTTGGCGCCGCCGGGTTCACATAGTCGAAATGCGTGAAGTCCGGCGCATATTTCAGCTCGCCGAAAATCGACATGCCATGCCGCCGTTCGCCCGCATGTGCAATGCCGCCCGGCAGCAGCGCCACGGCAGCGGCGCCGCCCGCAAGGGCCAGAACGTCCCGCCTTGTGAGACGCGGCGCGGCGCTCATTCGGCCTCATCCGATTGCGGCGCGGCTCCATCCATCCACCAGATGGTCGGGAAACCGATCGTATAGGCCGGCATGATCTGGGGATGTTTCATCCGCGACCAGTAGGCAGCGCGCGTGACGCCTGCATACCACTGCGGCACGACGTAATGTCCGGCAAGCAGCACGCGGTCGAGCGCCTTCGTGGCGGCGACCAGTTCGGCCCGGCTATCGGCAAAGATGATGCGGTCGATCAGCGCGTCGATCACGGGATCGCAGATGCCGATCACGTTGCGGCTCCCCGGCCGTTCGGCGGCGGCGCAGCTCCAGTAGTCGCGCTGCTCGTTGCCCGGCGAGACCGACTGCCCGAAGGTCTGTACGATGATGTCGAAGTCGCGATTGTCCTCGCGGTTCTTGTATTGCGCCGTATCCACGGTGCGGATGCTGGAACGGATGCCCAGCCGGTCGAGGGTTTGGCGATAGGGGGCGATCACGCGCTCGAAGGTCGGCTCGTCGAGAAGGAATTCGATGGTGAATTGCTCGCCCTTGTCGTCGACAAGCTTGCCGTCCCGCACCGTCCAGCCCGCTTCCTGCAGAAGCTGCGTCGCGCGGCGCAGATTGGCGCGATTGTTGCCGCTGCCATCCGTCACCGGGTTCTTGTATTCCTCGGTGAAGATTTCCGGCGGCAGCTTGTCGCGGAATTGCTCGAGCAGTTGCAGTTCCCGCCCTTCCGGCAATCCCGTCGCCGCAAGCTCTGAATTGGAGAAGTAGCTGTAGCTGCGCTTGTACTGGTCGTAGAAGAGATTCCTGTTCATCCATTCGAAGTCGAAGGCCCAGTTCAGCGCCTCGCGCACGCGCGGGTCCTTGAACTTGTCGCGCCTTATGTTGATCGCGAAAGCCTGCATGCCCTGCGGGTTGAGCGAGGGAATTTCTTCCTTCTTCAGCTCGCCCCGGCGCACGGCGGCGATGTCGTATTCCGTGGCCCAGTTGCGCGCGCTGTTTTCGACGCGGAAATCGAGACGGTTTCCCTTCAGCGCCTCGAGCGCCACCGTACCGTCGCGGTAATACTCGAAGCGGATGCGGTCGAAATTGTTCTGCCCGATCGCCACGGGCAGGTCCTTCGCCCAATAGTCCTCGACGCGCTGATAGGTGATGGAGCGTCCCGTCGCCACTGCGGCCACCCGGTAGGCGCCGCTGCCGAGCGGCGGTTCGAGCGTCGTCTCGGCGAAGTTGCGGTCGCGTCCGCGCGCGTCCTTGCCTTCCCAGTAGTGCTTGGGCAGGATCGGCATCTGGCCGACAATCTGCGGCAGTTCGCGATTGCCCTTTTCGTCGAAGCGGAAGGTCACTTCACGCTCGCCGGTCTGCTCCACCGCGGTCACATTCGCATAATAGGCGCCATAGAACGGATCGTGCGTCTTGAGCATGTCGAGCGTCCAGATGACGTCTTCCGGCTTCACCCGTTCTCCGTCATGGAAGCGCGCGCTCTCGCGCAGCACATAGGTCACGGAGGAATAATCTTCCGGATGCCGCACGCTCTCGGCGAGCAGCCCGTATTCGCTCGTCGGTTCGTCGAAGCTGCGCGTCATCAGCGAATCGTAGATGAGGCCGATCCCCGCCGCCGTCTGTCCCTTGACGATGAAGGCATTGAGATTGTCGAAGCTGCCCACCGCACCGATGCGCACCATGCCGCCTTTGGGCGCTTGCGGGTTCACATAGTCGAAATGCGGAAAGTCGGGCGGATATTTGAGTTCGCCGAAAAGCGAAGAGCCGTGGCGCGGCATTTCCGGATCGAAAGGCTGCTGCTCGGCCTCGGATGCAACGATCTCGGTGGGACGCTCGGCGGTGTCGGCTTCCGTCCGTGCCGACATGGCATCGCCGGTCGCGGGCGCTTGCGCCGGTTCTCCGGAAGGGCCTGAGGTGAAATAGAAGATTGCCGCCACCGCAAGGATGGCAAGTGCCGCTGCGCCGAGCACCGGCCTGGTCATCGAACCACGCACACTCTCTCTCCCTCTTGTCCGGCGGGCGGTGCCGGACATGTCGGGCCGCCGTGCCGCGCCCCCACTCCTCATAGTGACCCGTTTTAGCCCGTTATGCGCATTAAAACAAAGTCATCCGGGCTCTAAACGAAAAACGCGCCCGGATTGCTCCGGGCGCGTCGGTATCGAATATCGGGCAGAGACTTACTCGGCCTCGGCCGCGCCGTTTTCTTCCGCCGGGGCTTCCTCGCCGCCATTCGCGGGGGCGGAATCCTCGGGGGCTACTTCCGGCGCTTCAGGCAGCGGCTGGTTGGACCCAAGCGTGTTCAGATAGGCGATGAGGTCGGCGCGCTCCTGCGGATTGCGGATACCGGCAAAGCTCATGATGGTGCCGGGGAGATAGCCGCGCGGATTCTCGATGAAGTGGTCGAGTTCCTCGAAGTTCCAGGGCTCGCTGCTCTTGGCCTGCATGGCTGCCGAATAGGCGAAACCGGCCATATGGGCATGCGCCGCGCCGACGATGCCGTAAAGGTTCGGGCCGATGCGCGCCGGGCCGCCTTCTTCGAAGGTGTGGCAGGCGGTGCATTTGCGCGAGGCGCGCTCGCCGCGGCCCACATCGGCCTGGGCGAGAAGCGTCGCGAAGGGCACGGCCTGAGCCGGTTCGCTGGCGCCACCCTCGGCGCCCGCTTCGGCTTCCGCCACGGCATAGGCCTGCGGGTTCGGCTCGTCCACATGGTAGAACATGCCGGCAAGGATGCCGACGGCCATGACGAAGAGGATGGACCCGAGCACTGCTCCGGCGATCTTGTTGAATTCGAATGAGTCCATTGGCTCCTGCTCCGGCCTTTCAAGAATTGGTCGGCGGGATTTGCCCTGTGCGATGGGATCGCACGCGAAAGCAGCGTTTCGCCCTTTTTCTCAAGGCCCCCGCGGATTTGGCGCGGAGATTAGCCGCTTCCGCCGCATCGCCGCAAGCCGTATAAGAGCGCCAAATCCGCGTGATTCAAGGAAATTGTCTCCGTGGAGGCGGTCAACACGTCCGCCATTCGGGCAGTGCGGCGAACGGGCCTTTGGAATTGCGGCGATCCGCCGCACCATGGCCGCCGGGGGCATGGGGCCCGCGTGAAGGGGAGCGATCATGGGCAACGAAGCGCCGAAACAGGGCAGGGATCTCGCCGGCCATCCGATCGTGGTGATTCCCGCCCGCATGGCCTCCACCCGCCTGCCGGGCAAACCTCTTGCCGACATATGCGGCGCGCCGATGATCGTCCAGGTCTGGCGCCGTGCCATGGAGGCCGGTATCGGCCGCGTCGTCGTTGCCGCTGCGGAAGCCGAAATCGCCGAAGCGGTCCGCGCGGCGGGCGGCGAGGCCGTGCTGACGGACCCGGACCTGCCCTCGGGCTCGGACCGCGTCTGGCAGGCCGTCTGCAATGTCGACCCCGAAGGCCGCCATTCCATCATCGTCAATGTGCAGGGTGACCTGCCGACGCTCGATCCCGCCTTGATCCGCACCGCCTATGAGGCGCTCATCCGTCCGGGCGCGGACATCTCGACGCTCGCCGCTGAAATCTCGGTGGACGAAGAGCGCACCAACGAAAATGTGGTGAAGGCCGTCGCCGCCTTCGAAGGCACGCGCCTTGCCCGCGCGCTTTACTTCACGCGCGCCACCGCGCCCTGGGGCCCGGGCCCGCTCTATCATCACATCGGGCTCTACGCCTATCGCCGCGAAGCGCTGGCGCGTTTCGTTGCGCTGCCGCCATCGCCGCTCGAAAGGCGCGAGAAACTCGAGCAGCTGCGCGCGCTCGAAGCCGGCATGGCGATCGAGGTGGCGCTCGTTGACACTGTTCCCCTCGGTGTCGATACTCCCGCCGACCTCGAAAAGGCCCGCGCGGCGCTTTCCCGGAGACCGGTCTGATGACGGATGGCGCAATGCCGGAAAACACGATTGCCTTTCAGGGCGAACCCGGCGCGAATTCGCATATTGCGGCCCATGAAGCCTGCCCGGACATGGTCAGCCTTCCCTGCGACACCTTCGAGGATGTCTTTGCCGCGGTGAATGAAGGCCGCGCGCGGCTCGGCATGATCGCGGTCGAGAACTCGCTCGCCGGCCGCGTCGCCGACGTGCATCACCTCATTCCCGGTGCGGGCCTCTATATTGTCGGCGAGCATTTCCTGCGCGTGCATCACCAGCTTCTCGGCCTCAAGGGCGCAAAGCTCGAAGACCTGAAAACCGTCCACAGCCATGTCCATGCGCTTGGTCAGTGCCGCCGCGTGATCCGGGAACTCGGGCTGAAGGCGGTTGTCGCGGCCGACACGGCGGGCGCCGCCCGCCAGATTGCCGAAGCGGGTGATCCCACGCGCGCCGCGCTCGCCTCCTCGCTTGCCGCCGAAATCTACGGGCTCGATGTGCTGCGCGCCAATGTCGAGGACGCCGAGCACAACACGACGCGCTTCCTCATCATGGCGAAGGAGCCGAACGACGCCGAGCCCGAAGACGAGCCCGTCATCACGAGCTTCATCTTCCGTGTGCGGAACGTACCGGCCGCGCTCTACAAGGCGCTGGGCGGCTTCGCCACCAATGGTGTCAACATGACGAAGCTCGAAAGCTACCAGCTTGAGGGCACCTTCAACGCCAGCCAGTTCTACGCCGACATCGAGGGCCACCCGGCCTCCCGCCATGTCCGCCTCGCGCTGGAAGAGCTCGAGTTCTTCACCAGCGAGCTTCGCATCCTCGGCGTCTATAAGGCCCACCCCTACCGCGCGGCGATCGCCCCGGGCGAGTGACTAGACCTGTCCCTCGGCGAAAGCCCTGATGAGCTGATGCGCGATCGCGAATGCGGGCGGCAGCCAGATCGTGCCGTCGCCTTCCCCTGCGAGAATCTTCCGCGCTTCTTCCCGCGTGATCCAGCGCCCGCCGGAAAGCTCGACGCCGTCCACCTTGAACTCTTCCGAATCCGCCACCGCATGGCAGCCGATCATCAGCGAGGAGGGGTAAGGCCAGGGCTGCGTCGAA
>JAHBYL010000027.1 GCA_019635955.1 Parvibaculum sp.
TGGCGCCATCGGTTTCGTTGCGGCGCTTGCAGCCCTTCTGCTCTGGGGCGACCGCAATATCGAGATGCCGTTCAACGCCACCTTCCAGGTGCTGAACTGGTTTCCGCTTCTCACCCTGCCGCTCTTCATCTTCATGGGCTACATGATGTCGGAGTCGGGGATCGCGAACGATCTCTACCGCATGTTCCATGTCTGGATGGGACGTGTGCGCGGTGGTCTCGCCCTCGGCACCATCGGCCTCATGGTCATCATTTCCGCCATGAACGGGCTCTCCGTTGCGGGTATGGCGATCGGCGCAAGCGTTGCCCTGCCGGAACTTCTCCGCCGCGGCTATGACAAGGTCATGGTCACGGGCGTCATTCAGGCCGGCAGTTCGCTTGGCATTCTCATTCCACCAAGCGTCGTGCTCGTGCTCTATGCGATGATTGCACGCCAGCCCGTGCTGCAGCTCTGGCTCGCCGGCGTTGTCCCCGGCCTCATCATGGCGGCGCTCTTCGCGATCTATATATACATCCGCTGCCGCCGCCACCCGGAGCTCGGCCCCGCGCTTCCCGAAGAGGAACTCGCGGAAATCACCTGGGCCGAAAAAATTCGTCTCCTGCGCGCAGGCATCATTCCCTTCCTCATCTTCGGCATCATGATGGGGCTTTTCCTCAAAGGCATCACGACCCTTGTCGAAAGCTCAGCCGTCGGCGCGCTCGGTGCCATCATCGCAGCCGCACTGAAGCGGCGGCTGACCTTCACGGTGATCGACAACACATTGCGGCAGACGCTTGCCATCTCCTGCATGTTCCTTTTCATCATCCTGGCTGCGCTTTGCTTCGGCGCCGTCTATGACGGGCTCGGCGCGAAGAATGCCATTCGCATCCTGCTGCTCGAGACATGGGATCTGACGCCCTGGGAAATCCTCATCATGATGATGGTTTCCTTCGTCATTCTCGGCATGTTCCTCGACGACACGGCCATGCTCGTCATCGTCGCGCCGCTCTATATCCCGCTGATCATCGGCCTCGGCTTCAACCCGATCTGGTTCGGCATCCTCTATGTCATCACCTGCCAGATTGCCTATATAACGCCGCCCTTTGGCTACAATCTGTTCCTGATGCGCGCGATGGCGCCACCCGAGATAACGCTTGTCGATATCTACCGCTCAATCGTACCGTTCGTGGGGATCATGATTTTGACCATCATCATTGTGATGGCCTTCCCGCAGCTGACCCTCTGGTTGCCCAACTGGTATTTCGGGCGATAGGAGGTGCGGCGGCAGAAAAGTGAGAGGCAGTACCTGTTTTCTTCGTGCGAGGGCCGGGTCTGGCATTGGGGCTGGATCGACCCGAAACCATCCAGAGAAGAAGGAGCCACCTGATGAGTGACCGTCCCGTTATCAACAAACGCGACTTTCTGAAAAAGGCCGGCCTTGGCGCCGCCGTCGGTGCGTCGGCGATTGCCGCGCCGAATATCGCGCGCGCGCAGGCGCCCATCCGCTGGCGTATGCAGACATATGCCGGCGCCTCGCTCGCCGAACACGTCATCAAGCCGTCCATCGACGAATTCAACAAGGCCGCGAACGGCGAAATGGTGATCGAGCTCTTCACCGCCGACCAGCTCGTGCCGCAGGGCGAACTTTTCCGCGCCGTTCAGAATGGCACGATCGATGCGGCGCAGAGCGACGATGACTCGATGGCCGCGCCGGTCGACGTGTCGGTCTTCGGTGCCTACTTCCCCTTCGCCTCGCGCTACGGCCTCGACGTGCCGGTGCTCTGGGAGTGGTACGGCCTCCGCGAAATCTGGGAAGAAGCCTATGCCGAAGTGCCGGGCGTCACCTGGCTCAGCGCCGGCGCATGGGACCCTTGCAACTTCGTCACCACGAAGCCGATCCGCTCTCTCGAGGATCTGAAGGGCCTTCGCGTCTTCACCTTCCCGACAGGCGGCAAGTTCCTTGAGCGTTTCGGCGTCGTGCCCGTCACGCTGCCCTGGGAAGATATCGAAGTCGCCATCCAGACGAACGAACTCGACGGCGTTGCCTGGTGCGGCGCGACCGAGACCTACACGGTCGGTTGGGCCGATATCACCAAATACTATCTGACGAACAACATCTCGGGCGCATGGGCCGGTTCCTACATCGCCAACACCGAGAAGTGGAATGCGCTGCCCGAGCATCTGAAGACGCTCTTCAAGCTCAGCATGGACAGCTCGCATTACTATCGTCAGCACTGGTATTGGTGGGGCGAAGCCCATTACCGCACCACGGGCGGCAAGCTCGAGCTGACCACCATCCCGGAAACGGAATGGAAGAAGGTGGAAGACGAGGCGCTCAAGTTCTGGGACGAGGTTGCCCAGCAAAGCCCGCGCAATGCGAAGATCGTCGAGATCCTCAAGAAATATGCGGACACGATGCGCAAGGCCGGCGCGCCCTATCGCTACGGCTGATCGTATCGCGTCACGGCGCAATCACCGGGCCCTGCCGCAAGGCGGGGCCCGGTTTCATTTGGGCGCCCGTGCTGCCTGCATCTGACGCCGGGAAATCCGGGCTTTTTCACTTTGCTTTGACAGTTAGTAAATCGACATTATCATTTACGCAAACAGCGGGCGAAGACCCGCCGGTTCGCATGGTAGATTGCGGGCCATACAGGCATTGGAGGAAGAGACGTGGCGAACGAAGCAAACGGCACAGCACAGGCCATTGACGATCTGGATTTCGATCCGGCGGCGCTCAAGGCGAAATACCGCGCCGAGCGCGACAAGCGCCTCCGCAAGGAAGGCAATGAGCAATATGTCGAGATCAAGGGCCAGTTCGCGCATTACCTCGAAGACCCCTATGTCGAGCCGGGCTTCACGCGCGCGGCCCTGACCGATGAGGTCGATGTCGTGGTGGTGGGGGGTGGCTTCGGCGGCCTGCTCGCCGGCGCGCGCCTGCGTGAGGCTGGTGTCGGCCGCGTCCGCATGATCGAGAAGGGCGGGGATTTCGGCGGCACCTGGTACTGGAACCGCTATCCTGGCGCGGCCTGCGACATCGAATCCTATATCTACCTGCCGCTGCTCGAGGAAGTCGGCTACATGCCGGTCGAGAAATATTCGAAGGCCGCGGAAATTCTCGAACACAGCCGTGCCATCGGCCGCCATTTCAAGCTCTATGACGACGCGCTCTTCCAGACCGAAGTCACCGAGATGCGTTGGGACGACGAATCCGCGCGCTGGATCGTCCACACCAACCGCGGCGATGCCATCCGCGCCCGCTTCATTGTCACGGCGAGCGGCCCGCTCCACCGCCCGAAATTGCCCGGCATTCCCGGCGTCGAAGGATTCAAGGGTCACTCATTCCACACGAGCCGCTGGGACTACGGCTATACGGGCGGCGACTGCAATGGTGGCCTTGAGAAACTGAAGGACAAGCGTGTCGGCATCATCGGCACCGGCGCTACCGCAGTGCAATGCGTGCCGCATCTCGGTGCATGGGCGAAGGAGCTTTATGTCTTCCAGCGTACGCCCTCGTCGATCGACGTCCGCAACAACAGGCCGACCGATCGCGAATGGGTGAAGACCCTGAAGCCCGGCTGGCAGCAGTATCGTATGGACAATTTCAATACGCTCGTGTCCGGCGGCTATCAGGCGGAAGATCTCGTCAATGACGGCTGGACCGACATCATTGGCAATCTGCTCGTCATGGCGCGCAAGAACCCGAAGAACCTCGCGCCCGAAAAGATGGCCGAGACCGTCCAGCTCGCCGACTTCAAGAAAATGGAATCGATCCGCAAGCGCGTCGAATCCGTGGTGAAGGACCCCTCGACCGCCGAGGCGCTCAAGCCCTGGTACAACCAGTTCTGCAAGCGCCCCTGCTTCCACGACGAATATCTCGCAACCTTCAATCGCCCGAACGTGCATCTCATTGACACGGCGGGGAAGGGTGTCGAGCGCATCACCGAAAATGCGATCGTCGCCAATGGCCAGGAATACGAGATCGACTGCCTCATCTATGCGACCGGCTTCGAAGTCGGCACCGGCTATACGCGCCGCGCCGGCTTCGAAATCTATGGTCGCGGCGGCGTCTCTCTCACAGAAAAGTGGAAGGATGGCGTCTCGTCCCTTCACGGCATGCACACGCGCGGTTTCCCGAACTGCTTCATCGTCTCCAATGCGCAGGCCGGTTTCACCGCCAACTACCCGCATATGCTGAACGAGCAGTCGAAGCACCTCTCCTACATCGTGAAGCAATGTATCGACCGTCAGGCCCGCGTGGTCGAAACCTCGCAACAAGCAGAAGACGCCTGGGTGGAAGAGGTGATGAAAGTCGCCGTCTTCAACCGCCGCTATCTCGAGGAGTGCACGCCGGGTTACTACAACAATGAAGGCAAGCCGTCGCCCGCTGCCGTGCGCAATGGCTTCTACGGCGCAGGCTCCGTCGCCTTCATCAAGATACTGGAAGACTGGCGCGCCAAGGGCGACCTGCCGGGCCTCGAACTGCACTGAGGGTCATAAGTGAAGCGATCATATGGCCGGGCTAGTCCCGGCCATATGCGTTTTCGGATCAGGCCGGCTGCCAGAAGCCATGGAAGGAAAAAGGCAGAGGCCCCTCAAGGTGAGCTATTGCAATAGGGCCGTCTTCGATATGTGCAGCATTCAGCACTGCGAAGAAGCTGGTGCCGGTTTCTCCGTTGAGGCCCTGAACGACGAGCCAGCCTTGTTCTTCGCTCCTTGCGCCGCCGCTATTGCCGGGCGCGGGGGCGAAGATCGGTTCGCTTATCCAGTTCATGTCACCGAATTCATAGGAACGGGTCTGTCCGGTGGCCGTGTCGATTGCTGCAACACCGGAGTGAAAAATGCGGTTTCCGCTGCCGCGCGAGGTGAAGACCGTGCGGTGTTGGCGGAGGGCATCCGCTGGATTGATGACGGGAAACTCGAAGGCGGCATCGGCGATGAGCTCTTCTCGGGCCGTGCCATCTGCAAGATCGATTACATAGCGATAGATGCGGCCGGGTTCGTTCGCTTCGCCCAGCTCACCGCGCATGATGGCTTGGAAGGCTGAGCTTTCTTTCAGAAAGTGATCGGGTGCGTCGTACCCAATAAAATCGGCGACGAGGGTGCCCCGGTCTTCATAGGCGTTGGCGGCATGCCACATCCATCGGCCGGGGACGTCCAGATAGCGCACAGCACCGCCATCTTTCGGAACGATTACCAGCACGTTGCCCTCGGCTCGATTCCATTCGAGGCTGTCGGCGAAGGAGCGGGTGCCGCTGAGGAAAGGCACGAGTTTCAAGAAGGCAGGTTGTAGGCTGAAGACAATATAGTTCCGAGTGGCGAAAAAATCATGCAGATAGGTCTGGCGCGGCGCAGTGAAGCGCGGCAATGCAGTCACGCGGCCATCCTTGTGGTGGATGGACGCCTGCAATTCCATCGCTCGGCCGAATTTTCCTCCGACAAGAATCCAGTCGCCTGTCTCCGGATCGATCTTCGTGTGCGCCTTGATGGCGGTGTCTTCATTCATCCCGTGCGGCACGGTACCCCTTGTCTCTAGGGTAACAGGATCGAGTTCGTATGGCGGGCTCACCTCATCAAGCGCCATGAGGCGCCCATTGACTTCGTAGACCGTGATGCCTGCCTGCGTCTTGAAGCCTTGCCCGCCGACATTGCGCAGGAATCCGGCAGGCGATTTCGTGGTCCATGTGGGATAGAGGAAGCGACCGGCCGATTCTTCTTCGATCAGCTTTTCAGTCTGCACGAAGCGGGAAGTATGAATGACGCGCCCGTTTTCGAAGCGCAGTGCCTGCACGATACCGTCGCCATCGAGGATGTTTCCCTTCGAGGCTCCTTGCCGTTCGAACAGGCCCGGGCCATTGCGGTAGAGCGTGCCTCGAAGCTGGTCTGGCAATCTGCCTTCGAGACGAAGCGGGGCGGGGCCGAGCTCTCGGGTGTTCTGCCCAAGCGGAGCCAACCAGCCGGCACGTTGCAGCGTTGCGGCTTTTGCCTTTCCCGACATAAGCGGCGCGGCAAGTCCGAGGGCAGCAAGGGCCGAGAGGCCCGCTGTCATTTCACGACGGGTCAGGCTCATGGGAGATACTCCATTTGCAGGGGTCAGACGGGTTGAGATGGGGCCGTCGCGCTGTGCCTGCCGATAATGCCTCCCGCATAGAGCGCCCAGACGATGATGAGCGGCTGGAAGAAGAGACGAATCCAGTAATAGGTGGAGGATTGCGGCAGGCCCTCGACGCTTAGGCCGTAAATCGCATTGTGAATATTGGCGGGGAAGACGGCGACCGCATAAAGCGCAAGCATGAGCGCGGCAATTCGCGTGAAGCGAGGCCATAGAAGTCCGACGGCACCTGCAATTTCGCAAAGACCGGTGAAGAAGATCACCTCCGGGTGAAAGGGCACGAAAGGGGGCATCATTGCCAGGTAACGCTCCGGCGTAACGAGATGGTCTATGCCGACGAATAGGAAGGCCGCGCTCATGCCTATGCGCATGGCTAACCGGTGGTCCTTCAATGAAGCCACGCCGAGCTTGCCGGCGGTCCAGGCGAAGACAGCTATCGCCGACATCATGATCACGAAGGCCATCACCGGTTCCTGCAGATTGTGAAGGGTTAATCTTTACAGTGTTAAGATATGTACTGATGTTGACGTTGTCAAGACATTGGGGCAAATTGACTTGTGTGAGAAAAAAGCGAGAAAAATCAGCATCTTCCGGTGATGCCGCCGTAAAAAAATATCACCACGGCGATCTGAAAAGCGCCTTGGTCGCGGCCGGAACGCGTATCTTGGAAGAAGATGGCGTTATGGCGCTTTCACTCAGAGGTGCCGCCCGTGCAGCGGGAGTTTCGCAGACGGCGCCTTATCACCATTTCGCGGACAAGGAAGCGCTGCTCGCGGCTATCGCCGCAACCGGCTTTGAGGACCTCTCGGCGGAGATGGCGCGGCGGGCGGCAGGCGTCTCAACTGCGCAGGACCGTCTGAGCGCACTCGGGCTCGGATATGTGATGTTTGCAACGGCGAATCCGGGCCGGTTCCGGCTGATGTTCGGTCCGCTGGTGGGAGAGAAGACGCAATATCCGGCGCTGCTTGAAGCGGCGACCTTGTCCTATCGAATGATCCATGGCGCGGTGGCGGCCTATCTGGATGCGAGCGCTACGCCGAACCGGAATGTCGATGCCAATTCCATGGCAGCGTGGTCGCTGGTTCACGGGCTGGCGACTCTCATCAATGATGGAGGTTTCCATGCGGACGTCATGGGGGCGGCGACACTCGAAGAGTTGACCGCATTGGTAACCGGTTTCTTGCGCAAGGGGCTTGGACAGAAACCTTGAATGGGCGTCTCTGGCCAGCGGCTTCCAACGCACCGGCTCTTGCCCCTCAGGAATCCTGTTCGGACGGTCTTGATATGATGTCTGAGGCGAACCAATAGAAATTGGCTGGGGGACTAGGACCCCTGCGATTCGAGTTTTCTATCAATGATATCAATATCTTACGGGGTGTGCGAGTCTCTGAGTCGCGCAAACTTGTGCCGCACCCTAGATTTACTTACTCGCAGTGGGCGTTAGAATTGCCGATATTAAGACTGTCGGAGATGAGGTTCGACAAATGCCAGACTTTTTCGAGAAGGCATACTACCACGAATTTGAAAGAAAAGATAAAATAACAAGCGGAACGAGTATTTCTATTACTGTAATTACAGCAATAGGAGGCGGTGTTTTCTATATTGCTGACAGCTTTATACAGAATATAAATCGAATAAGTGTTATGGAGGTGGCTTTCTCTCTATCTTTTGCCCTTTGTATTGGATTTCTTGTTTGTAGTTCGGTGTATTTTATTAGAGTAATTAACAGCGTATACTACGAATATCTTGATGACCCAAAATCTCTAAAAGATTTTTATGATAAACTGGAAGCTTACTACAAGCAGGAACATAAAGCCGGTCATCCGACCTATATTACACACTTGGCGCAACGGGAATTTGACGAATATCTAAAGGAAAGCTACGCGAAATGCGCGACCATAAATTACAAGAGAAATGTTGACAAAGGATACTTCAAGGATAGAGGGCAATTTTATTTGTTTCTTTCGATGCCTTTTGTCGTTTTGTGCGCACTTCTTCTTTTGGTGTCCAAGTTTAGTGAGCGTGAGTTTTCCAGTATCAACGGCGCTGAGTGTGGAGCAATAGTGGAGTGGAAAATGACAGATGACGACAAGAAGCCTGCAGAGCAGGAGGCGGAACCAGTGAAATTGGACAAGCCCGTTGGCCCGCCAACACGCCAGTACAAAGATGGTTTTGACCCTCGCCGAATAAAGAATAGTGATGAGTAGCGTTTGACGACTAAGTTGGACGGGCACTGGCGATTTGGTGCCCGTCCCACGATGACCGCGATTGGGCACGGCGAGATGCTGGGGTGGGAATGACGCCGGAAGAATTCGTTGCGAAATGGAAAGCCAGCACTCTGACAGAGCGCGCGGCCTCTCAAAGCCAGTTCAATGACCTCTGCCGAATGCTGGGAGAGCCTACGCCGACCGAAGCCGACCCCTCCGGCGCGACCTATGCGTTTGAGAAAGGCGCCAGCAAGGCCACCGGCGCGGGCGGCTGGGCCGATGTGTGGAAGCAGGGCTTCTTCGCTTGGGAATACAAGGGTAAGGGAAAGGACCTCAACGCAGCTTTCGCCCAGCTCCAGCAATATTCCGGCGCGCTGGGCAATCCTCCTCTGCTCGTCGTGTCTGACATGGCCCAGTTCCGCGTGACTACCGCGTGGACGAATACCGTTTCCAAGACTTACGACCTTACGCTTGATGACCTGCTCGACCCGGCGAAGCGCCAAATCCTGAAGTGGGTCTTCTCGGACCCGGAGAAGCTGAAGCCAGGTCAAACACGGCAAGCTCTTACGGAAGACGCGGCGAAGGAATTCGCAAATCTTGCCCTGCGGCTCCGGTCGCGCGGTCATGACCCGCATGTCGTCGCGCACTTCGTGAACCGGCTTGTGTTTTGTATGTTCGCGGAAGACGCGGAGCTCCTGCCGAACAAAATGTTCCAGCGCATGGTGGAAGCATCTTTGACTGAACCGGAGCGGTTCGAGCCGATGGCCGGGCAATTGTTCGGTGCGATGAAGTCGGGCGGCCTTGTCGGCTTCGAAACCGTCGAGTGGTTTAACGGCGGGCTCTTCGATGACGATAGCGCCTTGCCACTTGAACGGGATGACCTGAAAAACGTCCTCGCGGCATCAAGGCTCGATTGGACTGAAATCGACCCGTCAATTTTGGGAACGCTCTTTGAGCGTGGGCTTGACCCGGACAAGCGGAGCCAACTCGGCGCGCACTACACCGACCGCGAGAAAATTCTCCGCATCATTGAGCCGGTCATTACCAAGCCTCTCCTCGCGGAATGGGCGGCGGTAAAGCCTGAAATTGAAACGCTTCTCGAAAAGTCGGAAGAAATCGCAAAAAAGGCGTCTGCCACACGGGCGGCTGCGAAAGCAGGAGCGTTGACCAAACAGCGGAACGCGCTTCGCGGTGAAGCTGAATCCAAGTTTCGGTCATTCCTTGAGCGGTTGCGAGCTTTTCGTGTGTTGGACCCAGCCTGCGGCTCGGGGAACTTTCTCTATCTTTCCTTGCTGGCATTGAAAGACTTAGAGCTTCAAATCAGTATCGAAGGCGAGGCGTTGGGGCTTGAGCGCCAATTTCCCTCGATTGGCCCGGAATGCCTGCTCGGTATCGAGATAAATCCGTATGCGGCGGAACTCGCGCGCGTCAGCGTCTGGATAGGTGAGCTCCAGTGGATGAAACGAAATGGTTTTGGCGCCCGGAAGAATCCTATTCTGATAAATTTGAACACCATTGAAAATCGCGATGCGGTCGTCAATGGCGATGGCACAGAGGCTTGCTGGCCTCCGGCAGATGTCATCGTCGGCAATCCGCCCTTCTTAGGGGCCAAGCTAATGAAGCGGCGCCTCGGCGTTGTGGAAACGGAAGCCTTGCGACGGGCCTATCAGGGGCGATTGGCAGGATTTACCGATTTGGTGTGCTACTGGTTTGAAAAGGCACGAGCTCAAGTGTCGTCGAACCTGACGCAGCGAGTGGGATTGGTCGCAACAAGCTCCATCCGAGGCGGAACCAACAGGCCAGTATTAGACCGCATTCATTCCGAGCACTGTATCTATGATGCTTGGTCAGCGTTGCCGTGGACTATCGAAGGCGCGCGAGTCGAAGTCTCACTGATATGTTTCAGCAGGAAGGGAACAAAGCTTCCAGTTCATTTGGATGGTGAGCCGGTTCGTCAGATTAATCCTGACCTGACGACAGGACTAAACCTCACGACCGCGCAACCACTACCAGAAAATAGAAATGTTTCTTTCCTTGGAATACAGAAAAGCGGTCCGCATGACGTTGAAGGCGTAATTGCTAGACAGTGGATGTCGCTGCCTATGAACCCCAACAACCGGCCCAATTCCGAAATCCTCAAGCCGTATTGGAACGGAGATGACGTCACAGGAAGGCCGCGAGACGTTTGGATAATCGACTTTCCCGCAGGACTTTCAAGGATGGAGGCTTCTTTGTATGAGGCACCATTCCACTACCTAGAATCGTCTCCTTATGACCCGGACGACCCTACGGATACGAGGACCTTGGTAGAGGCGCGCGCGCAAGCTAGAGATAAGCATGCTCAGACTCGATGGTGGGAGCCGTATTGGCCGCGCCCCGACATGCGCGGACACGTCGCGCGTTTGTCTCGCTATATCGTTACCACGGAGACATCGGAGCATCGATTGTTCGTTTGGCTATCGTATCCCGAACTTGCTGACAAAAATCTTATTGTCATCGCGCGGGACGATGACACAACGTTTGGCATTTTGCATAGCCGGTTCCATGAAAGTTGGTCGCTGAGATTAGGCACGAGCTTGGAGGACCGTCCGCGTTATACCTCGACAACTACATTTTCCACCTTCCCCTTTCCTGAAGGGCTTACGCCTAGTCTCCCTACGTCGGATTATGCGAACGCTCCGAACGCTATTGCGATTGGCAAAGCGGCAAAGAAGCTCGATGAACTGCGGCGCGCTTGGCTCAATCCGCCTGACCTCGTGAAAGTCGTTCCCGAGGTGGTGCCCGGCTTTCCCGACCGCATTCTTCCAAAGGATGAGGAGGCGGCGAAGGTTCTGAAGGGCCGAACACTTACCAATCTCTATAACCAACGCCCTGCGTGGCTTGAGCATGCGCACAAAGAACTTGATGCCGCTGTCGCTGCTGCCTACGGGTGGCCAAAGAATATTTCTGATGACGACGCGCTTGAGGCCTTGCTTGAATTGAACAGAGCGCGCGCCGGATAGACGCAGGCGTTATCTCTGATGAATTCCTGCTAAAGAAAATTGCCCCCGGCCATTGGCCGGGGGCTTTGCCTGTTATCGTCCGGAAATGGAATTGACCTTACCCGACAACGGTCCGATGTAGTGGATGTCATAAAGACGCAAAAACGCCACTATGGTATCGTTGACTATCTCCAAGAACTCGACAGTTTGAATGGCCTCAGGACATTGAGGAATGACCCCTCCGTCCCTGAATGTGGCATTGGGCATTCTATGCCCGAATATGCCTTCGACTAGGCCAGCGAGTTTATGAAAGTCACGAGTAAGGTCGTTAATCAGGCCTAAGATAATCTTGTCGAAGACCTGCTGTTCCACTTCTCCAAGCTCAATAACAATCGGCATACGGTTCGTCATGTTGGTATTCCTCTGGGGAGTTGATAATTGTCTCCCGCGGGGCAACAGCAAGCACTCCGAGACCACACGATAATCGTGTCAGGCGGAAATTAACGAACGGTTTCATTGCGCGATTGTGCGCGCACAGAGCAGGCTTACTTACGCCTCCCCCCTAAAAGGGGGGAGGCGTAAGTAAGCCTGCTGACCCCCCTTCTTAAAATGGTCTGAACGGGCGCCCGCAATCATTCTTCGGTTTTGGCAGACGGACCCATATCGAGAGTTCCCGACCACGGCCTCGTATGGAGCAACTGCCATGAAATCTCTGCCCACTCCGAACTACACCCGTTCCTTCGCGGAAGAAGCATCAGCGTTTGGCTTTACGTCCCTCCCGGATGTCCTCGACCGCGATTTCCCACTCCACCTTGTCCGAGGGCTCTTCCCCCAAATCGGCACCACCTGCTTATTCGGTGCTCCGGGCACGGGCAAAAGCTTTATGGGGCTGGACGTCGTGCTCTCAATTGCTGCGGGGCGCGATGTGCTAGGCCGCGCGAGCCTAGAAGGCATGACGGTCTATCTCTCCACAGAGGGGAAGGCAGGCTTGAAGGCGCGAGCCATCGCTTGGGCTAAGGCGCGGGACATCGAAATCGAAGATTTGCCCGTTGCGCTTATCGAGGAGGCCATGAACTTGCGCGACCCGGAGGTTGTCGCAACCCTTATCGACCGCATTAAGCGGCTCGCAGAAAACACCGGCGTGCCGTGTCGGTTTCTGTGTGTCGATACCCTCTCGCAGTGTTTGTTCGGTGACGAGAACAGGCAAGAGGATATGGCCCAGTTCACCGGCGCAATGACCAAAATTGCGAATGCGCTTGGGACGCAAGTGTGCGTCGTCCATCACTCGGGCAAAGATAAAACGAAAGGGGCGCGCGGCAGCTCAGTCATAAACGGAAATTTCGACACCCTGTTGGCGCTTGATGAGGGCGATTGCGATGGTCAACTCGTATTGCGCGCCGGTAAGCAGAAAAATGACGGCAAATCGGCCGTCGTCATCATGCTCGATAAGGTCGAGTGCGGCGTAGATGCGGATGGCGAGCCCGTATACTCTTTGGTCGTTTCCGACGAGAGCGGCGCACTTGCGGACGCCGGTAACGACAATCAGCCGGGTGCCTTGTCGCTTCCGCCGATTGCGGAAAAAGTCCTCGCAGTTCTGCGAGAGGCGGGCCCGGATGGTTTGGACGCGCTTGAGTGGCGCAAGCGCGCACAGGAGGCAGGCGTCGGGCCACAGCGTCCCGCTACCGCGCATGAGTGGATTAAGAAGCTCGTTGCGCGCGACTTTGTCGAAGTGCGCGCGGATGGCCGGCATGTGGTGCGGGACTGATGGCGGGTGGATACGCCAGCACCCCGCAGGGGCAGGCGTATCCATCTGCTGCGCGCTACGCGCGCCTAGCGCCGCAGGCCCGGCATTTGTGAGCGCCCATAGGCTGGCGAACAAATATAGTCGGTCGCTAGATATCTCCCTTGGCTTCCTCTCACGTCCAAAAACTTACGCGGCGCATTTGACCGCTCCCTTTCGGTTCCTAAGTAGACAGGAGAAAGGGGCTGCGATGGCGTTTCAGTTTCTCCATGTCGACATAGTGTCGCGCGCGGTCCCAAAGAAGTCGCTCGCTAAGCGGTGGGCATTGCGAGACGTGTTGGCCGAGGCCGGTCGGGAAGCTGGTTCCTGCCCGCATGTCGAAAATCCTCGCCCGCCTGCGCGTCTCTTCGGCCTGAACTTGCCCGATGTCGAGCGGGCTACTCTGCGCCAGGCCGAGGAGGCGCGCGATGCCAAGGGGAGAAGGTTGCGGAAAGATTCGCCGGTCATGCTTGCCGGGGTGCTCTCCTACCCGGTAGCGGTTGCCGAGCTGAACGAGCGCACACAGGCCGATTATGCGGCGTGGGAGGGGCGCTCCCTGAAATGGCTTGCCCGGCGCTACGGAGATACGCTCGCGTCAGTTGTCCGGCACGAGGATGAGGCTTATCCGCATCTGCATTTTTTTGTCGTTCCGCACATCACGAGCGATAAGCGAATTGACTTGGAAGCCATTCATCCCGGTATCGCGGCGAGAGAGACCGCGAAGCGCGACGGGAAGAGCACCAAAGAAGCGAACAGGATGTATTGCGCGGCGATGCGAGCGTTTCAGGACGATTTTCACACGAACGTAGGCGTGTTCCACGGGCATCTTCGTGAGGGGCCGCGCCGTCGCCGTCTCTCACGCGGCGCTTATATGGCGGAGAGACGAGACGCAGAAAGGAGAGCGGACATGATGACGCGGATAGAAGTCGATTTGGCGGAGCTGGAGGAATTGAGACTGGCGAAAGTGGGGGTGGATGATTTGCGAAACCGGACATCGCTTCTCGAAACCGATAACGCACACTTGCGCAAGAAAAATGCTGTTCTGGAAACATCGCTCGCATCGACATCTCGCGCGCTTGAAGCCGAACAAAAGCTTAAGAAAAAATGGCTGTTGACGGCGCGACACTCGGGCGAGGTTGTGATGGGGCTCATTTGTTTTCTCGTGAGCGGGAAAAAGAGGTTCCGCGATTTGCTGCTCGCATCCGATATGCCGCTTGGAGTGCTGCCGGAGACTTGGAACCAAATGCGGCGATTTCTCTCCGGCGCTGGCGATGCTCCGGGCGCCTTCGAAAGGGAGTCACGGCAGACGCGCAGACGCGACGGCGATTCGCGTTGAACAGTGAGCGGATGGATGGAAAAGGCCCTTTCCGCCTTGCGTAATTCGCTCTCTCGTCGCCTGAAGCGCGCTTGCGCCGTCCCTCTCTACGCTTCGCGCCGCGAGAGGGGCCGTTTTATCGGGCCTGTTTTGAGGCTTAGCCGCTCCACCACCTGCCGCTTCTGCTGAATGGATACATCCTTGCCATAGACATAGCTTGTGATGCGCTCATCTTCGTGCCCGACGACGACGGCAATCAGGTCCGATGGAACGCCCGAATTCCGGAGCCATTGAACGAATGTATGCCGGAAGCTGTGGAAATCAGTCTGCGGATAATAAATCCCGAGAGATTGCCGGTAGTATCGGAACCATCGCCCCACCTGCTCACCGTATTCCTTCGATGCGCCCGTCGGGCGAAGGTCCGGGAAAAGGGCCGCCCGCTTTCCGCGCCGCTCGACATATTCACGGAACCCCAACTCGATAAGTTGGGAGTGAATGGGAATCTCCCGATTGGCAGCCTCAGATTTGAGGTGTCGGCCTTCGGTTGCCTGAATCCTGACGAGCCAAATCCCCTCGACTTCATCGAAATCGCTGGTGCGCAGGCGCGCCACTTCTTCGCGGCGCATGCCAGTGTAGAGCGCAATCAATGGTGCCCAGTAACGCCAATCGTCAATTATCAGCTTGCCCGGCTTGGTGCGCACGGCCTTGCTGGCGCAGCCTTGCCAAATCGGCGTTGCGAAGAGTTCGAGCAGCTGTTCCTGAGAGTAACGGGTGCGGGTGCCTCTACGCGCGGTTTCGGTTCGCAAGAGACGCTTTTTGTAAAGCGCTCCTGCGAACGGGTTCATCGGTTGAAGGCTGCGCGGCACCAAGCTTGACCGCCAGAGGCTCGTAAAGAAACTCAGATGCTTGTTGGCCGTCTTCTTGCGCATGCGTTCAGCCTTTTTCTGCGCTTCAATGCGGCTGAACTCAACGCCCTCGAACAGGATGGTTTCCTGTTCGCCGCTCTCGTTGATGGCATCTTCGAGGCGGTCGGCAATCTTGATTGCTTGGCGCGGCGTCTTTTTCGCATAGATGCCCCTGCCGTATTCGCGAGGCATGCGGAGGAGTTGTTCGGCAAGTTTCTTGCTGTGATTTGGCATTATGTCATTGATGCGGATATCGCCTACTAGGTCGAGGAAGTATCGAAGCGCGATGCGGTCGTCCCGCTCGGTTTTCATTGCTGCGCCATTCGCCTGACGCAGTTCGATGAACTCTTCGCCAATCGTCCGCACATACTGAGATAGGAAATCCGCTTCTTCCCGTCCGAGTTTCTTGCTCCACGGGTCAATCAATGGGCTGTCGTCGGGGTATTTCTGGGAAACAAAGCTCGGGATGCCTTGCGCGGAATCGTGATGCCCGCGCCAGCGTTCCGCCTCAATGGCATAAGCGCGCGCGATAACACGGTTTGCGTCTCGGGCGAGCACATCATATTGGGGGTCGTCATGGGTGAGAGAGACGCCGAAGGCTTTGAGTTCTTCGTCCAAGATAGGCTTTACATCTTCGGTGATGTTTCCTTCGGCGAGGCCTCCCCATTTGACGGCCTTATTTTCGGGGTGCTCCGCGTCCGCTTGTAGTCCCGCGATGTAGGCGTCCCAATCGTCAGCGGTCCATTCCTCGCGATTTTCCGAACTGAGCGCGATTGGCTCCTCTACGGGGTCGCCCTCGGCATATCGAGCGAGCCCGTGGGGCTCCGCATCGCGTTTTGCGGTGCCCTCTTCAAGAATCCGGTTGAACAAGCTTTCCAGCACGAGACGCATTTGAAGTCGGGTAGGGCTGAAGCGGGCGGGAGCGTTCATAAGGAATTCCTCTAGGCGGTCCATTGCGGCAGACACCGCCCGCGCGCGCCTGCGGGCCAAACCGGGCACCGGAGTCCGAAGCGACTTCACAAGGTGGGTTTGGCGCAGAGCCGCGCTCAGGCGCGCCGGTAGTCTGGCTCGCCAGTAGTAAATGGCGCCTCTACGGTGGAGGTGGGTTTGTCGGGTGGGCATTCGAGCGCTCCGGGAGGGCGCTGCGCGGACATACAGGTGTCACACCTGCGTTGCGCAGCGAGAGCGGAGCCCTAGAAACCCCTGACAAATCAATAGCTTATGATGTGTTTGGCTGGGGGACTAGGATTCGAACCTAGACTGGCGGAGTCAGAGTCCGCTGTCCTACCGTTAGACGATCCCCCAATGGCGTGCGGCAAATCCGTGGGTTTCCGCCGTTTCCGGCTCGACTCGCGGGCTGCCATGGCCTTGGTTGCGCGCGAAACTAGTCTCAGGGCTCTCATTCGTCAACTCCTTGAGGCGGTTGAAATATTCTCCCGTCCTTTACCCCGCGGCCCAGCCTGCTAGACTTCACTCAACTGAAAAAATTAGGGAATCCGGTGCGGAGCGCGGTCCAGTTGTCTGGGCCCGGCGTTTCCCGGGTCTGAAGAAGTGCACCAAGAAGGTGACGGCGGCATGAGTCCCCCCACAGGGACGGCTGCCGCGGATCAAGGGCCGTCTGCGCGCCCGCCCTCGGCCGCCGGTCCGTCCGGTAGCAACGGAGGCGGCGAGGGCGAGCGTGAAGGCCCGGCGAAGAAGTCTCGCCGGCGCCGCCGCCGCGGCCGTCGCGGCAAGGGCGGCGACCGCGCCGCCGTTCAAACCCCGAAACAGCCCGCACCTCCGGCGAAAAGTCCGGCAAAGCCGCCGCCACCGCGCGCCGCGTCCGCCCAGCCCGACCAGCTCTATGCCGCGTTGGACCTCGGCACCAATAATTGCCGCCTTCTCGTCGCCCGCCGTGCGCCGGAGGGCTTCAAGGTTGTCGATGCCTATTCCCGCATTGTCCGCCTCGGCGAGGGTCTGGTGGGCAGCGGCGAACTCGGCGAGGCCGCAATGTCCCGTGCCATCGACGCCTTGAGGATCTGCGCCGACAAGATGAAGCGCCGGGGCGTCACCCGCGCGCGAACCATCGCCACCGCCGCCTGCCGCACTGCGGCGAATGGGACGGATTTCATTGCCCGCGTGAAGCGTGAAACCGGCCTCTCCCTCGAAATCGTCTCGACGGAAGACGAGGCACGTCTTGCTGTTGCCGGCTGCGCACCCCTGCTCGACAGCGAATGCGCCTCCGCTCTGGTATTCGACATCGGGGGCGGCTCGACGGAACTCATCTGGGTCCGCCTTGAAAACAAAGGGAACGGCAAATGCCGTCCTGTGATCGGCGACTGGATTTCGCTTCCCTGCGGTGTCGTCACGCTCGCCGAACATCATGGCGGCGTCGATGTGCCCTCCGAAGTCTATGATCGCATGGTTGCCGAAGTGGCGGATCGCCTTGCGCCTTTCCTCGGCCGCCTGCGGGAGGAGCGCGACAATCATCGCCCATTCCACCTGCTCGGCACCTCCGGCACCGTCACGACGATTGCCGGCGTCCATCTCGGCCTCGAGCGCTATGACCGCACGCGGGTCGATGGCATCTGGATTTCGCCCGCCGATGTTCACAGCGTCACCCGTTCGCTGCTTGCCATGGATTATGCCGAGCGTGCCGCACATCCCTGTGTCGGGCAGGAGAGGGCGGATCTGGTGCTCGCAGGCTGCGCGATCTTCGAGGCGATTGCCGATGCCTGGCCGGCCGACCGCCTGCGCGTCGCAGACCGCGGCCTGCGCGAGGGCATTCTCATGTCGCTGATGGAAGCGGATGCGAGCAGGCGGCACCGCCGTCGCCGCCGCCGTAAACCGTCGCGCCGCACCGCGACTCGTCCAGAGGTTTCGGCATAATGGCGAAGGGACCGAAAAAGCCCGGCGGCAAGGGCACCACCAGCAAGAGCGCCATTGGCGGTAGCGCCCGCGCCATGAAGGTGCGCGTGAAGACCGCCCGCAAGCGCAGTAATTCCTCCGCCCGCTGGCTCGAGCGGCAGTTGAACGACCCTTACGTCCATGCCGCGAAGCGCGAGGGCCTGCGCTCCCGCGCGGCTTTCAAGCTGATGGAAATCGACGACCGCTATCATCTCCTGAAGCCCGGCGCCCGCGTGGTTGATCTCGGCTGCGCGCCAGGCGGCTGGTGCCAGGTCGCCGCCGCCCGCGTGAAATCCGCCGAGGCCTCATCGCGGGCAGGTCAGGTCATTGGCATCGACTATCTGGAGACCGAGCCAGTGCCGGGCGCGATCATTCTCCAGATGGATTTCCTGGATGAGGGCGCGGATGACCGCGTGAAGGAGGCGCTGGGCGGCGAGGCCGACGTGGTTCTCTCCGACATGGCCGCCCCCACCACCGGCCACAAGCAGACCGATCATCTGCGCATCATGCACCTCTGCGAGGTCGCCGCGCAGTTCGCTGTCGAGGTTCTGGCGCCAGGCGGATCCTTTCTCGCCAAGGTCTTGCGCGGCGGAACGGAGAATGAGCTTCTCACGCTCCTCAAGCAGCACTTCAGCACCGTCCGCCATGTAAAGCCTGAAGCGAGCCGCGCCGATTCGGCGGAGATGTATGTGCTGGCTCAAGGCTTTAAGGGGCGTCGTGAAAGTGACGATGAAGAACTCGCGTGAATATTTCGCGGTTGCATCATCGCGCTCTTTGCATTCCCGCATATAGGTGTTAAAAGCCAGCGCCAACACACGATAGGGTGGCCGCAAGCATTCGGCCCAGGAGGTTGGCAGTATGATCCGTGAAGCGCTGACGTTTGATGACGTCCTCTTGTTGCCCGCTGCTTCCACGGTCCTGCCCAGTCAGGCAGACACAAGAACCCGCCTGACGAAATCGATCAGCCTCGGCATTCCCATTATCTCCGCCGCCATGGACACGGTCACCGAAGCGCGTCTCGCCATCGCCATGGCGCAGGCCGGCGGTATCGGCGTTCTCCATCGCAACATGGTGCCCGAGGCGCAGGCTGAGCAGGTCCGCCAAGTGAAGAAGTTCGAAAGCGGCATGGTGGTGAACCCCGTCACCATCGGCCCGGACGAGACGCTTGCCGACGCGCTTGCCGAGATGCAGCGCCACGGCATTTCCGGCATTCCCGTGGTCGAGCCCGGCTCCCACAAGCTTGCCGGCATTCTCACCAACCGTGACGTCCGCTTTGCGAGCAATCCGGCAGAGCCCGTCCGTAATCTGATGACGAAGGAAAATCTCGTCACCGTCGCCGATGGCGTCAGCCAGGACGAGGCGAAGCGCCTGC
This sequence comes from Parvibaculum sp., assembly GCA_019635955.1. Classification (GTDB taxonomy): domain Bacteria; phylum Pseudomonadota; class Alphaproteobacteria; order Parvibaculales; family Parvibaculaceae; genus Parvibaculum. Next base: position 19,535 of record JAHBYL010000027.1, read on the forward strand.
TGCATCGTCACCGCATCGAAAAGCTCCTCGTGGTGGATGATGCCTATCGCTGCATTGGCCTCATCACGGTGAAGGACATTGAAAAGGCACAGCTTCACCCGAATGCGGCGAAGGACGAGCAGGGGCGTCTCCGCGTCGCCGCCGCCACCACGGTCGGCGATGAAGGCTTCGCCCGCTCCGAGGCGCTGATGGCGGCCGGTGCGGACGTGGTCGTGGTTGACACGGCGCATGGCCATTCCGCCCGCGTATCGGAAGCCGTGCAGCGCATCAAGAAGCTTTCCAACAAGACGCAGGTCATCGCCGGCAATGTGGCGACCGCGGATGCCGCCCGCGCGCTGATCGATGCAGGCGCGGACGCGATCAAGGTCGGCATTGGCCCCGGCTCGATCTGCACCACGCGCATCGTCGCGGGCGTCGGCGTGCCGCAACTCACCGCCATCATGGATGTGGTCGAAGCCGCACGGAAAAACGACATCCCCGTTATCGCCGATGGCGGCATCAAGTTCTCGGGCGATCTGGCAAAGGCGATTGCCGCGGGCGCGGATTGCGCCATGCTCGGCTCGCTCTTTGCGGGCACCGAGGAAAGCCCGGGCGAGGTATTCCTCTTCCAGGGCCGCTCCTACAAGGCCTATCGCGGCATGGGCTCCGTGGGCGCCATGGCCGTCGGTTCCGCCGATCGCTACTTCCAGCAGGACGTGAAGGATTCGCTGAAGCTCGTCCCTGAAGGCATTGAAGGACAAGTGCCTTACAAGGGGCCGGTCGGTGCGGTCATTCATCAGCTTGTGGGCGGCCTGCGCGCCGCCATGGGCTATACAGGCAATGCCACCGTGAAGGATTTCCAGGAGAAAGCGGAGTTCGTCCGCATCTCTTCCGCCAGCCTCCGCGAAAGCCATGTCCATGACGTGACGATCACGCGCGAAGCGCCAAACTATCCCGGCGGTGCAAGCTGATCGCGCGTCGCGATCCGGGTGACGTGAAATGACACCCGGCGCACGTCTGCAATCCGCCATCGAGATCCTCGACGAGATATTCAAGACTGCCCGCCCGGCGGATCGCGTCTTTGATTCATGGTCGCGTTCGAGCCGCTTTGCTGGCTCGAAGGACCGCGCCGCCGTCAGCGAGATCCTCTTTGCTGTGCTCCGTCGCCGCGCCGAACTCGCCACCGCCTGCGGCAGCGATGACGCACGCCTTCTCGCGCTCGCCGCGCTCCTCCTGCTCGATGGAAAGCCGCTTGCGGAAATCGAAGCCCTTGCCGATGGCGGCCGTCACGCGCCCGCGCCGCTGGTGGAGGAGGAGCGGGTAGCGCTCGAAGCGGCCGCTCTGCCCGGCGCCGACGCGCTGCCTCATATCCGCCTCAACTATCCAGAGTTCCTTCAGTCCGAATTCGAGCGCGCCTTCGGTCCCCGGCTGGAGGTCGAAATGACCGGGATGCTCGAACGTGCGCCGACGGACCTCCGCGTCAACACGCTGAAATCCTCCCGCGACAAGGCGCTGGCGGCGCTCGCCGAAGCGGGCATAACGGCGGAGCCCTGTGCACATTCGCCTTGGGGCCTTCGCCTTCTCACTCGCGCAAATCTCCCCGGTCTCGCGCTCTACCGCGAAGGCGCCGTCGAAATTCAGGATGAAGGCTCACAGCTTGCCTGCCTGTTGAGCGGTGCAAAGCCGGGCGACCAGGTGGTCGATCTCTGCGCCGGGGGCGGCGGCAAGTCGCTCGCTCTCGCCGCCATGATGGGCAATCGCGGCCAGATTTACGCCTGCGATATCGATGGTCGCCGCCTCGCCGGGCTCGTCCCTCGCGCCGAGCGCGCCGGCATCCGCAATCTTCAGACGCGTATTCTCGGCCCCGCCCGGCCCGGCGAGGCCGACCCCGATCTTGCGGCGCTCGAAGCCCGCGCCGATCTCGTGTTCGTCGATGCACCCTGCAGCGGTTCAGGCGCTTGGCGCCGCAGCCCGGACGCGCGCTGGCGGCTGACGCCGGAGATGCTGGCCGGCTACCGCGCCGCGCAGGACGAAGTGCTGACGCGCGGCGCCGGTCTCGTCCGCCCGGGCGGCGCGCTGGTCTATGTCACCTGCTCACTGCTCCCGTCCGAGAATGAAGATCGGATTGCCGCTTTTCTCGCCGCCCGGCCGGGATTCTCGAGCGGACCGCTGGCACTCCCCGGCCTGCCGGAAGCCGCAGGCCCGGGCCTTCGCCTCAGCCCCGCATCGAGCGGCACCGACGGCTTTTTCATCGCTCTTTTGCGCCGCGAGGCTGGCCGATGATGCACTGCGGCAACAGGCTTGACGGGTCCGGGGAAGGATGGTCTATCGGACTTTCACCCTCCGACGGGCCTGGATGGATGGCGGCCTTGATTTCCCGGAAAATTTGTCTTTCTGCCTTTCTTGCCGCGGCTCTGGTACTCGCCGTGCTGACCGCACCGGCGGGCGCCGCAAATGTGGACGAGCGCTCCCAGCGCGCCTCTGTGTCGCTTGCGGCCCGTGCTGCCTCTGCTTTTGGCGAGGGCGATTACACCGCCGCGCAACGCTTCTACGAAATGGCCATCGTGGCGGACCCGGCAAACTTCGCCGCCTTCACCGGACTTGGCGATACCCATAGCGCCCGCAAACAGCTCAATTTCGCCCGCAAGTATTATCTGATTGCCCTGGCGATCGAGCCGTCCGATCCGCGGGCGCTGTCCCGCCTTGCGCATCTCGACGTCGATGCGGGAAACCGCGAGTCCGCCCTCGAAGGCCTGCGCAAGCTGCGCGCCCATTGCGCGGGCTGCGCTGAAACGCAGGAACTCTCCCATGCGCTCGGCCTCGGCCCGAACGAGACTATTTCTCCCTCAACCGATCCGTGAACGGAACATGACCGAAGACCGTATTCTTATTATCGATTTCGGCAGCCAGGTAACGCAGCTCATCGCGCGCCGTGTCCGCGAAAGCGGGGTCTATTGCGAAATCGTCCCCTTCAACAAGGTAGACGAAATCTGGGAAAGCTTCGGCGCAAAGGGCGTCATCCTCTCCGGCAGCCCGTCCAGCGTAAGCCGCGAGAACAGCCCGCGCGCCCCGCAATATGTCTTCGAGGCGGGCCTCCCTGTACTCGGCATCTGTTATGGCCAGCAGACCATGACGCTGCAACTTGGGGGCAAGGTCGAGGGGGGCGACGAGCGCGAATTCGGCCGCGCCGTGATCGAGGTGAAGGAAGACACGCCGCTCCTTGATGGCATCGCTCAGCAGGGCGGTACGGAGCCAGTCTGGATGAGCCACGGCGACCGCGTCGTTGCCATCGCTCCGGGCTTCAAGGTCGTGGCGCAAAGCCGCGGCGCGCCCTTCGCCGTCATCGCGGATGAAGAACGCCGCTTCTATGGCGTTCAGTTCCACCCCGAAGTGGTGCACACGCCGCGCGGCCGCGACATGCTGTGGAACTTCACGCATCGCATCTGCGGCTGCAAGGGCGACTGGACCATGGCCGCCTTCCGCGAAACGGAAATCGCGAAGGTTCGGCAGCAAGTCGGCAAGGGCAGGGTGATCTGCGGTCTGTCGGGCGGCGTCGATTCATCCGTCGTCGCGGTGCTGCTGCACGAGGCGATCGGCGATCAGCTTCAATGCGTTTTTGTCGACACGGGCATGATGCGTGCGGGCGAGGCCGAGCAGGTCGTTTCGCTTTTCCGCGATCACTACAACATCCCGCTCGTCGCGGTCGATGCGAGCGACCTCTTCCTCGGCAAGCTTGACGGCGTGACCGATCCCGAGCAGAAGCGCAAGATCATCGGCGCGACCTTCATCGACGTCTTCGAGGCGGAAGCGAAAAATGTGGGCGGCGCCGACTTCCTTGCGCAGGGCACGCTCTATCCGGACGTTATCGAAAGCGTCTCCTTCGCGGGCGGTCCTTCCGTCACCATCAAGAGCCATCACAATGTCGGCGGCCTGCCCGAGCGCATGAACATGAAGCTCGTGGAGCCGCTCCGCGAACTCTTCAAGGACGAGGTGCGTGTGCTTGGCCGTGAGCTCGGCCTGCCGGAACAGTTTGTCGGCCGTCACCCCTTCCCGGGACCGGGCCTCGCCATCCGCGTGCCCGGCGAGATCACGCGCGAGAAGCTCGAAATTCTCCGCAAAGCGGATACGATCTATCTCGAGGAAATCCGCACGGCAGGCCTCTATGACGAAATCTGGCAGGCTTTTGCCGTGCTGCTCCCCGTTCGGACGGTCGGTGTCATGGGTGACGAGCGCACTTACGATTATGTCTGTGCGCTCCGCGCCGTGACCTCGCTCGACGGCATGACCGCCGACTACTACCCCTTCACCCACGAGTTTCTCGGCCACGTTTCCACGAGGATCATCAACGAAGTCCGCGGCATCAACCGTGTCGTTTATGACGTAACTTCGAAGCCGCCGGGAACGATTGAGTGGGAATGAGCTTCCGGACGGCCGACTTCTTCCGGCGGCTCATCGCGACTAGGCCAATGGCTGCGGCGACAACGCCGAGTGTCGCATAAGGGTGAATGCGGGCCGATGCGGCGATGCTCGTCCGCCGGATCGGCGTTTTCTGCTCGCCAAGTTCCCGCCCGCCATCGCCGGGCTCGTGAAGCGCCGAATTGTTGCGCTTGGGCTGGCTCTCGTCCCGTGCCGTCTTGTAGAAACTCCAGGCAAAGACCCGGTCCGCCAGTGACGGGAGAAGCCCTGCAAATGTCGTCATGGCAAGCCCCGACCCGCCGACGGTGATGTCGCGCGTCGGCGTTTGCGCGCAATGGAGCACCGCCTTGGCGACGAGCTCCGGATGGTAGACCGGCGGCGGCACCTTTGACGCCACATCCATATAATTCTTCGCGTGGTCGCCGAACGGCGTATGCATGCCGCTCGGCTTGATCAGCGACACCGAAACCGGCGCTTTCTCATGCAGAAGCTCAAGCCGCAGGGAGTCTGTGAAGCCCTTCACAGCATGCTTCGACGCCGTATAGGCGCTGAGGATGGGGGCGGGCATTTCCGAGCTGATCGATCCGATATTGATAAGCGCGCCGCCATTCGCCTTCAGGTGGCGCAGCGCCTCAAGGGAGCCATGCACCACGCCCCAATAATTCGTCTGGAAAATGCGGTGATGATCCTCGTCAGAGGTTTCTTCGAGCCGCGCATAAATGCCGACGCCTGCGTTGTTCACCCAGGTGTCGAAGCCGCCATGCCTGTCGATTACGGTGTTGACCACGTTGCGCACCTGCGCCCGGTCGCCCACATCCGCAACCACGAAATCCGCATCGCCGCCTTCCTGCCGGATCTCGTCGCAAATCTGCTGCAGTGCTTCTTCGTTGCGCGACACGAGAATGACATTGGCGCCGGCGCGCGCTGCGCGCCTTGCGGTGGTGAGGCCAATGCCGGAACTCGCCCCTGTGATGACGATCGTCTGTTCCGGGAGGCGCTTCAGCTTCGGTCTCATGTCATTTCTCCTTTTCTTGTGCCGTGAGTCTCCTTTCGTGAACCGTGAAATTGCTTCTCTGTTCCCGAAAATCGGCCGCTCGACGCCGATAAGCGGGTGAAACGGAAAACGGCGGGGAAGTTCCCCGCCGTTCCATACATCTGCTGATGCTTGCCGAGGCTCCGCTCAGTGCAGCCCGGCCGCCTTGTCGATGGCGTCCTTGTCGCGCACGGCGCCTTTGGCGGCACTGGTCACGAAGGCGGCATAGGTCTTGAGCGCGGTGGAGATGGAGCGCTTGCGCGGCTTTGCCGGCTTCCAGCCCTTTTCATCCTGCTCGGCTCGGCGCGCGGCGAGTTCCTCGTCGCTCACCTTCAGTTGTATGCTGCGCCCCGGCACGTCGATGGCGATCATGTCGCCCTCGCGCACAAGCCCGATCGCGCCGCCTTCCGCCGCTTCCGGCGAGGCATGGCCGATCGAAAGACCCGACGTGCCGCCCGAGAAACGCCCGTCGGTCACAAGCGCGCATTTCGCGCCGAGGCCCTTGGACTTGAGGTAGGAGGTTGGGTAGAGCATTTCCTGCATGCCCGGCCCACCGCGCGGCCCCTCATAGCGGATGACGACGACATCGCCCGCCTTCACGCGATTGGTCAGGATCGCGCTCACCGCATCGTCCTGGCTCTCGAAAACGCGCGCCGGGCCTTCGAACTGGAGAATGCTCTCGTCGACACCCGCCGTCTTCACGATGCAGCCATCGAGCGCGATATTGCCGTAAAGTACGGCAAGCCCGCCATCCTTCGAGAAGGCGTCCTCAACGCTGCGGATCACACCGCCCTTGCGGTCGAGGTCGAGGCTTTCCCATTTACGGTTCTGGCTGAAGGCCGTCTGCGTCGGCACACCGCCAGGTGCCGCCAGGAAAAGCTCCTTCGCGAGGTCGCTCGCCGTGCTCCGCTTGATGTCCCATTCGTTGAGCGCGTCGCCAAGCGTGGGCGCATGAACCGTGGGCAGGCCGGCATGGAGCAGCCCGCCGCGGTCAAGTTCACCAAGGATCGACATGATGCCGCCTGCGCGATGCACGTCTTCCATGTGCACATCGGCCTTCGACGGCGCGACCTTGCACAGCACCGGCACGCGGCGCGATAGCCGGTCGATATCGGCCATGGTGAAGTCGATCCCGCCTTCATGCGCCGCCGCAAGAATGTGCAGCACCGTGTTGGTCGAGCCGCCCATGGCGATGTCGAGCGACATTGCGTTTTCGAAGGCTTCCTTGGAGGCGATGTTGCGCGGCAGCACGGACTGGTCGTCCTGCTCGTAATAGCGCTTCGCGAGCCCGACGATCCGCCGGCCCGCCTCCAGGAAGAGCGCCTCGCGCGCTGCATGGGTCGCGAGTGTCGAACCATTGCCCGGCAGGCTGAGGCCGAGCGCTTCGGTCAGGCAGTTCATTGAGTTCGCCGTGAACATGCCCGAGCACGAGCCGCAGGTCGGGCAGGCCGAGCGCTCGATCGTCTTCACTTCCTCATCGGTGTAGGACTCGTCCGCCGCCGCGACCATCGCATCCACGAGGTCGAGCGCCTTCGTCTCATCGCGCAGCACCACCTTGCCGGCTTCCATCGGTCCGCCGGACACGAAGATCGCAGGGATGTTGAGCCGCATTGCCGCGTTCAGCATGCCAGGGGTGATCTTGTCGCAATTCGAGATGCAGACCATGGCGTCGGCGCAATGCGCGTTGACCATGTATTCCACGCTGTCGGCGATGATCTCGCGCGAGGGCAGGGAATAGAGCATGCCGTCGTGTCCCATCGCGATGCCGTCATCGACGGCGATCGTGTTGAACTCCTTGGCCACACCACCCGCTGTTTCGATTTCCCGGGCGACAAGCTGGCCGAGGTCCTTGAGATGTACATGACCGGGCACAAACTGAGTGAAGGAATTTACCACGGCGATGATCGGCTTCCCGAAATCGCTGTCTTTCATTCCCGTGGCGCGCCACAAGCCGCGGGCGCCGGCCATGTTGCGGCCATGCGTCGTTGTGCGTGAGCGGTAGCTGCCCATAATTTCTCGTCCTTCAAGTCAGTGTTGCTCGATCCGCGGATCGGAATCCGGAGAATAATCTCTCCCGCGCGTCGCGTCGAATATTCATGAAGGACATAGAGTGGCAAGCCGCTTGATTGAAGGGGGGGTGTTGCCCCCACGCGCCGTCCGGTTAATCGCATGGCTTCGGGGAATTCGCTTTGACTTGCTTCATATAGATTGATATCAACCTTTTTTATCTCGCGCCGATGCCGGTTAAGCGGCCCGTTAACGGAGAACCAGGTGCTGAAATTCTTTCTCTATGCGGGCGTCGTGCTCGTTCTGATCGCCATTGCGCTGCTGGTGCTTGCCAGCCGGAAACCCGAGCACTTCCGCATCGAGCGCAGCGCGCTCATCGATGCCCCGCCCGAGCACATCTATCCGCTGGTCGAGGATTTCCGCCTCTGGCCCCGCTGGTCGTCCTACGAGACGCGCGATCCTGAAATGGCCCGCATCTATAGCGGCGCGGAAAAGGGGCCGGGCGCCATCTATGCATGGGATGGCAATCGCAGCATCGGCAGCGGCAGCATGGAAATCCTGGAGGCAGACGCGCCCTCGCGCCTCGTCATCGCGCTCCATTTCCGCACGCCGATGCAGGCAGACCACACGGGTATCTTCACTTTCGTCCCGGAGGGCGATGCCACCCGCGTCACCTGGGCAATGGAAGGTAAATCCGGCCTCTTCGCCAGGGTGATTGAGCTCTTCTTCGACGTGGACAAGATGGTTGGTGCCGATTTCGAGGCCGGTCTCGCAGCGCTAAAGGCCGAAGCCGAGAGAGGAGCTGAGCAATGACCGCCCCGAACCATTTTCTCTGGTATGAACTGATGACGAACGATACCGCCACGGCTGGCGAATTTTATTCGCACGTCGTTGGCTGGAAGCTCGATCCTATCGATGACAGCGCCAATCCCTATACGCGCTTTCTCGTCGGCGATGCCGGTGTCGGCGGCATGATGGCCATTCCGCCCGAGCAATGCGACCGCATGGAGCCCGGCTGGATCGGCTATGTCGGGGTCGACGATGTAGATGACTATGCAGCGCGCATCGCCCGTGCCGGCGGCGCCGTATTGCGTGATCCGGCCGATGTTCCCGGCATTCTCCGTTTCGCCGTCGTCGCGGACCCCGCCGGCGCAGCCTTCGTGATCTTCAAGGGCATGGTGGCCGGGGGGATGAACCTGCCGCCCATGGGCACGCAAGGAACGACCGGCTGGCACGAGCTTTACAGCGGGGAGGTCGAACCTACTTTCGCATTCTATTCCGGCCTTTTCGGCTGGACGAAGGATCAGGCGATGGATATGGGCGATATGGGCGTCTATCAGCTCTTTGCCGCGGGCGGCGATGCCGTCGGCGCCATGATGAGGAAGCCCGAGAACATTCCGGCGCCCGTCTGGAACTTCTATTTCTGCGTGGACGATATCGACGCCGCCGTCGTTCGCATCGGCGAGAAGGGTGGAACCATCACCATGGGCCCCCATCAGGTACCGGGCGATGCCTGGATCGTCATGGGGCTCGATTGGGAAGGCGCATCTTTCTCGCTGGTCGGCGGGCGGAACTGAAAGCCGGAGGTCGGAATCGTGGTGACCCGTTCTTCCCGTCAATTCGGCAAGAGCATTCTCGCGGTCCTTGCCGGACTCGTGGCGATCTTCGTGCTCTCGCTCGGCACCGACCAGCTCTTCCATTCGCTCGGCGTCTATCCGCCATGGGATCAGCCGCTGACGGATACAGGACTTCTCCTCCTCGCCTTCGCCTATCGCGCACTCTATGGCGTTGCCGGCGGCTACATCACGGGGCGTCTCGCGCCGCATGCGCCGGTTGCCCATGCGCTCGTGCTCGGCGGCATCGGTGTGGTGTTCAGCACGCTTGGCGCCATCGCCATGTGGGACATGAGCCCGGCCTGGTATCCGCTGGCGCTGATCGCTGTCTCGCTTCCGCTCTCATGGGCGGGCGGCAAGCTCGCCGCGCGGAAACGATCATCGATTGCCTAAGTTGCGTGCGCTCGCGGCGGCCTGGGCAGCTAACCCCACCAGTGCCACGCCGAACGGAACATGGAGCCAGAGGAGGTTGCTTCCGTTCGCTGCGAACTTGCCGATAGCGGTCTGAAGGAAGAGGAGTACGGCGAGTCCGAGCAGCATCAGCCCGAGTTTCGTTCCCTGCGGCACGCGGCGCAGCGTTGCGAGAGCGAAACAGGCCGCCGTGACCGCGCCGAGGATCAGGAGCGCCGCTGAGGCAAGATGCGCCGCCCGCGCCCACGGGAAACCGGAAAGCATGGCTCCCGCAAATGCCGCTTCGGCGAAAATGGCGGCAAGGAGGAGCAGGGTGATCACGCGCCACAATCGCTGCGCGGGAGGCACCTCGCCTTCGGATTGCACAGCGTCAGACGGGCGGAGGGTGAGAGCGAATTTCTCCATGCTCGTCTCCTTCTGCGATGAAGATCGGACGGTCAGCGCGGCGCGGCGGGCTGAAAAAGTTCCACTACATTGCCGGAAGGATCCTGCAACAGGATTTGCTTGCCCCCCGGGCCTTCCAGAATTTCGTTGCGGAAGGGAACGCCTGCTGCGCGCAAGCGCGAAACTTCGGTTTCAATATCATCAACGATGAGATGAATGCGGTTCCAGCCGCCAGCCTTGGGCGTCGCTCCGTCCGGCATCGGCCGCGCCGCGGAACTCGCAGGCCCGCTCAGCAACAGTCTTAGCCTGCCGCGCGCGACATCTGCAAAGGCCGGAAAGGCGTTCAGCACCTCGAAACCGAGATGACTTGTGTAAAAGGCGATGGATGCTTCTACATCGTCCACGATGTAGCGCACATGCGCCATCTCGCTGAGATCGGTCATGACTCCTCCTCGGAAAGCGCGGCTATGAGAAAGTCGATACGCTCCGCAAGCTCCTCTGCCGTCCGCTCGAACAGCGGATAGGTGATGTCGTCTGCCTCGCCTGTCGCCGGGTTGGCCACGCTCCAGTGGATCGCAATCGTTTCGGTTTGGAAGCGGGGACAGGCTTCGCGCACCCGGTCGCAGAGGCTCACCACGCGGTCGAATGTTTCACCGACATAGAGGTCGAGATGCTTCGGCATTTGCGCTGAAATATCGATGCCGAACTTCTCCTGCATCGCGCGCACGGCGTTGGGGTGCAAAGACTTTGGATCACTGCCTGCGCTATGCGCGTCGATAGCGCCGCCCGATCGCTCACGGATCAGCGCCTCCGCCATTTGCGAGCGCGCACTGTTGCCGGTGCAGAGAAACAGCACTTTCGCCGGCCGGACGGCGTCCGGGTTCTTCCCGGCAGGTTGTAGGCGCAATCCGGGATGGAGCGCGCCGCCAGCCGCCGCAAGCAGCTTGCCGATCCGCGCAAGGTCGAGCCCATAATAGGTGTCGCGTCGATCGGCGGAGCTGCGCCGCGCAAATACTAGGCCGCCATCCCGCAATTTGCCGAGGTGATAGGAGACGAGATTCTGCGGCTGGCCGACCCGCTCGGTCAGCTCGAGTACGATCCGGTCGCTTCGGGCGAGCTCGCCGAGCAGCCGCCAGCGCAACGGGTGTCCCGCCAGTTGCAGGAAGTCGGAGGGGGTCGGGGTGCTGGCGGCAGATATGTTCATACGCCCCTTATACATCAAATCATTTTGATGAATCAATATGATTTGATGTAATTTCTTGAGTGCATGAAAAAGCCCGGTTCGCAGGCCATCGCCACGAACCGGGCTCATGAGTGCATCGTCCGGACTAATGCCGGACGAGAATCTCGCCGATCTGGACCGCGTTGAGTGCCGCGCCCTTCAGGAGCTGGTCGCCCGCGACGAACATGGCGAAGGAACGGCCCGAAGGGTCCGAAATGTCCTGCCGGATGCGGCCGACGAGAATGTCATCCTGGCCGGACGCGTCCTTCGGCATCGGAAAATAGTTGCCTGCCGCGTCGTCCACGATCTTCACGCCGGGTGCGCCGGACAGAAGTTCGCGTACCTGTTGCGGCGTTATCGGATTTTCGCATTCGACATCAAGCGCTTCCGAATGCGCACGCAGCACCGGGACGCGCACGCAGGTCGCCGTCACGCGGATATCGGGATCGCCGAAGATCTTCTTCGTTTCCTTGACCATCTTCAGTTCTTCTTCGTTGTAGCCCGTTTCAGGGTCCACGCTGGAATTGTGGCTGAACACGTTGAAGGGGTAGGGATGCGGAATGATCTTCTGCTCGAAGGCCTGCCCGCCAAGGAAGGCGCGCGTCGCCTCTTCAAGTTCTTCCATCGCCGCCGCGCCCGCGCCCGATGCCGCCTGATAGGTCGCGGCGATGATGCGCTTCACGCGGTTCACCTTGTGGATCGGCCAGAGCGGCGTAATCGCGATGATGGTCGAGCAATTCGGATTGGCGATCACGCCCTTATGGGCAAGCGCCGCTTCCGGGTTGATCTCGGGAATGACAAGCGGCGTGTCGGGGTCCATCCGGAAGGCCGACGAATTGTCGATCATCACGGCGCCCGCGTCCTTCACGGCCTTCACGAACTTCCTGGAAATGCTGCCGCCCGCCGAGAAGAAGGCGATATCGACGCCCTTGAAGCTTTCCTCGGTCAGTTCCTCGACGAGAATGTCCTTGCCCCGGAATTTCATGGTCTTGCCGGCAGAGCGCGCGGAGGCGAGGAGCTTCAGCTCCTTCACCGGGAAGTTGCGTTCCTCGAGGCAGCGGATCATCTCGACGCCCACGGCGCCGGTCGCGCCCGCAATGGCGACGACGGGATTGGCATTCATGTTCGATACTCCGGACCGGGCGATAAGCGCCCGCGCTTTGCGCCGTGCCTATAACAGCGGCAAAGGACCCCCGCAAGGGGACGGGGCGTCGCGGCGTCAGTCCTCCCGGAACCCTTCCACGATCTCCGAAATCCGATTGAAGAAGTGGAGCCCCCGCTCGATTTCCTCGTCCGACATATGGTCGATGATCCGCTGCACATAGGCCTCGCCGCCCGCGATCATCTTCTTCATATGGGCTTCGCCCTTGGGCGTCAGCATGACGATCTTTTCCCGGCCGGATTTCGGATTTTCCACGAGCCGGATGAGGTCCAGCGGCGGCTGCGCCATGGCCCGAAGCGCCTTCGTGATGGCCGCGCCCGAGATTTCGAACCAGCTTTCGAGCGACCGCTCGATGGCCTTGCGGTCCATCTCCCGGCCATCCTTGCCCTCCGAGTGGATGAGCCAGAGCATCGCGACTTGGTGGCGATTCAGCACACCGCCCCGGAGCGCATCTTCCACGCCAATCCCGGCCTTGTAGTGGATGGGGTAGTAATATTCGAGGAAACGCAGGGCCGCGGCCGGGATGCCCGATGCCTTCGCCGCCTGCCTGTTCCCAGTCTTCCTTGCCGTCAAATCAGCCTCCCGAAGTGCCTTTTCGGTCCCGCAACGAATCTGCCCGGAGTTTACGGGCGGGGCGATGCTCGGGCATGCGCCAAATTATTTACAAAAGAAACAATTTATGAAATTAATAATAGGCGCCTCGGGAGGAGGCCGCGACGAAAATCGCCGGAGAGGGAGGAGACCTCATGCAGAATTCCGCCGTGTCGGGTGCGAGCCGGGAGCTCGCGGCCCTGATCGAAGCCTTGCCGAAGGGCGACACCATTGCCTCGCCATATGCGCTTTACGAGGAACTGAGGCCGCATTGCCCGGCCTGGGGCTACAAGGACTATCCGCCCGGCACCGTGCCGGACTCGGATGAGCCGGTGACGGCCTGGGTGCTGCTCGACTACGCGCAGGTCTCCGCCGCCGCACGTGACCACCGCACCTTTTCATCACGCGACCCGCTGCAGGAACAGTCCTCGGCGCCGACGCTCATGCTCGTGAACCACGACAACCCGGAGCATGACCGGCTTCGTGGAATCGTGAACATGGCCTTCTCGCGCCGCCGCGTCGAGGCGCTGGAACCCTGGGTCCGCGAAATCGTGGACGGCATGCTCGCAAATACGGGTGAGGGTGAGGTGGAGGTGATGGGCGCGCTCGCCGCGCGCATTCCCGCCCGCATCATGGTGGGGCTTCTCGGTCTCCCCGAAGAGGTGGTGGAAAAATTCCGCCATTGGGCGACCGCCTTCATGCTCTCGGCCGACCTGACGCCGACCGAGCGCGAGTCGAGCAACATGGAGCTCGTTCACTATTTCACGGCCACTGTCGAGCGTCTTTATGGCGCGCTTGAGAAAGGCGAGCCGGTGCCCGACTCGCTCATCACCGCACTGCTGAAGGCGGAGGTGGATGGCGAACAGCTCACCCTCGATGAGATCATCCGCTTCTGCATAACCCTCGTCGTCGCGGGGTCGGAGACGACGACCTTCCTGCTCGGCAATCTACTCTACAATCTGGCGACCATGCCGGACATCCGCGCGAAGCTCTCCGCCGACCGCTCCTTGATCGATGCCTTCATCGACGAAAGCCTGCGCCACAGCGGTCCGCCGCAACGGCTGTTTCGGATTGCGACGCAGGATGTGGAGGTCGGCGGACAGCTCATTCGCGAAGGCGAATGGGTGGCGCTGTTCTTCGCAGCCGCCAATCACGATCCCGCCGTGTTCCCCGAACCCGCGAAATTCGATATCGCGCGGCCCAATCTCAACAAGCAGCTCACTTTCGGCGTCGGCATCCATCATTGCCTCGGCTCGGCGCTGGCCCGCATGGAGGGCAAGGCGCTCATCGAAGCGGTGCTCGACCGGTTCGGGGATCTGTCGCTCGGCCGGGAGGCGCCGGTACCGCAAAGGGCGAGCCTTCTCAATCATGGGCTCGACAGGCTCACGCTCCGGTTCGCCCTTCGCCACAAGGGAGCCGCATGATGAAAGCGCAAGTCTCCGAACAGGAACGCAACATCGCCGTCACCAAGGCGCTCTTTCATGCTTTCGGCGCGCAGGACATCCCGGCCATCATGGAGTTTCTCCATCCCGATGCCGTGATTGAGTTCTACGGCACGCCCGTCATTCCCTATGCGGGCATCTATCGCGGTCATGAAAAGTGCCGCCGGTTTTTCGAGCGCGTGCTCTCATCGGTCGATGTCCACCGCTTCGACGCGGAGGAATTCATCGCCGAGCGGGACAAGGTGGTGGTCACGGGCCATCTGAACCTGACCGCCCGCTCGACGGGGCGTCCCATCGCCTCCGATTTCGTCCATGTCATCACCCTGAAGGATGCCCAGTGGATCCGCTTCCGGGACTTCATGAACACGGCGGTCGCCGTTGCGGCTTTCTCGCAGACCGATGAAGGAGTAGTCTCGTCGCTCTGATTGCTGCGGAGCGGAACGGGACATGACGGGAAGATCGGGACTGCTGGTACTGGCTCTGGCGCTCGCGGGCGGGGTTTCCGCGGCGAGCGCCGATGCCATCGGCGACAACAATATCTGCTATGCGCAGTTTGCCACCGGCGATTACCGCTCCGCCATCGACTACTGCACCCGCGCCATCGACTCCGGCGAGCTCGGCCAGGATGACCTCGTCACTGCGCTTCTCAATCGCGGCGTGGCGCTGAAATCCGTCGGCGAGCACGACCGCGCCATCGAGGACTACACGCGCGCGCTCACCATCGTGCCGGATGATGCGCTGCTTTATCAGAACCGCGCCAATGCCCTGCGCGAGAAGGGCAAGATCGCGCCCGCGCTCGCCGACATAGAGAAATCCATCGCCCTCAACCCGGACAGCGCCGGCGCCTGGTATGTGCGTGGTGCTCTCGCCGAGGCTTTGGGCAACGACACGGTCGCCCGCCGCTACTATATGACGGCGCTCGGCCTCGACCCGGACAATGAGCTATACCGCAACAAGGCATTTGGCAGGGGAGCACGATGACCACGCGCCTCGATGTTTTTGCGGTCGTGTCCGAAGCCTATGGCGGCGCGTGGCGTCATCTGGGCGAGATGGTCCGGCTGATATGGTTTCCCGGGGCGCTCTACCTTGTCATCTCCATCGCCCGCACCTTCGTGGACATCGAGACACAATTCTTTCTCGCCTTCGTCCTCGAGATATTGAGCCTCTTTCTCTGGCCGGTTATTGCGGTCACCTGGCATCGTTTCATCTTGCTGGGCGACGAGCCGGCGGGCCCCGTACACTTCCGCTTCGGGAGGCGCGAAGCGAGCTTCCTGCTGGTGTCGATCTTTCTGTTTCTGCTGCTCGTCCCGGGCGCTGCGCTCTCGCTTGCCTCGGCGGAGCTTCAGGGCGCGGCCTCCGGTGCGCTGCTTGCGCTTTTCGGTCTTTTCCTGATCGCCATCGGAATCTATTTCTTCGTGCGGCTGACGCTTCTTCTGCCGGCCGTCTCGATCGGCGATCCGCTGGACCCGCGCCTTATCCTGGAGCGGACGCGCGGGAACTTCTGGCGCCTGCTGGCAGTCATGTTTGCCGTGGCCATTCCTTTCCTCCTGCTCGCGTTCCTCCTTGGAGGCCTCGCCGCCGCTGGCGGCGGGCTGCAGCTGCTGGCGGTCATCGCCGTGGCTTTCATTTCCGTCTTTTTCGCGGTCGTGAATGTGGCAGTGCTGTCGGTGGTCTATCGCGAACTCATCGGACCGCCCGGCAGCCTCCCCCGCGAATCCGAGCCGCATATCGACCCCACCTTCTGACCCCGAAATATCCGTTGGCCGAGGCCGCCATGCGGTCTAGGGTAAACCCGTCATTGCGGCATGGGGCGCCGCCTGATTCTCATTCTGGGGGGACATATGCGCAAGCTGCCGGTCTTTCGTTCCGTAGGCGAAGTGTTTTCTGGCGTTACGCGTCATTATTTCCAGCTCATCGGCGTCGCATGGCCGGCGCTCTTGTTCGTCCTTATTGCCATGGGACTTTATGGCTGGTCCTTCCAGCAGGCCGGTATCGGGGAGCTGGCAACCATGGCTGAGGAGGGCGCTTCCGCTGCGGATTTGAGTGCCACCTATGTCGCCATCGCCGATCGCGCTACCGGTCCGGTCTATTACCTGGCATTTCTGTTGATGACTTTGGCAAGTGCGGTCGCGGCCGTTCGCTGGCATCGCTTCGTGCTCATGGGCGAGGGCGGCAGCATACTGCTGAGAATGGAAGATGCACGTTATGTCTGGACCTTCATCAAGGTGATGCTGGCCTATTTCCTTATGCTCGTCCTGTTTATCGCAGCTGTCGCGGGCATCGGCGCCGTGACCGGCATGATCGGAGGCGATGGAAACGCCGGCGGGGCAGGAGTCTTCGGCGGCGTGCTCGCCATGGGGATGGTCGTCGTCTATCTGCTCATTCTCGGCCTTTTCATGCGTCTGATGCTCGCTCTTCCGGATGTAGCGATCGGCATGCCCGGCAAGGTCCGGACGATACTCAAGGCCACCGAGGGCAATACCTGGCGCATGGTCGGCTATGCGGTGCTGATCGGGATCGTCTATCTCGTCGCGCTGGTGATCCTCCTCACGGCCGGGTCGATCCTTGGAAGCGTCCTGGGCGGCCCCGTGGCGGTGGCGCTTTTCGCGATGCTGGCAATCGCTGCCTATTTCTATTTCCTGATGCTCTCGATCACCATGCTCTCCGTCGCCTATCGCGAGATTGTCGGTCTGCCGGGCTCCGGTGAACCACAGGCAAGCTCGGCCGATGAGCTACCGGCAGGCACTTGAGCAGGATGAATGTGGTTCGGCGAACGCCACGAAAGCTTCCGGTCTTTCGAACGCTTCGGGAAGTGTTCGCGATCGCGACGCGAAACTACTGGTCCTTTCTTTCGGCAGCGTCGGGGATTGTCGCAATCGTCGGTATGGGGATCGGGCTATATGTCTGGTCGGCGTATCGCGCAGGCGTTGAAGACATAGCCACTTTGCTCAGTTTGGGTGTTCCCGGCGAGAGGGGAGAGAGCCCATTCGCAATATTCACCCCGAAAATGAGCAGCCCTGAATTCTGGGCAGGCATTGCACTGATAGCCGTCGCATCGGCCATTCTCGCGGTGCAGTTGCACAGGTTCGTTTTGCTGGAAGAAGGGGCCGATGATCCGCGAGATGCCGTGTACGGACAGTATATCTGGACGACGACGAAGATCAGTCTCGTCCTTCTCGTTCTGTCGATCGGCCTCATCATTGTTCCAGGGTACTGGTTGTTGTCGTCGCTTATCGAATTCCTGTTGCAGAATCCGCGTACGGAAAACCATGTGTGGCTCGCGGGACAAGTATTCACGAATTTCGCGAGCGTGCTTGTGTCGCTCGTTTCCGTGCGAGTTCTTCTGGCATTACCGGCTGCGGCGGTCGGATGCCATGCGGGTGTTTTTCGTGCTTTCATCGCCGCACACGGGAATACATGGCGGCTCTTCCTCTGCAGTTTTGTCGTGCGCGGTCTGGAGCTCGCACTCACCTTCACGCTCGCCGTGATTTGCACAGTTGTCTCCGGCTTCTCCCCCGGCGAGTACGGCAAACTGGCAGGCCCAGCCGGATTCGTGGCCTTCGTCATCCTGGGATTGCCTTTCTTTCTTTATCTGCTGATGGTCGAAGTCGGGCTGCTCTCCGTCGCCTATCGCGAGATCGTCGGCCTGCCGGGC
>JAHBYL010000028.1 GCA_019635955.1 Parvibaculum sp.
GGAAGACCCGGCGAAGAACTTCTTCCCTTCCACGGGCAGGCTCTCTCGGCTGCGCGTGCCCGCGAACATGCCGCATGTCCGCACGGATATGGGGGTGCGCGAGGGCGACGAAGTCACGATGTTCTACGATCCGATGATCGGCAAGATCATCGCGCATGGCGAGACGCGACTACAGGCGCTCAGGACGCTGAAGCAGTTCCTGACGGGCATGGAAGTGGCGGGGCCGAGGACCAATCTCGGTTTCCTCATCAATGCGGTGGGGCATGACGCGTTTCTGAAAGGCGATATCGATACGGGCTTCATCGACAGGCACCTCGCCGAACTCGTGCCTGCGGGCGGCGCATCGCCGCGCGTGCTGGCGCTGGGCGCGGCGGCGCATCTGCTGATGCGCGGCGTCGAGCGGCAGAAGGCGCAAGCGGCGGGCGCCGAGCCCCATTCGCCCTGGGCGGCGAATGATGGCTGGGTGCCGGGCGGGCGGCGTAGCGAGATATTGAAGTTCAATGTTTCCGGCGAGGAAGCCGCGCTGACGGCGACGCCGGAGGGAGAGGGATGGCGCATCGCCGGAGCGGGCGAGGACAGCATTGGCATTGTGGCGTCTCTCGGTACTGACGGCGCGCTGACGGCCACGGTGGACGGCGTGCGCGTGACGGCGTCCTGCGTCACGAAGGGATCGGGTTTCATCCTGATCCATGAGGGCATCGCGACCGAGTTCGGCATGGCCGATCCGCTTGACGTCGATGTGGCCTCGGACGCGGATGCCGGTGCGCTGAAATCGCCCATGCCGGGCAAGATCGTGCAGGTGCTGGCGGAACCGGGCGCGAAGGTGCGGAAGGGCGCGCCGCTCGTCGTGATGGAAGCGATGAAGATGGAACAAACGCTTGCCGCCGGCATGGACACGGTGATCGCGTCGGTCCATGTTGGCGTCGGCGACCAGGTGGAAGCGGGCGCAGTGCTCGTTTCCTTCGAAGAGGCAAAGGATTGACGGTCCATCTGGTAAAGCTTTGCGTTGGCGCAGACGACATCGCCGATCTGGCGAACTGGCAAGCCGAGCGCCTTGCCGAGAAGAAGCGCCTGAAGCAGCCGCAGGTGCTGGCCCATGTGACGCGCATGACGCCAAAGCGGGCGGATGATCTGCTCGCGGGCGGCTCGCTCTACTGGGTGATGAAGGGCGTCATCCGCTGCCGCCAGAAGCTTATCGGCATCGAACCCTTCACGGATGGCGAGGGCATCGGCCGTTGCCGCCTTCTGCTTGACAAGGCGATCGTTGCCACGCGGCGTCAGGAGCGCAGGCCCTTTCAGGGCTGGCGCTATCTCGACGCGAAGGATGCGCCCGCCGACGTGAAGAAGGGCGAGGCGGATGAGGACATGCCCGACGAAATGCGCCGCGAGCTCGAAGAGCTGGGGCTTCTCTGACGCCCGCCCGAAAGTGCGGGTGACAGGCGCGGCAGGATGTGCTGCGCTTGCTGAAAACGGGAGGGCTCATGCGCCGCGATATCGAATTCAAGACCGAAGACGGGGTGACGCTGCGCGGATGGTTCTATCCCGCGAAGGGCGTAACGGGGCCAGCGCCTGCCATCGTCATGGCGCACGGCTTTTCCGCCGTGAAGGAAATGTATCTCGGCGATTTCGCGGGCTTCTTCGCCGAAGCCGGTATCGGCGTCCTCGTTTATGACCACCGCAATCTCGGCGACAGCGATGGCGCACCGCGCGGCCATATCGATCCGCGCCAGCAGATCGACGGCTACCGAGATGCGATCACTCATGTTCAATCCATGTCCGAGGTCGATCCCACCCGTATCGGCATTTGGGGGTCGAGCTATTCGGGCGCGCATGTGCTGGTCGTGGCGGCGGTCGACCGGCGCGTGAAATGCGTCGTGTCGCAGGTGCCGCTGGTCGCGGGGCTTGAGACGGCGCGGCGGCTCATTCGCGGCGATCACTGGAAGGGGCTTCGCGCGGGCTTCGAGGCGGACCGTGCGGCGCGGATGCGCGGCGAGCCTGGCGCGCGGATTCCCGTGGCGGCGCCGGAGGGTGAGCCGGCCGCCTTACCCACGGCGGATACCTATGAGTTCTTCACCGAATTCACGCGGTCGAATTCAACGAAATGGGAAAACGAGGTGACGGTTCATTCCGTCGAGCTTTTCACGGAATATGAGCCGGGCGTTCATGTGCCGCGCATTTCGCCGACGCCCTTGCTCATGGTGGCGGCGCTCGAAGATCATCTCACGCCTTACGACATGACGGCTGCCGCCTATGAGACGGCGCTGGAACCCAAGAAATTCCTGGCGCTGCCTTGCGGGCATTTCCAGGCCTATACGGGCGACATGTTCAAGATGTCGGCGCCGGTGCAGCGCGACTGGTTCAAGGCCCATCTCTGAGCCGGGTCAGACCGGCATGTTGTCGATGAGGCGGGTCTTGCCGATCTTCGCGGCGACGAGGATGCGGGCGGGGCTTGTGGGTCTGTCATCGGCAAAGGCGGCGAGCGAGGCCGCGTCGCGGATTTCCAGATAGTCGAGCTTGTCGAAGCCGAGCGCGAGGATGCGTCTGGCGCCTTCCGCCGTCGCATCCGAAATCCTTGCGCCGTTCGCAACACTTGCCGCCGTCTCGCGCAGGATCACGTTGAGCTGGCCTGCGGCTTTGCGCTCGTCGGCCGAGAGGTAGACGTTGCGCGACGACATGGCGAGGCCGTCCGCCTCGCGCATGATGTCGCCGCCGAGGATTTCGGCGGGAATGTCGAGGTCTTCCACCATGCGGCGGATCACCATGAGCTGCTGCCAGTCCTTTTCGCCGAAGATCGCCACGTCCGGCATGGCGCGCAAGATGAGCTTCGCCACGACGGTGGCAACTCCCGCGAAATGCGTCGGCCGGAATGTGCCTTCGAGCGGTTCGGTGACGCCGGTGAGCGAGACGGTGGTGGAGAAGCCTTGCGGATACATATCCGCTGCGTCGGGCGCGAAGATGAGATGCGCCTTACCCTCGAGGCGCTCGGCGTCGGCTGCTTCGGTGCGGGGGTAAGCCGAGAAATCCTCATGCGGGGCGAATTGCGTCGGGTTCACGAAGATCGAGACGATGACGCGGTCGGCCTTTTCGCGGCCGAGATCGACGAGGGAGAGGTGGCCCTCGTGCAGCGCGCCCATCGTGGGCACCAGCGCGACGGTGAGGCCTTCGCGGCGCCACCCGGCAACGGCCTCGCGCAGTGCGGCGGCGCTGCGGGCGACGGGAATGGCATAGCTTGTCGTGTCGAGCGGCATCGGAATCTCCCCGGAAAATCGCGCGGAAGATAGCGGCAGGGGGGCTCGAACTCAATCAGCCTCGAAAATCCGCCCGTCAGTCCCTATATCACTGTCATGAAAACCATTGCGGCCATCACTGCACTTGCCCTTCTTCTCCCCGCCGCCGCGCTGGCGCAGGAGGACCGGCCGACATCCCTGAAAATTCCCGAGCTTCGCGTCCAGGAAAATGCCTCGCCCAAGGTCGAACAGCGGCGGAGCTTCGTGCCCGGCCATGCCGGCGAAAATGGCGTCTGGGTCCGTCCGCAATACAGGGAAGGCGGGTCGCCGCCTCTCGGGCCCGATGGACGGCCGCGCGGCTACCGGCCCGGCGGATATGATTCCGGCGGGGCTTGGCAGCCGGGCGGGCCGAACTGATCAGGCGAGCTTGCCTTCGATCGCCTTCGCGTAGAGCGTCTCGTATTCGCCGCGCGTCATGGGCAGCGGATTGCCGCCGGTGCAGGGGTCTTCGAGCGCCATGGGTGCCGCTTCCGGGATGACATCGGTGTCGACGCCGATCTCTTTCAGCGTGTGGGGAATGCCCACTTCCTCGCGGAGTGCGAGAACCCAATCGACAAAGCCCGAGAAGCTCTGGTCCTTGAGGCCGAGATAGCGCGCGGCGGCGGTCAGCTTTTCCTCGACCGCCTTCTTGTTGTGGACGAGCACATAAGGCATCACCACGGCATTGGTGAGGCCGTGATGCGTGCCGCGCAGCGAGGAACAGGGATGGCTCATCGCATGCATGGAGCCGAGGCCCTTCTGGAAGGCGGTCGCGCCCATGGAGGAGGCGGCCATCATGAAGGCGCGGGCATCGACATTGCTGCCGCGCTTCGTCGCTTCGGGCAGCCATTCCTTGCAGAGCCGCATGCCTTCCAGCGCAACGCCCTGCGCCAGCGGGTGCCAGAAGGGCGAGCAGAAGGCTTCGAGGCTGTGGGACAGCGCGTCCATGCCCGTCGCCGCCGTGATATGGGGCGGCAGGCCGATGGTGAGTTCGGGATCGGCGATCACATCGACCGGCATCATCTTGGGGTGGAAGATGATCTTCTTGGTGTGGTCGCTCTCATCGGTGATGACGGCGGCGCGGCCGACTTCTGAGCCCGTGCCTGCCGTGGTCGGCACGGCGATGACGGGGGCGATGCCTTTCGGGTCGGCGCGCGTCCACCAGTCCTCGCGGTCTTCATAGTCCCACATGGGCCGCGTCTGGCCGGACATGAAGGCAATCGCCTTGCCCGCATCCATGGCGCTGCCGCCGCCGAAGACGATCACGCCGTCATGCTTGCCGCGCGCGAAGGCCTTCAGGCCCAGCTCCACATCGGCGCCGACGGGGTTCGGGTGGACATCCGCGAAGATCGCGGCGGCGAGGCCGTTCTTTTCGAGAAGCGCCAGCGCTTCGGCGATCATCGGCAGGGGCTTCAGCCCCGGATCGGTGACGAGGAGCGGACGCTCGATGCCCGCCGCGCCGCAGGCCTCGGCGAGTTCCTTGATGCGGCCCGCGCCGAAGCGGATCTTGGTCGGAAAGTTCCAGTTGCCGGTGACGCTCGGATAATTGTCGATCATTTTGTCTTGGTTCTCAGGTGATAGCTCTTCGGCCGGGTGAGGTGTTCATAGCCGACGCGGGAGAGCGTTGCGCCGCGGCCGGTATCCTTGACGCCGGTCCAGGCAAGGGCAGGGTCGAGATAGTCGCAGCGGTTGAGGAAGAAGGTGCCGGTGTCGATCTGCTCGCCGATCTTCTCGCCCGCCTCTTCGTCTTCCGTCCAGACGGAAGCGGTGAGGCCGAGCGTGCTGTCGTTCATGAGGCCGATGGCTTCCTCGTCCGAGGTCACCTTCATGATGCCGATGACGGGACCGAACGTTTCCTCCCGCATCACATCCATCTGGTGGTTTACATCGACAAGCACTTCGGGGCCCAGATAGGGCGTGCCCGCCTTCGAGGCGGGGAAATGCGCCTCGCCGATCAGCGCCTTCGCGCCGGCGCGCTTTGCCTGTTCGATCTGGCCGCGCACGAATGTCGCGGCGGAGGCGCGCACCATCGGGCCGATGGTCGTGTCCGGGTCGAGCGGGCTGCCGAGCTTGTATTTCTTCGCGAGGTCCACGAAGCCCTCCACGAAATCGTCATAGACGTCCGCATGGACATAGAGCCGTTCCTTGCCGCAGCAGGACTGGCCGGAATTGAAGTAAGCGCCGTCCACCAGGTTCTCGATGGCGAAGGGGAGGTTGGCGTCGGCGCGGACATAGGCCGGGTCCTTGCCGCCGAGTTCGAGGCCGATATCGATGAAGCGGTCGACAGCGGCGCGCACCACTGCATGGCCGCCCGCGACCGAGCCTGTGAAGACGACGTGATCGACGCGCTTGTCGCCGATCGTGCGTTCCGTCATGTCGTGGCTCATATGGATGATCTGGAAGAGCCCGTCCGGCGCGCCGGCTTTTTCGAAGGCCGCGGCGAAGCGTTCGGCGCAGAGCGGCGTCTGGCCCGAATGTTTCAGGATCACGGCGTTGCCCGCCATGATCGCCGGCACGACGGAGTTCACCGCGATCAGATAGGGATAGTTCCAGGCGGCGATGGCGAGCACGACGCCCAGCGGCTCGCGGCGCACCCAGCGGCGGAAGCCTTCCCTCGGTCCCGCGTCGATATCGGCAAGCGCCTCTTCGGCGATCGAGACCATGTAGCGGGCCCGTTCCTCGAAGCCGCGCAATTCGCCCGCGCCATAGGCAATGGGGCGGCCCATCTGCCAGGCGAGTTCCGGCACGATCTCGTCCTTCATGCCGAGGAAAGCCTCGACGAAGCGCAGGCAGAGCGAGGCGCGTTCGGCCACGGGCACGAGCTTCCAGGCGGCCTGCGCCGCCTTGGCGGAGGCCAGCGTGCCGTCGACCTCGGCCCAGCTTGCGAGCGGGCGCTCGGCATAGACGCTCCCGTCGACCGGCGATATGACTTTCAGGACCTCGCTCATCCGCGTTCAAAGCCTCTCATCAATTCCCAATCCGTGATCCGGCGCTCATACTCGTGCTGCTCCCAGCGGCCGGTATGCAGATAGTGTTCGACGACATCGTCGCCGAGCGCGGCGCGCAACGTATCCGATTTTTCAAGTTCCGTAAGTGCGGCATGAAGGCTCTTCGGCAGCGAGGGAATGCCCGCCGTGCCATAGGCGTCGCCGGTGAATTCCGGTTCGAGCTTCAGCTTGTTTTCCACGCCTTCGATGCCCGCGGCGAGCAGCGCCGCATAGGCGAGATAGGGGTTCAGGTCGGCCCCGCCAACGCGGCATTCGATGCGCAGGCTCTTGCCCGTGCCGCACATGCGGAAGCCCGCGGTGCGGTTGTCATTCGACCAGACGATATTGGTCGGTGCAAAGGAGCCGTTCACGAAGCGCTTGTAGGAGTTCACCTGCGGTGCAAGGAAGTAAGCCATCTCGCGCGCATGGCGCAATTGCCCGGCGAGGAACTGCTGGCAGAGCTCCGACATGCCGTGGGGCGTCGCATCCTTGTCGAAGAAATGCGCGGATTTCGCCTTCTCGTCCCAGAGCGACATATGGATATGGCAGGAGGAGCCCGCAAGCTCGTAATTCCATTTCGCCATGAAGGTCACGGCCTTGCCGTGCAGCCATGCGATTTCCTTGATGCCGTTTTTCAGGATCGTATGCCGGTCCGCCATTTCCAGCGCTTCGGCATAGCGGACATTGATCTCTTCCTGGCCGGGCCCCCATTCGCCCTTCGAGTTCTCGACCGGTATGCCGGCTCCTTCGAGACCGTTGCGGATCGCCCGCATGATCCCTTCTTCCTTGCTCGTCGCGAAGATGTGGTAGTCCTCGATATACCAGTTCGGAGTCTTGAGATCGCGATAGCGCTTCTCATGCGCGGACTCGAACGTCTCGTCGAAAAGATAGAATTCAAGCTCCGAGGCCATGAAGGCCTTCATCTTCATGGCGGCGATGCGCTTCAGCTGCTTCTTGAGCATGGAGCGCGGTGCGTGGGGCACGTCCTCGCCATGATGGTCCACTGTATCGCAGATGACGAGCGCGGTGCCGGGGAGCCAGGGAATGCGCCGAAGGGTCGCGAGGTCGGGCTTCAGCGCGAAGTCGCCATAGCCCTGCGCCCAGCTTGCGGCCTTGTAGCCCGGTACGGGTTCCATGTCCGTGTCGACGGTCAGGAGATAGTTGCAGGCATGGGTCTCATGCACAGCCGTATCGAGGAAATAGGGCGCTGCCATACGCTTTCCGACCAGCCGGCCCTGCATGTCAGGCATGGCCATGACGACGGTGTCGATCTCGCCGCTGGTGACGAGGTCGGATAACTGGTCGAGCGTGAGCATGCCCTTCATTCGATAAGCCCCCTGGGTTGCCTGCTGAATTGTTCCATGAGTGTAGCCGCAGGGACGGGGGAGGCTGCAAGGGCTGTTACTGTTACAGGTGAGACCCCGGCTTCGGTTGACGCTGGCCGCCGCACAACCCAGACTCCGCGCGATTCGAGGGGGGCACTCTCAGTTGGGATTTCGGGGCATATGACAGAGGGCGCGCAGGCGGGAAAACCCGCTCATGTGATCGTGTTGGGCAATGAAAAGGGCGGTTCTGGCAAGACCACGACCGCGATGCATGTCATTGCCTATCTGCTGCGCGAGGGATTTCGCGTCGGGTCGATCGATCTGGACGGGCGCCAGCGCTCGCTGACGCGCTATGTCGAAAACCGCAAGGCCTGGGCGGAGGCGGCGGGGGTCAATCTCGTCATGCCGGATCATATGGTGATCACCCGTTCCATGGCCGCCTCGGTCGCCGATGCCAATGCCGAGGAGGGGGCGGAACTCGATGCCGCTATCGACCGCCTCTCGGAAACGAACGATTTTCTTGTGATCGACTGTCCCGGCAGCGACAGCAACCTGTCGCGGCTCGGCCATGCCCGGGCCGATACGCTGATTACGCCCATGAACGACAGTTTCGTCGATTTCGATCTGCTCGGCCGCGTAGACCCGCAGACATACCGGATCAAGGGGCCGAGCGTTTACAGCGAAATGGTCTGGGAAAGCCGCAAGCGGCGCGCCGTTCGCGATGGCGGTGAGATCGACTGGGTGGTGGTCCGCAACCGGCTCTCGCATCTCGACGCAAAGAACAAGCGCCGTGTGGAATCCGTCCTGTCGGCGCTGGCCGCCCGCATCGGCTTCCGCATCGGACCGGGCTTCGGCGAGCGCGTGATCTTCAGGGAAATGTTCCCCTCCGGTCTCACGCTCCTCGATCTTCGGGAGGAGGGGGTGGATACGCAGATGTCCATGTCGCATGTCGCAGCGCGCGCGGAGGTGCGGGCGCTGGTCGAGGCGCTGGAACTGCCGTTTGAAACGATGCGGGACGAGGCGGCGAAGGCGGTTTAGCCGCGGCGCTTTTCCCGCGCTTCCGGATTGTTCGGCATGGCCCAGTTGGTCGGCGGAATGGGAATGCACTGGATCGACTGGCGGGCAAGCCGTCCGCAGGCATTGCGGGCCTGCTGTTCGCCTTCGAAGCCGCCGAAGCGCGAGCGATAGAGCGTCCGCTTCTCTGCCGTCGTCACTGGAATGGTGACGGGAACCGCCTTGCCGAGTTCCTCGGGTGCCGCACGCACGGCCTTGCGGATGCTTTCGACAGCATCGGCCTCGCTCGCATAGGCGCCGATCTGAATGACCCAGGTGCCTTCCGGAATGAGCGGGTCGCCGTCACGCCAGTCGCGGGCGAGCTGCGGCTCGGTGCGGGCGGGATCGTTCAGTGCCGATTGCGTCAGCGGCTCCGCCGGGGCGACGGCGGCATTGGCCGGGGGAACAAGGAAATTGCCGATTTCACGGCCAACCTGGCGGACGGGGCCTTCTGCGGAGCGGAGGGCTGAGACGGCATAGGCCGTGGCGCTGTCGACCGGCGCTTTGGATGCCGCCGCCGGCGCCCCGGGCACCGTGGCGAAAGGCGCATTGGCAGGAATGCTGGAAGAGGTGAGTGCAGCGGTCTGCACGGGGGCGGGCTGCGGCGCCGGCACTGGCGCCTCGACGACGTCCTGAACCTTGATGGCGGAAGCAAGCTGAAGGAGCGCGGCGCGGTCTTCCGCGGGCACGATTCCGGCGGGGCGGTGCACCGGCGTCGGGGTTGCGGCCAGCGCCACGGTTTCGACGGGTTGCGGCGCGGAGACCGGCTGAATGGACGAGGCGGCGGCGACTGTCTGCTTGCGCTGCGCCGAAGCGACCTGCGTGGTGCCGGCCTTCATCGCAATGGCGCGCGGATAGGCGCGGTCCAGAATTTCGACCATGTGGTCGTCGCGGGTCTTCGCCTGCTCACCGCCCATGACGACGCCGACGAGATATTTGTCTTCGCGTTCCACGGTGGTGGTGAGGTTGAAGCCCGAAGCGCGCGTGTAACCCGTCTTGAGGCCCGTGGCGCCCTGATAGCGGCCGAGAAGCCTGTTGTGGTTATGGATACGCGCCTTGCCCCAGGTGAAATATTCGGTGCTGAAGTAGTGATAATACTGCGGGAAGTCCTCGCGCATGCGCATTGCAAGCGTCGCCTGATCGCGCGCGGTCGTGACCTGTGCCTTGTCGGGCAGGCCGGAAGCGTTCTTGTAGGTCGTCTTGGACATGCCCAGTTCGCGGGCCTTTTTCGTCATCAAGGCGGCGAAATTGTCTTCCGAACCGGCGATGAAAGCGCCGGTGGCGGAAGCCACGTCATTGGCCGAGCGGGTGACGAGAGCGAGGATCGCATCCTCGACGGTGAGCGTCTGGCCGACGCCAAGGCCGAGCTTCGACGGCGGCTGGTTCGCGCCGCGCTGGGTCATGGTGATGCGCGACTTGAGCGTGGCTTCTCCCTTTTCGAGTTTCTCGAAAAGGAGATAGAGCGTCATAACCTTGGTGAGAGAGGCGGGATAGCGCGCTTCGTCGGCATTACGGGAATAAAGCACCTGGCCCGTATGACCATCGATCACAAGCGCGGCATGTTTCGTGGAAGCCAGGGCAGGCAGCGAGAGCATGCAGGCAAGGAGCGTCAGGCACATTGCCGTGGCAATACGGCCCGCCCGGTCTCCCAGATTGAAGGATTTGCGCCGAATACTCGCGTGCGCATGCCCCTGCATGTGTCTTCCCCTCTAGCGGACGCGTCCCGTGCGCGTCACCCCAAATCAAATCCCCGATCAAACTGTAGCGTCACAAGCACAATTTGCGAAGACCCTGATGGGCGAAAATGACGAAAAACCGTAAGTATCCTAAGCGGTTGGCTGCAGTCGAGGGTATCTCGAGTGTATTACCAAAAGATTAACATGGTTAATATTCGTTAACCGGCAGCCGCGGGCAGCGCGATGCGGGTTACCCGGAGGCGGCAGGCATGGCCGAGGCAATAATCCCGCCGAATGCCGGTCCGGCGGCGATCTCGCCCCGGCAGCCTCCGAATCCGGCTAGAATTGGGTCGATCTTTGAATTTGGCTAAGGTCGACTATCTAATGCTTGTGCGGCGCGTCAACGGATGGCGGCTGCTTTGGAAATTGCGGGATCGGAATGTCGGACGACAGGCGGCGCGGTGATGAGGACGGGGGCGTTGGTACCGGCGTCATCACGAAGTCGAAGCCCAAAACGAAGAAGCCCTCGCTCTACAAGGTTCTGCTTCTCAATGACGACTACACCCCGATGGAGTTCGTCGTTCATGTGCTGGAGCGGTTCTTCAACAAGGGGCGGGATGAGGCGACGGTGATCATGCTCCATGTCCATCAGCATGGAGTGGGGATTTGCGGCCTCTACACCTATGAGGTCGCGGAAACCAAGGTGACGCAGGTGATGGATTTCGCCCGGCAGCACCAGCACCCGCTGCAATGCACGATGGAAAGAGAATAGTTGCGCGTAGAAGCTGTATAGTGGTTCAGCAAGAGAAGGGAAGGTTCGCAAGTGCCGACGTTTTCACGCAGTCTGGAAGAGGGCCTTCACCGCGCACTGGCGCTCGCCAATGAGCGGCACCACGAGTATGCGACCCTGGAGCATCTGCTTCTTTCCCTGATGGACGATCAGGATGCAGCCGCCGTCATGCGCGCCTGCAATGTCGATATGGACCTGCTGCGCCAGCAGCTCACCAACTATGTGGACAATGAATTGTCGAGCCTCGTGGTCGACAATGGCGAGGACTCGAAGCCGACCGCCGGCTTCCAGCGTGTGATCCAGCGCGCCGTCATTCATGTCCAGTCTTCGGGCCGCGAGGAAGTGACGGGCGCCAATGTGCTGGTCGCGATGTTCGCCGAGCGCGAGAGCCATGCCGCCTATTTCCTGCAGGAGCAGGACATGACGCGCTACGACGCCGTGAACTACATCAGCCACGGCATCGCCAAGCGCGGTGACATGAGCGAGACGCGCCCCGTGCGCGGCGCGCAGGAAGAAGCCGAGGGCGGCGGCGAGCGCGGACGCAAGGAGCGCACGACGGAAGCGCTCGACAATTATTGCGTGAACCTCAACGAGAAGGCGAAGCAGGGCAAGATCGATCCGCTGATCGGGCGCGAGCGCGAGGTGGAACGCACGATCCAGATTCTCTGCCGCCGTTCGAAGAACAATCCGCTTTTCGTTGGCGATCCCGGCGTCGGCAAGACGGCGATTGCCGAAGGGCTTGCGCGCCGCATCGTGAAGGGCGAGGTGCCGGAAGTCCTGAAGAACGCGACCATCTTCTCGCTCGACATGGGCACGTTGCTCGCGGGCACGCGCTATCGCGGCGATTTCGAGGAGCGCATCAAGGCGGTCATCAAGGAGATCGAGGCCTATCCGGGCGCGATCATGTTCATCGATGAAATCCACACGGTGATCGGCGCGGGCGCGACGAGCGGCGGTGCCATGGATGCGTCGAACCTGCTGAAGCCGGCGCTTGCGAGCGGCTCCGTGCGCTGCATCGGCTCGACGACCTACAAGGAGTACCGCCAGCATTTCGAGAAGGATCGTGCGTTGGTGCGCCGCTTCCAGAAGATCGACGTGGCCGAGCCCTCCGTGCCCGACACGATCAAGATCCTGAAGGGGCTCAAGCCTTATTTCGAGGAGTTCCACAAGGTTCGCTACACCAACGACGCGGTGAAGGCGGCGGTGGAGCTGTCGTCGAAGTACATGCATGACCGCAAGCTGCCCGACAAGGCGATCGACGTGATCGACGAGGCGGGCGCCTCGCAGATGCTGCTGCCGGAATCGCGCCGCAAGAAGACCATCGGCGTGACGGAGATCGAGAGCGTCATTTCGACGATGGCGCGCATCCCGCCGAAGTCGGTGTCCAAGAGCGACACGGAGAAGCTGAAGGACCTCGATACGGAGCTGAAGCGCGTCGTGTTCGGTCAGAACGAGGCTATCGATGCGCTTGCTGCGTCGATCAAGCTTGCGCGGGCGGGCTTGCGCGAGGCGGAGAAGCCCATCGGCTGCTATCTCTTCTCGGGACCTACGGGCGTCGGCAAGACGGAAGTCGCGCGTCAGCTCGCCTCCATTCTCGGCGTCGAGATGCTGCGTTTCGACATGTCGGAATATATGGAGCGGCACACGGTTTCGCGTCTCATCGGCGCGCCGCCCGGTTATGTCGGTTTCGACCAGGGCGGCCTTCTCACGGATGGTGTCGACCAGCATCCGCATTGCGTGCTGCTGCTCGATGAAATCGAGAAGGCGCATCCCGATCTTTTCAACATCCTGTTGCAGGTGATGGATCACGGGAAGCTGACCGACCACAACGGCAAGAAGATCGACTTCCGTAATGTCGTGCTCATCATGACGACGAATGCGGGCGCCGCCGACATGGCGAAGCCGACCATCGGCTTCTCACAGAAGAAGCGCGTGGGCGACGACGAGGATGCGATCAAGCGGCTCTTCACGCCGGAGTTCCGCAACCGCCTCGATGCGGTGATCCCCTTCGGACATCTGCCGCAGGAGGTCATTGCGCAGGTGGTCGAGAAGTTCGTGCTTCAGCTCGAGGCCCAGCTTGCCGACCGGAACGTCACGATCGAGCTCACGCCGGATGCCAACAAGTGGCTCGCCGAGCGTGGCTATGACGAGCAGATGGGTGCGCGGCCGCTTGCACGCGTCATTCAGGAAAACATCAAGAAGCCGCTCGCCGACGAAGTGCTCTTCGGGCGACTGCTGAAGGGCGGACATGTGGTGGTCAAGGTGGAGGACGATACGCTCCTCTTCGATATCGAGCCGGCACAGCCCCGCAGCCCGAGCAGCGGCGGCGGTTCGAAGAAGTCCGGCGCCCGCAAGCCGAAGGACGGCTCGGGCGGCGGTGGAGGCACCGTTCCGAAGGTGCCGCTGCTGGTGGAATGAGCGAAGCCCGCAACGGGCTTTATCAAGAGACAGAGGACGGTCACGACAACATCC
Organism: Parvibaculum sp.; assembly: GCA_019635955.1. GTDB lineage: Bacteria > Pseudomonadota > Alphaproteobacteria > Parvibaculales > Parvibaculaceae > Parvibaculum. Next base: position 13,570 of record JAHBYL010000028.1, read on the forward strand.
GTGGCCGTCCTTTTCTGTGCGACGACAACAAAAGATCAGGGAGAGATGAATGATCGGATATGTGATGGTCGGGACGAACGATCTCGACAAGGCCGTGGCCTTTTATGACGACCTGCTTTCCGTCATCGGCGCGAAGCGCGCCATGTCGGATCCGGGCCGTTTCGTCGGCTGGTCGAATGGCGGGCCGATGCTTGCCGTGACGAAGCCGCATGACGGCAACAAGGCCAATTTCGGCAATGGCACGATGATCGCGCTGGCTGCCGGTTCGCGCGAGAATGTGGACAAGATGCATGCGAAGGCGCTGAGCCTCGGCGGCAAGGATGAGGGCGCGCCGGGTCTGCGCGGCGAGACCTTCTACGGTGCCTATTTCCGCGATCTCGACGGCAACAAGTTCGTCGCCTTCCATATGGGCAAGTAAGGCCGTTCAGCCGCCCGAGAGATTGGCCGCCACTTTTTCGAAGTGGCGGCCATTTTGTTACTGAAGGCTATCAATCGCTTCGGAGCCCATCGCCTTCACGCAGACGAATTTGCGGTAGCCGCCTTCATATTGAACGCGCGCAGCCTCTTCGAGCTGCGAGGGGACCGAGGCGGCGATGGCGGCCTTGCAGGCTTCTTCCGACTTGAAGAGGCCGGCATCGGTAACGGCATAGGCTTCCGGGCCGGTGAGCAGACCCAGAAGGACGACAACAATGCTCCACATGAAACGGCTTATCCTTCTTTTCTGAGGCGATAGATGCGCACGTCGACATCCGACGAGAAATAGATGTCGCCGTTCTCCGCCACGGCGACGCCGGTCGGTATGAAAATCGACGGTACGGATTCCGGGGCCTCGAAGCCGATGGGCAGGCTGTCTTTCAGGACGGTCTGCTTGCCGCTGTCGATATCGATCGCGGTAATGCGCCTTGCGCCGACTTCGGCGACGACAATGCGTCCGTCCGGTGCAATATCGAAGCCTTCCGGGGCGTCGAGCCCTTCGACAAGGGCGGTTGCCTCACCGGTTTCGAGGTCGATACGCGTGATGCGGCCGCCGGCATGTTCGGTGACATAGATGCCGCCCTTGCCGTCGAGCTTCAGCATGGCGGGACCTTCGAGGCCGGAAGCGAGATCGGTCCTGTTCGACCAGTCATCGCCATCGACGCGCACGACCGCGCCGCGGGCATATTCCGAAACGATGACGCTGCCATCTTCGAGCACCAGCGCATCCGCAGGCGTCGTGAATTCGTGATGGAGCCCCAGCGATTCCTCCGACGCCTGATCGAATGTCTGCACGGCGCCCGCGGTAAGCGCCGCCACTGCGATCGTGTTTCCATTCGCGGAGATGCTGAGCGGGTAGTCGATATTGGAGGACCAGACCCGCGCCATTTCCGAAACCTGGCCGCTCTCGATGTCGAATTTGCGGATCGAGAAAAGGTCCGCGATGTAGAGCGTGCCGCCGGATATCTCGATATCACCGGCGACGGCGAGCGGTCCGGAGACGATGGTTTCCGCCGCGCCGGTCGCCGTGTCGATGGCGATCACCGCATTGTCGGCCATGTTGGTGATGTAGAGGTTGTCCTCGCCGTCAAAGGCCAGGTTGTCGATCGCGGGTTCGACTTCGGCGAGAAGCGTCTTTTCGCCGGTCTCGATGTCCACCCGGTAGACATGTCCCGCCTCGGTATCGACGATATGGAGTTCACCCTTTGAGTTGAAATTCGCGGCGGCGGGCGTCGCGAAGCCCTCGGCGATCACTTCCAGCGTTCCCGCGTCGACATCAACGCGTGCCGCCTGCTTCTTGAACCAGATCGGTCCGTAAAGCTTGCCATCGGGTCCGAAGTCGAAGCCGTTGAGCCCGCCCATGCCTTCCATGATCTTGCGGGGCGGATTGGCGCCGCTCGGGTCAAGCTCGTAAAGCGCATCGCCGAGGAAGACCTGGGTCGCGAAGAGGCGGCCATCGTCGGTCCAGGCGAGAGAGTTGAGGCCCGGCAGTCCTTCTGCGAGCGTCAGCAGCGTGCCGTCCGGCTTGCGCGCATAGACCTTGCCATCGAGAAAGGCGGTCCAGGCCAGCGTGCCGTCGGGGCCTTCCTCGAGGTCGTCGGCCATGCCTTCGGGCGGGCCCTCGAAGATTCTCGTTTCGCCGGTCTCGCGGTCCACTTCGTAGATCGCACGGCCGACAACGCTGCCAGCCAGAATCTTGCCGTCCCGGGTGACGGTGATGCCGTGAATGCCATGAAAAGGGGAAGGACCGGTGACCGCTTCCATTTCATAAGTCGCGGCGCCGTCGCCTTCCGAGCAGCCCGCCACAAGCATAGCAAGCGCGGCCGCGGCCACGCCGAGTTTCAGCCCCTGCATCCTGTCCTCCCCCGGTTGTCGCGCCGCGCCTATGCGAGCGGCGCTGTTTCATTTTATCCGAGCGCCTTCTTGATCAGCTCCGCATGGCGCTTCAGCTCTTCGAAATCGGCCATCTCGCGCGCATGGAGCTTCAGGTCGATGCCCTGCGAGCGCGGAATGATATGCGTGTGTATGTGGAAGACGGTCTGGCCCGCCGCTGCGCCATTCAATTGCGCAATCAGGATCCCCGGCGCATCGAAGGCCTGCTTCACGGCGGCGGCGAGCTTCTTCGTCGTCTTGGCCATGGCGCCGGCAAATTCCGGGTCGAGATCGAAAAGATTTTCGGCCGGGAATTTCGGGATGACGAGCGTATGCCCCTCTGCCTGCGGCATGACATCCATGAAGGCGAGCGTCATATCGTCTTCATAGACGGAGAAGCAGGGCGCTTCCTTGCGGAGAATCTTGGCGAAAATATTGTTCTGGTCGTAGGCCACGTCAGAAATCGTCCTCCTGGTGTTCCTTGTTTTCCGTATCGTGCCGGAAGGGCGCGTATTCGCCAAGGGCCGCGATATCGCGATCGACATATTGCCGTTCGCGGGTGAGATATTCGGCCACTGCCTCGCGGAAGGATGTATTGGCGATCCAGTGGGCGCTGTAGGTGCGCGACGGCAGGTAGCCGCGCGCAAGCTTGTGTTCGCCCTGGGCGCCGGCTTCCACACGGGCAAGGCCCCGTTCGACGGCGAAGTCGATGGCCTGGTAGTAGCAGCATTCGAAATGCAGGAAGGGATGGTGCTCGATGGCGCCCCAGTTCCGCCCGTAAAGCGCATCGCCGCCGATGAAGTTCAGCGCGCCCGCGACGAGGCGTCCGTTGCGGCGCGCCATGACGAGAAGCGTATCGTCCGCCATGTGTTCGCCGGCAAGGCTGAAGAACTCGCGCGTGAGATAAGGCGTCCCCCATTTGCGCGAGCCCGTATCCATGTAGAAGGCGAAGAAGGCATCCCAGTGATCCTCGGTGATCGCGCTGCCCGTCACGCGCTCGACCTCGATGCCGTTTTCGAGAGCTTTTTCCCGCTCCTTGCGGATCATCTTGCGCTTGCGAGACGACAGGTCGGCGAGGAAATCGTCGAAGCTGCCATAGCCGCGATTGTGCCAGTGAAACTGCTGGTCGGTCCGCTGGAGCAGGCCGAGTTCGCCCGCCCGTTGCCATTGCCGTTCCGGCAGGAAGGTGATGTGAAGCGAGGAGACGTTGTGACGCTTCGCCAGTTCGACGGCGCCTGCGAGCAGCATGTCCTCCGCCGCCGCGCGGCCCGGGCCTTGCGGCGTCAGCAGCCGGGGGCCCGTGGCGGGCGTGAAGGGCACCGCGCATTGCAGCTTCGGGTAATACTGCCCGCCTGCATTTTCAAAGGCATTCGCCCAGCCGTGATCGAAAACATATTCGCCGCGGCTGTGGTTTTTCAGATAGAGCGGCATGCAGCCGGCAAGGCAACCGGCGTCATCTTCAAGCAGCAGATGCTGGCCGAGCCAGCCGGTGCGGCGCGTCGCCGAACCGCTTTCCTCCAGCGCGCTCAGAAAAGCATGCGAGAGGAAGGGGTTGCGCGGCTCGCCCGGCGGATTGGCGCAGGCGTCCCAAGCGGCTGCATCGACAGCACCAAGGCTGTCGATCACTTTCACGATGGCTGCTTCGCTGTCGCCCATGCGAAAACTCTAGCGGAGCGGCCCGTTTCAGGCGATCTCGAAAATCGCTTCGATCTCGACCGTGATCTGGAAGGGAAGCGAAGGGGCGGCAACAGCCGAGCGGGCGTGGCGTCCGGCCTCGCCGAAGATTTCCACCAGCAGGTCCGACGCGCCGTTGATGACCGCGGGCTGCTGGTCGAAATCAGGCGTTGCATTGACGAAGCCGAGCAGCTTCACGCAGCGCGTCACCCGGTCGAGGTCGCCGCCGCAGGCCGCCTTCAACTGTGCGAGAACATTCAGCATGGTGAGCCGCGCCGCCGCCTTGCCGGCATCCACATCATGGTCTTTGCCGAGCTTGCCCTGATATTCGATGCCTTTCGCGCCCATCGGGCCCTGACCCGAAATGAAGACGAGATTGCCGGTCACCACATAGGGCACATAGGTGCCCGCCGGGCCTGCGGGAGCGGGCAGTTCAATTCCCAGTTCCTTCAGCCGCGCTTCAATCCTGCCTGCCATTTTCCGGTGTCTCCCTTTGCGTGGTTGCCGCGATTTCCCTGCCGTTATACCTATCGTCAAAGCGCCAGAGACGAAAGCCCGGAGACCTGTTCCCATGACGGAAGTGCGGATGCCCGCGGATGACGGTTTTTTCATGCCCGCCGAATGGGAGCCGCATGAGCGCTGCTGGATGCAATGGCCTGCGCGCGCGGAGGTCTGGGGAGAGCGTTTGCCGCAGGCGCATGCCGCTTACGCACAGGTCGCCCGCGCCATTGCCGAGTTCGAACCCGTCTCGATGGTCTGCCGCCCGGAGGACGAGGCGCAGGTGAAGCTTGCTTGCGGGCGCGGCGTAACGCCGGCGCCGCTGCCTATCGACGATAGCTGGGCGCGCGACAGCGGGCCGATCTTCGTGGTCGATGGCGAAGGCCATGTGGCGGGCACGCATTGGGGCTTCAATGCATGGGGCAACGCCTATCACGGCTATGAGAACGATGCGGCGGTCGGCTCGCGGATTCTCGAACGGCTCGGCATGCGCATATACAGGGGGCAGATGGTGCTCGAAGGCGGATCGATATCCGCCGATGGCTATGGCACGCTTCTCACGACGGAAGAATGCCTGCTCAATGACAATCGCAATCCGGAACTGACGCGGCAGCAGATCGAGGAAAATCTAGCCCTCATGCTCGGCGTCAGCCGCATCGTCTGGCTCGACAGGGGCTTGCAGGACGACGAGACGAGCGGCCATGTCGACATGATCGCGTCCTTTGCGGGCAAGGGGCGGGTGCTGCTCCACATGCCGGACGACAGGTCCGACCCGAATTACGCACGGATGCAGGATAACAGGCAGCGACTCGAAGCGTCGCGGGACGCGCGCGGGCAGAAATTCGAGATCATCGAGATGCCGCAGCCACAGCGCCAGATGCGGCGGCCGGATGGGCGGCGGCTCTGCACGTCTTACGTGAACGCCTATCTTGCAAATGGCGCCGTCATCATGCCTGTCTATGACGATCCGAATGACGAGCGCGCATCGGCGGTGATGAAGGAAGCATTTCCGGACCGGAAGGTCGTGCCCGTCCCGGCGCTTGAAATCGCGGCAGGCGGGGGCTCGGTCCATTGCATCACGCAGCAGCAGCCCAAGGGCGTCGCCATCAAGTAGGCGTCAGCCGAGCGTCGTGAGCCGCGCTGCGCGTCCTCCATGCTGCTTGTCGGCATACATGGCGCGGTCCGCGCGCTCGATCAGGCCTTCCGCTTCGGTCTCGCCATTATAGGCGGCGAGGCCGAGGCTGGCGGTCACCGAAATCGTGGTCTTCTTGCTCGGTATGGCAAGTTCAGAAATGCCGCGCACGAGTTCACGGGCGCGTTCGCGGGCGCGCCTGTGTTCGGCGCGGACGAAGAGGATGGCGAATTCGTCGCCGCCAAGGCGCGCGGCGTAGTCCGTGGAGCGGATGCTCCTTGCCAGGTATGAGCCGACCGCACGCAGCACTTCGTCCCCGGTATTGTGGCCGAAGCGGTCGTTCACTTCCTTGAAGCCGTTGAGGTCGATATAGGCGAGGAGACCGGTTTCGTCGTATCGCGCCGCGCTGGAGAGATTCCGCCGGACGATTTCGCCGAAGCCGCGGCGGTTGAGCAGGCCCGTCAGTTCGTCGGTCTGCGTCAGCGCTTCGAGCTGGCGGATGCGCGCATTGAGTTCCGCGATCCGGGATTCTGTCTGCTTAGCAAAGCTGAGCGCCTGGTTGACGAGGGTTTCATTCGCCCTGTCGCGTCCGAGCGAAAGATTGCGCCGGAAACGCTCCGTTTGCGGATCGCCCGGCATGGCGTGGTCCGGACGGACTGCCGATCCCGCCGTCTCCTCCGGCACATCTATCACGCGCTTCAGATAGGCCATCGTTCTCTTCGCGAGAAATCGCGATCCCCAAAATCATGGCAGGGCTCTTCACCCCGTGTGAGCGAGGTTCCACATGCAAGCCAACTGCCAGATAAAAAACTGTTTAAAAACAAATGGTTATATTTTTCAGGCGGCGCGAGAGCATGGTAAATATTGCCGGGTTCTGCCCCTCGCTGCGGCAAGCCCTGCCTAATCGAGGTCGCGGACGAGGCGGAAACCGGCGATCGAATACCGGCTTTCAGGCGACCTGTGTTCGCGGGCGCCGATGCGCACGGGGCCGGGCGTGTCGGTCCACGAGCCGCCACGAAGGACGCGTGTGCGGCAGTCCCCGGCGGCATGGGCCGCGCCGTCGCGCGGAGCGGCGCCGTAGTCGCCCTGCCAGCAATCCGCGGTCCAGACCCAGACATTGCCCACGGCATCATGAAGGCCGTAGGGATTTGGCAGGAATTGACCCACAGGGCTCGTGAACATGAAGCCGTCGTCGCAATTTTCGGCTGCCTTGGCCGCCTTGTTCTTTGCGGTGATGTCGTTCACGTTTGCGTAAGTGCAGGCGAGCGTGTCGTCCTCGCCCCAGAAATTCGTTCCCGCCGCGCCGCCGCGTGCGGCGAGTTCCCATTCGGCCTCGCTTGGCAGGCGGTAGCTTTTTCCGGTGCGGGCCGACATCCAGGCCGCATAGGCATTGGCGTCGTGCCACGAAACGCAGACCACGGGATCGCGCGGCGACTGCGCGAAGCCCGGCGCGCGCCAGCTCGCCTGCCGGTCCACGCGCCAGCCGGACTCCGCGAATATGTAGCACCCTCCATTCGCCTCATATCCGCTCTCCGTGACGAAGGCCTCGAACTCGGTACGTGTCACGAGATGCTTCGCGATGGCGAAAGGCTTTCGGATTGTCACTTCATGCCGGGGAAATTCGCTTTCATCCGCTGCCGGGTCTCCGGTTTCCGCGCCCCGGATGAATGTGCCGCCGCCGATGCGGATAAGCTCCGGACAGGTCTCGCAGTCGCGCAGCGTTTCGGGGCCGGTCGCGGGGCAAGCTGCCATGGCGAGCAGCACGGTCATGGCGAGTGCGAAGCGTATCATGTGTTGAGCGCGTCCCGTGGCGGGCGGCCTGCAAAGAAATCGTCCAGATTGTCCAGCGCGCGGAAGCCCATGGCGTTGCGCGTTTCCCGCGTGGCGCTGCCGAGATGCGGCAGCAGGAAGGCATTGGGAAGGCCGAGATAGGCAGGATGGAGGTTCGGCTCGTTGGCGAAGACATCGAGCCCCGCAGCGGCGAGGCGTCCCGAGGCGAGCGCTTCGATCAGCGCCTCGTCGTCCACGATGTCGCCGCGCGCCGTGTTCACGACGATCGCTTTCTCCGGCAGGAGCCGGATCGTGTCGCGGTTGACGATGCGACGCGTCTCCGGCGTCGAGGCGCAATGCAGCGACAGCACGTCCGAGATGCGGAAGAGGCTTTCCACGTCCGGATGATAGGTGGCGCCTTCCTCCATTTCCGCCACGAGGCGGCGGCGATTGTGGTAGTGGACCTCCATGCCGAAGGCGCGGGCGCGCTTCGCCGTCGCCCGGCCGATGCGGCCGAGGCCCAGTATGCCGAGCCGTTTGCCGGTGAGTTCCATGCCGAGCATGCCCGTGGGCGCCCAGTTCTTCCACTGGCCGCTGCGCAAGGTGGCAATGGCGGATGTCGCCTGGCGGGCCGCGCCCAGCATGAGCAGCATGGCGATTTCCGCCGTCGCGTCGGTCAGCACGTCCGGCGTATTGGCGACCGTAACGCCGCGCGCTTTCGCAGCAACGAGGTCGATATGGTCGTAGCCGACGGAAAAGGTCGCGATGATTTTTACGGAATCGGGCAGGGCGCCGATAAGCCCGGCGTCGATCCGGTCCGTCACCGTCACCAGCAGCGCGTCCTTGCCGTCCGCGCCTTCGAGGATCGTTTCGCGCGTGGGCAGGCCGTCGACCGGGTTCAGCGTGGCCTCATAGTCCCGGTCGAGGCGGGCCTCCACATCGGGCGGCAATTTGCGGGTCACGAAAAGGCGGGGGCGTGGCATCGTTCATCCGGCTGTTGCATTCGCTTTCCCGGTTTAGCCGATGGTGTAAGCTTGCGAAAGGGCGGTGTCGGCAAGGGATTGCGTGGTTCGAGTGATGGAAAATGCTTGCAAGTGGCTGGTGCCGCTCGGCTTTCTGTTGGTTTTCGGCGGTGCGGCGCAAGCCGTTCCGCTGCAGATGCACCGCGCGGTCTACGATCTCTCCCTCGGGCGGACGGAAGCCGCGAGCGACATTGCCGGGCTCGACGGGCGCATGGTGACTGAATGGCGCGGGGGGCCTGCCTGTGGCGGCTACACCTCGACGCAGCGGGTGGTCACGCGCGTCACAGCGCTCGACCAGTCCTATATGAGCAACGATATCCGCCTCAGTTATTTCGAGGCGGCGAACGGCGGCGAGTTCACCTATACGCGGTCGGAATATACCAATGGCGAGCTCACGGATCAGGAAGATGGCACGGCCTCCCGCCTTGAGGACGGAAAGATCAGCCTGCTGAGGGAAGGCGGCGTCCGGCGCGAGCTTCCCTCCGGCGTTCTCTTTCCGGTCCAGTACCACCGGACCGTCATCGAGAGGGCGGAGCGCGGCGAACGGGTGTTCGAACTGACGCTGTTCGACGGGACGGAGGAGCGCGAAAATCCGACCACGGTCTTCATCCTGAAGCAGCGTCCGGAGACGAGCGAAGTTCCACCCGAAGGCAAGGGCGCCGAAGTGCTGAAGGATGTTGCACATTGGCCGGCGCGGATCAGCTATTTCGACAAGGAAGGCGGCGATGGCATGCCTAATTTCGAGATGGGCATGATGCTCTATGCAAACGGCATCGCGACGGATATCCGCCTCGACTATATCGATATCGAGATCCGGGCCCGGCTGAAGGAGCTCACGATCTTCGAGGACGGCGCTTGCTGAGCTTTCCGTTCTAGTCGTGCTTCTGCGGGCCAAGGCCACGGCCCTTGCTGATCGACTTGTCTCCGAATTTCGCGCGCAGGCGGTCCATGGCCCGTTCGGCGGCAGCACGGCGCGCGGCATCGGGATCGAGCAGGTCCGGCGGATCGGCGATGTCGCCATCGGCAAGGCCTGAAATGCCGACGCCGAGCAGGCGGAACTTGGTGCCTGCCGCCTCGCGCGCGAGCATCGGCGAGGCGATGCGATAGATCACTTCGGCAAGCTGCGTTGGGTCGTGCAGCGTCTGGTTTCGCGTTCGGGTCTTGAAGTCCGCGGTCTTGAGTTTCAGCACCACGGTCGAGCCCGACAGTCCCGCCGCCTTGGCGCGGCGCGACACTTTTTCGCAAAGCGGCCAGAGGATACGGTCGAGTTCGGAGGCGTCCGAAATGTCGCGCATGAAGGTCGTCTCGGCGGAAATGCTTTTGGCCTCGTGGCCGGGTTCGACATGGCGGAAGTCCTCGCCGCGTGCGAGACGCCAGAGGCGGCGGCCCATCGAGCCGTAGCGCGCCATCAGGTCGTTCTCTTCCATCTTCTGTAGTTGCATGATGCGGGTGATGCCGTCGCGGGCGAGCTTCGCCTCCAGCGCCTTGCCCACACCCCAGATGAGTGAGACGGGCTTTGCGGCGAGGAAGGACAGCGTTTCCTCACGGCCGATCACCGCAAACCCGCGCGGCTTGTCGAGATCGGAGGCGATCTTTGCGAGGAACTTGTTATGGCTGAGTCCGACCGAGATCGTTATGCCGATTTCATCCTCGATGCGTTTGGCGAGCCGCGCCATGCTCACCGCGGCGCTTGCATGATGCAGTCGCTCCGTACCGGTGAGGTCGAGAAACGCCTCGTCGATCGAGACGGGTTCGACAAGCGGTGTCATGTCGCGCATCAGCGCGCGCACTTCGCGGCCCACTCGCGCATATTTCGTCATGTCCGGCTTCAGCACCACGGCCTCGGGGCAGGCGGCCAGCGCCTTGAACATGGGCATGGCGGAGCGCACGCCGCGAATTCGCGCGATATAGCAGCAGGTGGAAACGACGCCACGCTGGCCACCGCCGATGATGAGCGGCTTGTCGCGGAGTTCCGGATTGTCGCGCTTCTCGACGGCCGCATAAAAGGCATCGCAATCGAGGTGAGCGATTGTGAGTGCGTGAAGTTCGGGATGAAATACAAGTCGCGGCCGCTTGCAGACAGGGCAACGCTCCGCGCCTTCCGGCACGGGTGCAAAGCAGTCGCGGCAAAGACCTTGCGCTTCGCTCATGGCTCGCCTTCCGGCCACAGCCAGGCGGCGCCGCGGACGCCGCTCGAGTCGCCGTGCTTGTGGCGGGCGAGGCGCGTCGCCACCGTGTCCGAGAACACGTAAGCACCCCAGCGGGACGGCACCTCGTCGTAAAGCGCATCGACATTCGACATGCCGCCGCCCAGCACGATCACATGCGGGTCGAGAATATTGATGACATGGGCGAGCGCGCGGGCGAGGCGGTCGGCATAGCGGCGGAGCGCGATCTTGGCCGGGCGGTTGCCGGAAGCGGCGGCCGCGACGATGCCTTCGGGCGAAAGCGCCTCGCGGTTCTCGATCAGGTAGTCGGCGGCGAAGCCGGGGCCGGAGAGCCACGTCTCGATACAGCCCTTCTTGCCGCAATAGCAGTCGCGGCCGGGCATTTCGTCCGGCAGCACGAAGGGCAGCGAGTTGTGGCCCCATTCGCCGGCAATCGCATTGGGACCCGAGAGCAGCTTGCCGCCGATCACGATGCCGCCGCCAACGCCGGTGCCAAGGATGACGCCGAAAACGGATGCCGCGCCTTCGCCCGCGCCGTCGCTCGCTTCCGACAGGGCGAAGCAGTCGGCGTCATTTGCCAGGTGGACGGGGCGGCCAAGCGCTGCTTCGAGGTCGCGCGCGAAGGGATGGCCAATCAGCCAGGTGCTGTTCGCGTTCTTCACGAGGCCGGTGGCGGGTGAGATCGCGCCGGGCATGCCGATGCCGATGCTGCCCGGTTCGCCGGTTTCGGCTTCGAGGGCCGTGGTGAGATCGCGGATCGCGGCGATGGTCGCCTCATAGCTCCCCTGCGGTGCGGGGATGCGCTTGCGCGCCCGCTCCACGCCGCCCTCGCCCAGCGCGATGCCTTCGATTTTCGTGCCGCCAAGATCTATGCCGATCCGCATGGGAGATTCCTTTTCGGGCAGGATAGCATGGCGGGGAGGGGAACGCCGTTCGGCAAATCCCCTACAAAACACCCACGTCATGCCCGGGCTTGACCCGGGCATCCAGGGCGGTTCGCGCGGCGTGCGCTGTATTTTTGTGATGAGGGACGCCGCCTGACGGCGGTTTCTGGACCCCCGGATCAAACCCCGGGGGTGACGTGCTATTTTGAATCTAGAAAATTTTGGAAGGCGGGCATGCGCATCAGATCAATCGTCATATCGGCCTTGCTTATCCTTCTGGCTTTTCCCGCCCAGGCACAGCAGCGGCTTACTGTCGTTCTCTTGGGCGATACGGGGTTCAACGGCCCCGGTGCGCGCGTGTCGGAGACGGGCGGGTTCAAGCGAGGCGAGCTGGTCACGGTAGAGGATGCGATGGCGAAGATCGCGCCTGTCATCCAGGGCGATGTGGTGCTTGCCAATCTCGAAACCGTGGTGACGGACCGGAACGACATTCCCGTGCGCGACAAGATGTTCGTCTTCCGCACGCATCCCGCCCATGTCCGCGCGCTTGTCCGCCACGGTATCGACGTGCTGCCGCTTGCCAACAACCACGCGATGGATCTCGGTGGTGCGGGCGCCGGCGAGACGCTTCGCCATATGGAGGGAATGGCCGGGCTTCGCGCCTTTCCCGGTCTCGGGCGAACGCGGGAGGAGGCCATGCAGCCGCATGTCTTCGTCGCGCGCGGCGCGAAGGTCGCCGTCTCGGCGGTGGGCAATGCGGGCGGCGGGCTGCCTGCGCGCAACGGCGAGGCCGGCATGCTGCGCGAAGACCGTGATTTCGCCGCCGTCGCCGCGCGGCTTGCAGGCGAGGCTGCCGATATTCGTATCCTCTCGGTTCACTACGGGCCGGAGTTCGCACCGCTGACGGAGAAAGCAACGCAGATGCGCTTCCGCGAGGCAGAGAGCGCTGGCCTCACCATCATTGCCGGGCATCATCACCATGTAGCGCGGGGGATCGAGCTTTCAGGCGGCAAGCTGATTGCCTATGGGCTCGGCAATTTTCTTCATCTCGGCACGCAGGACATGCGCCGCTTCGATATCTGCCGCGATTACGGGCTCGTCGTGAGGGCGGGACTGACGCGCGGGCGGGGCGGCTATCAGGTCGAGACGGTGGAGATCACGCCGATCACGAAAATGCACATCGCGCCGGAGCCAATGACGGGCGATGCCGCGCGGCTTCGCGTCGAGGTGATGAATTATCTCGGGGGCCAACTCAGCGAGGACGGCTTACGCTTTAGGCCGCAAGCGGATGGCTCCGGCCTCTGGTGCGCCGCGGGCGCAAAGGATGCGCGTTGCGCAGGCTGGCAGGCGCCGGAAGCTTCATCGCGCGAGGCGGAGATTGCGGCGGCTTGCGGCAAGGATGTCCGGCGGGGGAATTTTTGACGGCTGGCCTTTTCAGAACCCCTCCGCCTTCAGCGTCTCGTCGATGAAGCCATGCGCTTCCGGCCAGAGCGTGGTGTGGAAGTGACTGTCCTTTGCGGGCCCCAGCAGCTTCGCAAGGCGCGGGTCGGCGATGAAGTGAATGAGGCGCGTGGGGGCGTGAGCTTTCGCGACCGAAGAAAGATTGTGGGGGATGTCGTCGAGGAAGATCACCGGCGCTTCCACGCGCTCGGCGAGGCGGCGGACAGCGCCGCCCTTCAGCCCCTTGTTGGCAATGACGGGAAAGGGGATGCCCTGCCCAACGAGGCAGGCCTCGCGCCGCGCCTTCGCCTCCAGCGGCACATTGGTGAGGATCACCACCTGCGCGCGGTCCGATAGCTCGGCCAGCGCCTCCGCCGCGCCGGGCACCACCTCGAGGTCATGGGCCGAGGCCGCGAAGAAGGCATCGAGAAGCGCCGGCATCTCGGCGGGCGGCACGGGCTCGTTGGTGCCCTTGCGCTTGATGTTGCCGCTGAGGGCAAAGCTCTGCAGATCGATCCAGAGGTCCTGCGTTTCGAGATAGCGCTCGAGACCCACCATGAACTGCAGCAGCACCTCGTCGGCGTCCGAGACGATGAGCGGCCGGCCGCGCTCCAGCGTCAGCGCGTCGATCTGCGGGATGACCGCCTCGTCGATCGCCAGCGGGTCGCGTTCGGGCGGGCGGGTGCCGGCCACTTCGCCTGCGGTCGATCCCGGGTCGTTTTCGGGATGCGAGGTCATGGCCAGTCCACCCTTTCGCCGCCCGGCAGCGCCAGACGGGCGCGGGCCGGGAGCTCCGGGCGCAGCTCCTCCGCCTCGCAAAAGGCGAGGAGGCGGGCTTCGTCCGCCAGTATGAAGTCGAGAATGCCGCCCAGCATTTCGGGCTCGGCTGCCCGTGCTCGCAACTCCTCGGGCGAGAGGCCGGAAAGGGCCATGAAATCGCCCAGCAGGTCTTCATCGGCCGCGATATGGCCGAGCGCCCTGAGGGCCAGAAGCTCGGCCTCGTCACTTGTCATCGAAAATTCCCATATTTCCCGCCCTCTTCCGCCGGTTTCGGCCGTTTTTGCCATCCGGAGGGGGCGGGCGCACACGCAAACTTAATCATAGGCGGGTTTTAATCAAAAACCCCGGAAATCCGGGACGCCCGGCGGCGGCGGTAAAGGGTTGGTTAAGGATATTGGGGTCATATCACCTCATAGGGAATCGACCCGCTGGCCGGACGTGAGGTTACAGCTACGGGCAAGCCCGGCACAGGTGGAGTTCTGGAGCAATGGACGCAATGTCGAAGAAGGTCCTGATCGTTGAGGACAATGAGCTCAACATGAAGCTCTTCCACGATCTTCTGGACGCGCATGGCTACGAGACGCTGCAGACGCGTGACGGTATCGAGGCGCTCGAGATTGCGCGCACGAACCGCCCCGACCTGATTCTCATGGACATTCAGCTTCCCGAGGTCTCCGGTCTCGAAGTCACGAAATGGATCAAGGAAGACGACAATCTGCGGGCGATCCCCGTGGTTGCCGTCACGGCCTTTGCCATGAAGGGCGACGAGGAGAAGATCCGCGAAGGCGGCTGCGAGGCCTATATCTCGAAGCCGATCTCCGTCACCCAGTTCCTGGAAACGGTTCAGCGTTTTCTCCGCTAGTCGCCCCCTGCAAGTTCGAGAGAGGGCAGAGTGACCGCGCGCGTTCTTATCGTCGATGACGTTCCCGCCAATCTGAAGCTGCTCGACGCCAAGCTGACCGCCGAGTATTTCGACGTGCTCAAGGCAAGCTCCGGCATGGAGGCGCTCGAGAAGGCGAAGGACGAGCAACCGGACATCATCCTGCTCGACGTGATGATGCCCGGTATGGACGGGTTTGAAGTCTGCCGCCGGCTGAAGTCGATGCCGGAGACCGAGCATATTCCGGTCGTGATGGTAACGGCGCTCGACCAGCCGAAAGACCGGGTGCAGGGCCTCGAGGCCGGCGCCGACGATTTTCTCACCAAACCGCTCAACGATCTCGCGCTCTTCGCGCGGGTGCGCAGTCTCGTGCGCCTGAAAATGGTGACGGACGAGCTCCGCATGCGCGAGGCGACGGGTCAGCGCATCGGCGCGCTCGGCACCAAGGAGGGCGACGCCTTTCTCATGTCGGCGCCGGGGCGCATTCTCGTCATCGACGACCGTCCGACATCGCTCAAGCGCATCACCGAGACGCTGGCGGACAGTCACAACGTCACCGTCGCCGAAACGCAGGAAGAGCTGATGCAGCTCGCCGCGACCGGCGACTACGACCTTCATATCGTCAGCCTGACGCTGCAGGAGTTCGACGGGCTCCGCCTCTGCTCGCAGCTTCGTTCGCTCGAAGCGACGCGGCAGACGCCCATTCTCGCGATCGTGGAGGAGGGAGATACGCCCCGCCTCGTGCGCGCGCTCGACATGGGCGTGAACGACTATCTGGTGCGTCCGGTGGAACGCAACGAGCTCGTCGCGCGGGCGCGCAGCCAGCTCAAGCGCAAGCGCTATCAGGATTATCTTCGCGACAAGTTCCAGCAGGGGCTCGAACTCGCGATCACGGACGGCCTGACAGGCCTCTACAACCGCCGCTACATGGAAGGCCATCTGGCGACTCTGGTGGAAGATGCGGCGAATACGGGCAAGCCCGTCTCGCTTCTCATCTTCGACATCGACCATTTCAAGCCGGTCAACGACACCTATGGCCACCCCGCGGGCGACGCCGTGCTGCGTCAGTTCGCGGACCGCATCTCGAACAATGTGCGGGGTGTCGATCTTGCCTGCCGTCTCGGCGGCGAGGAATTCGTGGTCGTGATGCCGGACACCGACATCGCCTTTGCGACGACGGTGGCCGAGCGGCTCCGCCAATGCGTGGCGGCAAAGCCTTTCATTCTCGATGAGGCGGGGCGCGAGCTCAATGTAACGGTGAGTATCGGCATCGCCATGACGAGCGGGCCGAAGGACACGGCGGCGAAGCTTCTCGAGCGCGCCGACCAGGGTCTCTATCGCGCCAAGCGCGACGGGCGCAATCGCGTCGCAGCGGAAGCGGCGTAAGTCTTTCTCCGCCTTTCCTCAATCCAGATATTTCGCCAGGCCAGCATTGGCACCATCTGTCGGCCGTTAACCTTGAATATTCATGGTTAACGCAGTCGAGGGGTGTATTTCCTCGATGAATCTCTATCGCAGTCCTTTATTGGGACAGAAGGGCGTGATAAGTTTAATGCGTTACATGGTTTCGCTGCCAATGTCGGTTCCGCTTCTTGCTGGGGGGTGAGGCCGGAACCGTATCGGGCAGCGATACGTGTCCTCGTGGGGCGCTCAGGTCCGCCGCATCTCCTGGGTCCGCGAGGCACGGCCGGTCGGGGCGCGGTTTTGGAGTGGCCTCCTCTGATATGCCGCAATTTCCCGGCCGGCCACCTTTAAACGGAAAGAGCCGGTCCATCGGGACCGGCTCTTTTTGGTTTCAGGAAAGTGCAGCGCGAGGCGCCGCCAGATCACTTGATCTTGGTTTCCTTGAACTCGACATGCTTGCGCGCAATCGGGTCGTACTTCTTGATGACCATCTTCTCGGTCATGGTGCGGCTGTTCTTCTTGGTCACGTAGAAGTAGCCCGTGCCCGCCGTGCTTTCGAGCTTGATCTTGATGGAAGCTGGCTTCGCCATGTCGCGAAATCCTTGAGTTCAGGCAAGTCCTTGGCAGGGCTCGCAAATTCGGGTTCCCACGGGAATCCCGTGCGATTTGGTGCGGAGAGTACTCACGGCGACGGGTAAGTCAAGCCCGGGCGGGGCGCGTAATAGCGCTGCAGGAGGAGGACCATGGCCCCCACCCCCAAAAGCGACATGAGAATACCCGTCCAGATCGGCAGGCCAAGGTGAATGGCAAGGGCAGCGCAGAAGAGGCCGCTTGCGCCGCCAATGTCCCAGCCGCCCTCGGTTGCGACATGGAATCGCAAGGTGCAGGGCGCGCGCTTCGCCTGCGTGTAGACGGCGGTCATGAGCGTCGGGACATAGAGGCAGGCGCCCAGCGCGCCGAGGGCATTCGCCAGAACGGCCACGGTCGCGTTGCCGGTGGCGACAGCGCGCAGGATGATGATGAGGGCGAAAGTGGCGAAGGCATAGACGACGGCGCGGCTGCCATGGCCTGCATCGATGTGGCGGCCGAGCGTCAGGCTGCCGATGCCGCCGATGACGGCGGCGAGCGCCAGCGCGCCGCCATAGGCGAGGAAGTCTTCGTTGAGCGATGTGAAGAGCGCGATCTGCCAGACGAAGACGTAACCCGACATGATCCAGCCATCGGCCAGGAACAGCAGCATGCCGGGTATCGACGCCCTGAAGGCGCTGGGGACGTTGCGCGCGACGTGGACCTCCGGCGTGCGCAGGAGCGGCAGGGCGGAGGCGATGCAGAAGACGGTAGCAAGGCTGAAAGCGGCGCGGGGTCCGTAGGTGACGAGGAGAAGGCCGGTCATGAGCGGGCTCACGACGCCGACAATGGCGGTGACCGCCTCGCGGACGCCGATCTGATGACCGCGATGCTCGTCGTCGCCGAGCGTCGCGAAATAGGCGTGATAGGTCGACCAGTAGACCGTGTCGCCGATGGACGAAACGACGATGAGGATCGCGAGCATGTAACCGACGCCCTCGACATCGGCGAGCAGCGGAAACTGCAAGGCCGTCAGGAGCGTGCCGGCGATGACCATAGTGCGCATGCCCCAGCGTATGGTGAGCGGGACAATCAGCGGGCGGATGAGAAAGCGCCCGAGCAGAATGAGCGCGAAAGACGAAAGCACCGTCGGGGCGGGCACGCCCGATTTCAGCAGATAGGTGACGAAGAAGGCGCTGCCGCCGGTCACGGCGACGGCGTGAATCCAGTAGTGAAGGTTGAGCAGGTTGACGGTGCGATTGCGGAAATACGCCATCGGATGAGCCCCGCGAAGGATGGATCGGAACAATCGACTGTCCTGCGGCCATACCCTTTCGGGGCAGCACGCTTTTCCGACAAGGCCGGACGGGCCTCAATTCAGTCGATCAATCCGGGCATCGCGCGAAATCCTCCGATGGAGACGGCGCGAATCTAGCCGGTTCCCGATTGCCGTTCAATCGCGGTGGATGAAAGTCTTCTTTATTTGGTTCCGAGTAAGCAGTCCGGCCTGCAGAAACGGTTCATGCCGCTGTCAATGTGCAATCCGCATTCGCGGGTAATGCGTTGTTCAACCGAGTGCATGATCGGGAGGGCAAGGTTTATGTGCTCCGGGGGGATAGGTTCGTTTAGGTTCTGCATAGAATGGGAAACGCGGTACTTGTTTCCTTCCCGATATTTCTCGATCGTCAGAGTAGGACCGAAATCGTCGATTATCCGGTAGTGAAAATGTTTGATTGGAATTTCATCTACCGGTTCCTTGTCGTCAATTGGCCAACCGTCAGGCCCAACAATTATCTTGCGAACGCCCAGGACGCCCGGGGTTCCCTGTAGTGCAGCGATGATGCATTGATCGTCGGGCGGCGGGCCGGGCACAGTCTTTTCGGAGCTTATCCCATACAGCACATCGCAGCCCGCGAGGAGGACTGAGCCGACTATCGCGCAAAGCAGGATGAACCGATGTGCCATCTTTGTCGCCCCGATTTTCCCGATACAGAGTTATTGGGAGGCTGGTCCCAAGAATGCCCGGAATTCTATTTGGAATTTGATCTGGAGGCGACTCTCGGTGCGGTGAAGTAGCGCCAGCCCGCAACCGCGACATAGAGGGCGCAAAGGCTCGCCATGGCGACGATCAGGCCATGCGGGTCCCAGAGGTCCATGGCGGTGCCGGCCAGGGGCGGGCCGACGAGTGCGCCGAGCGAGAACATCATCACGAAGGCGGCATTGGCGGCGGCGAGATTCGCGCCCTTGAAGCGTTCGCCGAGCAGCGTCAGACCCACCGTGTACATGCCGACCACCACGCCGCCGAAGAAGAACAGCGTCGGTGCGAAAAGCCAGATCGAATGCATGACGAAAGGCAGCGCCAGCGTGCCCGCAAGGCCAACCGTCGCGCAGAAGAGCAGGACGAGGCGGCGGTCGGTGCGGTCCGACCATATGCCGATCGGGATCTGCAGCAGGATGTTGCCTGCCGCGAAGAGCGACAGCACGAAGGCGGCGGCCTGTTCGGTGAGGCCGATGCGGACGCCATAGACGGGCAGCATGTTGAAGATGTTGGTTTCGGTCGCGCCATAGACGAAGCCCGCCAGCGTGGCGGCGGGTGCGGCCACGAGAAAGGTCACGAAGGCATGGCTCGGCCGCTCGGTGATGCGCGGCGCGAGGCCGCGCCCGAACAGGACGAGCGGCACGGCGGCGGACAGGATCAAGGCGCCGATAACGGCGAAGGGCGCGATGCCCTGCGTGCCGACGAGGAAGAGCAGGACCGGGCCGGACGCGAAGCCGCAGGAAAGCACCGTGCCGTAGATGCCGATGAGGCGGCCGCGGTTCCGGTCGTCGGCCAGCATGTTCACCCAGAACTCCGAAACGACGAAAAGGCCGGTCAGCGCCAGCCCGTTCATGAAGCGGATGAAGAACCAGAGCCAGACATTCGGAAAGTAGTAATAGGAGGGCATCGCGATGGCGGAGATGGCGATGCAGCCGAGAAGGAAGGGGATCGCCGGTATGCGCCGCAGCAGCGCCGGAATGAAGGGCGTCATCAGGAAGGTGGCGAGCGCCGGCATCGCCGTGTTGAGGCCGATGATGGAGGCGGGCACACCGTTCCGCTCCATCATCAGCGCGAGCAGCGGGATCGAGACGCCAAGTCCCATGCCGACCACGGAAATGCAGGCGATGACGGCGACGAGGCTGCGCTTGCGCTCCCTTTCGGTGAGCGGCGCGTCGGCCACCATGGTGAGGCTCTTTTCGGTCATGCCTCAGGCGATAGCCGAGTTTTCGGCATTTGTCATCGGGGAGGGGCCTCAGCCCCGCACGACGGGCTTGTCGTTCCGGTAGCTGTAGAGCGGCGCGCGGGCGCGGTGCTCGCCCTTGTGGCGGCGAGCGATCTCGTGGAGCACGAATTCGGTCACGTCGATCACGGGGAGTTTCAGGGCTTCCGAAACCGTGTACCAGCCGAGGTCTTCCAGCTCGCCGCTGCCTTTCAGGTCGCCGCTGGCAGCCTGCGCATTCGCGGCAAAGAATCGTGCGTGAAAGCGGATCGGGCTCGATGCGGGCGTGATCGCGCGGGCGACGAAATCGAGCACGTCGAGGCGGGGTGCGAGGCCGCGCTCGCGGAACGGGTCCCAGGCATTGCCCGCGACATCGCCGACATCGCCGGGCTCGGCGACGATGAGCCCCGTCTCCTCGAAGGTTTCGCGGATGGCGGCGGCGGCCAGCGCCTCTGCCTTCAAACGCGAGGCAGCGGCGCGCGACACGGCCTCGGCGGTCGTAGCGGCAAAGCCCGAGGAAGGCCGCACGCCGATATCGCCCTGGTCGAGCTTGCCGCCCGGAAAGACGAAAGCATCTGGGATGAATTTCATGCGCGAGTGGCGCCGCCCCATCAGGATGCGCGGTTCGCCTGCGCTGTCATCGATCAGTACGAGGCTTGCAGCATCGCGCGGGCGGATGCCGCGCTTCGTGTTGGCCATGTCGTTCACGGCGTCAGTTCCCGATCGCGTCGCGAATGGCATTGCCATTGCGGAAATAGACGAAGGGCACGGCGCGGCGCGCCTGCGCGGCCCTGGCGAGCGACAGGCGTTCGTCGAGTTCGTCCAGCACGACGCGGGTAATGTTCGGCAGGTCGAGGCCGCGCGCATCGTCGATGGTGAGCCAGTGGAGACCCTGCAGTTCGCCGGAGCCCGTCACCTTCATCGGGTCGCCCTGGATCGCTTCCGCATCGGCGATGAAGAAGCGCGTATCGAAGCGGCGCGTGCGATAGGGCGGCGTGATGGCGCGGGCAACGAAATCGAGATGCCCAAGGGCGGGCGCGACGCCTTGCGCGAAATAGTCAGCCCAGTCCGGATGCTTGCTCGTTTGCGGCGCGGTCATTTTCTTGCCGATGACGAGCCCCGTCTCCTCGAAGGTTTCGCGGATCGCTGCCATCGCGAGCGCCCGCGCGCGCAGCTCCGACGGCTTGCCGGACATGCGCACCATCAGCCGCCGCGCCACCGGCTCGCGCAGGTCCTGCGCCGGGCGGATGCGGCTGTCGGCGCGGTCGACGCGGCCGCCCGGAAAGACGAACTTGTTCGGCATGAATTTGTGGTTCGCATGGCGCTGACCCATCAGCACCTGCGGGGTCGCGCTGTCGCGGCGGACGATGATGAGCGTCGAGGCGTCGCGCGGCCGCACAGCCTTGCCCTGCGTTGCCTCGCGATATTCCTGTTCGCGCGATTTCTTCGGATCGAAGATCGCCCCTTCGCCTGCGCTCATGATTCCGTCCCTGTTGTCGAATGCTTGTTGGGGACAGGATGCAACGGCGAGTTCCCATTCACAAGCCAGCAAGAATGACGCAGGGGAAAGCCCCTGCGTCACGGATTTGAAAGTCAGCGCGTCGGCTGTGGAGGATAGATCGCAAGCAAATGCTGGGCGGGTGATTTGCCGTCGGTCAGATGCGGGATTTTGACCGGCAGGCAATTCGGTACGAATGGCTTTACCGCTTCTTTTTCGAGACGCTTCGAAACGTCATCCGTCCTCGCCAATGCGAAAACATCGCCATCCACGAGGTCGACAACTGTCATGCGTGAAGAGTGAAAAGATCCGCATTCGAAATCGCCCCCGCTATGGCCCGTCTGCGGGTTGTAGGTTCCATCTCCGTATGCGAAGCAGATCTTCGTTTGGTCGCCGTCTCGCTGTGCCTTCCATCGGCCGTGAAGAATGCGGCTGTTTCCGGGATACCAGAGATGGGCTTCGCCATCGGCAGTCGTATATTCGATCTGCGTCCCGTGACGGCCCAAGTCGTAGCTGACATGGGTCTTATTCGCATAGAACGAATGCACTTCTTCAATCGGGATATCTGAAAGGGCGCGGTAGACGTCGATGCCCGTATATTGCTTGGATATGTTGTCCGGGTTTATGGCACGACAATCTTGGTTCTGGATGGCTTCCCGTATGGCCCGAAGTTCTGCGGGCGAAGCTGTACTCTGCTGCGCGTTTGGCGAGTAAGGACGCGATTTTGTGGGTGCACATGACGCGAGCGAAGCCACAAGCGTGAGGCCGAGCGCGATGCGACCGATATTCTGAAAGCTGATCATATTCTCCCCCCATGGTAGAATGCCGAGTTTGACGGCAATCGGGAGGGGTAGCAACGGCGAAGGGGGAGATCAGTCGTCCGTCTCGCCGCCAAAGCCGTGCATGCGCAGCGCCCATTGCCAGCCGACCACGGCGCCCTTGATCCGGGGCAGGAGGGCGAGCGAGAGGACCAGCGTCAGCGTCGGCCAGATGACCATGTGAAGCCAGACCGGCGGGGTGAAGGCGAGTTCGGCCCAGAGCAGCATGGGCACCACCACATGGCCCACCACCATGATGGTGAAATAGGGCGGCGCATCATCGGCGCGGTGGTGAAGCAATTCCTCGCCGCAGGAGGGACAGTGGTCGGATACCTTCAGGAACTTCCGGAAAGCATTGCCCTTGCCGCAGGCCGGGCAGCGGCCGAAGAACCCGCGCAGCATCGAGGGCATGAGCGGCCGGGGGGCGGGCTCAGCTGTCTCGTAGATGCGGGTATCGGTCATATCCATGCGCGCTGGTTCCAAAGGCTGGGGCGGGGTCGGCTTACCTGAGCAAAATGGTCGGATTGGCGGCGAGAAGAAATGTGGCAGGTTGCCGCGCGGCAGGGTGTTACCGCCGGGAACCCTTGCCCCGGGTCTGCTTGCCATATTTGCCGCGCTTGGCGCCCGTCCGGCCTGACGGCGCGCGGGTGCGGCGGCCGGCGCCCTTGGGGGCCTCGCTGCCACCCTCGATGAGGTCGAAGCGCAACCCGCCCGTGACGGGCACCGCTTCCGCAAGGCGCACGCGGACGGCATCGCCCAGCGAATAAGCGATGCGGGTGCGCTGGCCGATCAGCGCATGAATGATCTCGTCGTGATGGAAGAAGTCGCCGCCGAGCGACGAGATCGGCACGAAGCCGTCCGCGCCCGTCTCGTCGAGCTTCACGAAAAGGCCGAAGCGGGTCACGCCGCCGATACGGCCGGTGAATTCCGCGCCGATGCGGGCCTCGAGGAAAGCGGCAATGAAGCGGTCCTTCGAATCGCGCTCGGCGAGCATCGAGCGGCGCTCGGTCATCGAAATGTGTTCGGCGATCTCGGCCAACTCCGCGAGCTCGTCATCCGTCTGCCCGTCCTTGCCGAGACCGAGCCCCGCCACCAGCGCGCGATGCACGGTGAGGTCCGCATAGCGGCGGATGGGCGAGGTGAAGTGGGCATAGCGGCGCAGGTTCAGGCCAAAATGGCCGATATTGTCCGGCGAGTAGACCGCCTGCGCCTGGCTGCGCAGCACCACGTCGGAGACGATGCGGTCATGCTCGGTGCCGTCTACTTCACGAAGGATGCGGTTGAAATTCGCGGGGCGGATATTCTCGCCTTTAGTGAAGTTCAGGTTCAGCGTTGCGAGGAACTCCGCCAGCGCCACCAGCTTCTCGCGCGAGGGCGCATCATGGATGCGGTAGATCACATTGCGGCGCACGGCTTCCGCCTGCTCGGCGGCGCAGACATTCGCCTGGATCATGAACTCCTCGATGAGCTTCATCGATTCGAACTTGTCGCCGATGCGCACGCCCGCGATGCGTCCGTCCGCGCCGATGTCGATCTTGTGTTCCGGCAGGTCGAGATCGAGCGGCGCGCGCACCTCGCGGGCCTTGGCGATGATGCGATAGGCCGCCCATAGCGGCTTCAGCACGGGTTCGAGCAGCGGGCCGGCTATGTCGTCCGGCCTTCCGTCGATCGCCTCCTGCACCTGCCGGTAGCTCAGGCTCGCGGCGGAGCGCATCAACCCGCGT